>CAZKTH010000203.1:0-6851 GCA_964555575.1 uncultured Devosiaceae bacterium | reverse complement strand
TGCTTGAAGCCAAAGGCATTGCGAAATATTTCGGCGCACTGACGGCGCTGAGCGATGTGAACTTCCACGTCGAGAGGGGCGAGGTGCTCGGCGTGGTCGGCGACAACGGCGCCGGCAAGTCGACCTTGATGAAGATCCTCTCCGGCCTGTTTCCGCCCAGTGAGGGCCGGCTTTTCCACGAGGGCAAGCCGGTGCGCTTTGCTTCGCCGCGCGAGGCACGGCTTGCCGGGATCGAGATGGTCTATCAGGACCTGGCGCTCGCCGGAAACATGCCGATCTTCGAGAACATCTATCTCGGCCGCGAACCGGGACGCAGGTTCGGCGGCCTGACCCTGCTGGACCGCGAACGGGCACGGCAAATGGCGCGCGATCATCTCGAAAAGCTGCAGATTGAGGTGAAATCGATCGACCAGAACGTCGAGGATCTGTCCGGCGGCCAGCGCCAGGCCGTGGCCGTTGCCCGCGCCACCGCCTTCAACGCCAAGCTCGTGATCATGGACGAGCCGACCGCGGCGCTGGCGATCAAGGAGGTCGGCAAGGTGCTCGATCTGGTCAGGAGCCTGAAGGAGCACGGCGTGGCGGTGATCCTCATCTCGCATCGCATGGATGACATCTTCTACGCCTGCGACCGCATCATGGCGCTCTACCAGGGCACCAATTTCGCCGAGGCGCCGATTGCCGACACCAACCGCAACGAGGTGATCGGCTGGATCATGGGCACAAAGGGCCACGCCGAAAAACTGGCGCATGACAGGGTTCACTGAGATGCAAGTTTCCGGACATCCCAAGCTCGCCCGCTTCCTCGATTCCTACGGGATCGTGGTCATCCTGGTCCTGATCATGGCGTTTTTGTACTGGACCAAGCCGGATGTGTTCCTGAGCGTCAGGAACCTTTCCAACATCGTCAAGCAGAACGCTTCGGCGGCGCTTCTGGCGCTCGGCATGTTCGTGGTGATCCTCACCGCCGGCATCGATCTTTCCGTCGGATCGGTGATGGCGCTGGCGATGGTGTCGATGGCGCTGGCCGACGTTGCTCTGCACCTGCCCTGGCCGCTGGTCATCCTCGTGGCCCCGCTGGTGGGCATCGCGGCCGGCTGGTTCAACGGCGTCGGCCTGACCTGGCTGCATCTGCCCCATCCGTTCATCATGACGCTCGGCACCCTCAACATCGCCCGCGGTCTCACCAATCTCATCACGGGCGGTGCGCCGGTCTCCGGCTTGTCGCCCCAGGTCCGCTATGCCGGGCAGAAAGTATATGATTTTGGCGTTTTTCCGCCGCCTTCGGGCCTGCCAACGAGCCTGATCATCGTTGCCGTCGCAGCGTTCGGGCTGTGGTTCTTCCTGACCCATACCGATATGGGCCGTCATATCTATGCGATTGGCGGAAATCCCGAGGCAGCGCGCGTTTCGGGCGTGAATGTCAACAAGGTGCTGGTTTATGTCTACATGATCTGCGGCCTGTTCGTGGGACTCGCCGGTCTGCTGCTCGCCGGGCGCACCGATTCCGGCTTCCCCAATGCCGGCATCGGCGCCGAACTCGACGCCATTGCGGCGGTCATCATCGGCGGCGCGTCGTTTTTCGGCGGTCGCGGCAGCGTGTTTGGCGTGCTCGCCGGCGTGCTGATCATCGGTTTTCTGCGCAACGGACTCAACCTCAACAATGTTTCCGTGTTCTGGCAACAGGTGCTGATCGGCTTCGTCATCATCGCCGCGGTCTATCTGGACGTGATCCGCCGGCGTGCCGCCGTCAGAAGCTGAACCGGGCTTCCGGGCGGGCGTCCGGTCTCGCGCGCGCCCCGAGCTCAATTCTGGAGACCGAAATGGGAGGGAATACAATGAGAATAGCACTGCTTGCAGCCGTCTCGGTCCTTGCACTGACGAGTGCGGTATCCGCCGAAACCTTCGTGCTGGCGATGAAGGGACCGGGAGCGGGAAATCCGTTCTGGGCCGCCGTGGAAAAGGGCGCGACCGAGGAAGCGGCCAAACTCGGGGTCGATCTGATCGTGTTGGCTCCGCCGCAGGAAAGCGATGTGCAGGCGCAGATCGCCCAGGTCGAAGACCAGATCGCGGCCGGGATCGATGGGCTGGCCATCGCTCCGACCGATCCGAACGCTCTGGCTCCGGTGGTCGATGCGGCCCGTGCCGCCGGCATACCGGTCGTGTTCGTGGACACCAAGGGCATCAATGAGGGGGTCAGCTTCATCGGCACCAACAACGAAGCCGGCGCCGCGATTGCCGCGAAATACATCTGCGACAACGTTCCGGCGGGGTCCGATGTGGCGATCCTGCAGGGCATCATCACCCAGTCCACCGGACAGGCCCGCGCCAAGGGCTCGGAGGCCGGACTGAAAGCCTGCGGGCTCAATGTGGTCGCGGCGCAGCCGGCCGATTGGGACCGCGCCAAGGCGCTTTCCGTCACCGAGAACATCATCACCGGCAACCCGAACATCAAGGCGATCTTCGGCTCCAACGACAACATGGCGCTCGGCGCCACCGAAGCGCTGAAGAACGCGGCGATGCTCGATCAGGTGACGGTTGTCGGATTCGATGCCAATCCGGACGCGGCCAAGTCGATCCTTGCCGGCGAGATGTCGGCGACCATCGCCCAGGCTCCCTACAACATGGGAGCGTTTTCCATGGATGCGCTGAAGACGCTGAAGGACGGCGGCACGGTCGATGCCTGGGTCGATACCGGCACGGTGCTCGTCACCAAGGAAAACGCGGCCGAATATCAATAACGAAAAAGATACCGGGCCTGCCGCAAGCGGGCCCGGTATCCGTTTCCCGACAGGCCGGCGTCGGTTCGGACACAGGCGGCTGGTGGTTTCGCGTGCCCTGACGCAACGGCAAGGGGTTTCTCGGGCCGACCGGAGCGGACGAGGCGGCGCCTCGACATCCCCGGTTCCGAGACCGGCATTTGCACCGGTCTCCTGCGCCAATGCGTGCGCCTTCCGGCTCAAAGCCGACATCGTTTCTCCGCGACCTGTTGCCGGCTGCTGTTTCGCAGAGCAGTCGGCTGAACCGAGACGAATGCGGCCTCACCTGCCGAGCAGCCTGCCTTGCAGCATTTTGACAACCGGCATGAAGATCAGAACCAGTGTCGCCAGGACAAAGGCGCAGGATATCGGGCGTTCGAGGAACACCATCGGATCGCCGCGCGAGATCAGCATCGCCCGTCTGAGATTGGTCTCGATCAGCGGACCGAGGACGAAGCCCAGCAACAACAGGGCCGGGTTGAAGCGCGCCCGCGACAGCGCGTGGCCGACGATGCCGATGCCTGCCACCATGGCGATGTCCAGGCTCGATCCACGCACCGAATAAACGCCGAGACAGATGAAGACGATGATGGCCGGGTAGAGCCAGCGGAACGGGATGCGCAGCATCGACACCCAGATGCCGATCAGTGGCAGGTTGAGGATCAACAGGAACAGATTGCCGATGCCGAAGCTGACCACGAGCCCCCAGAACATGTCGGGCCGCGCCTCGAGCATTTGCGGGCCGGGCTGGACGCCGTGGATGACGAGGGCGCCGAGCATCAGCGCCATGATCGGATCGCCGGGGATGCCGAGGGTCAGCGTCGGCACGAAGGCGGTGATCGAGGCGGAGTTGTTGGCCGCTTCCGGTGCCGAGATGCCCTCCATCTGGCCTTCGCCAAAGCGCTCGGGCGTGCGCGAGACCCGCCTTTCGAGCGCATAGGCGAGGAAGGACGAGATCGTCGATCCGGTCCCCGGCAGCGCTCCGAAGAAGCTGCCGATGCTGGTGCCCCTGAGGATCGGCCCGGGCAGGCGCCGCAACTCGTGCCAGCGGGGCACGAGCGAACGCAGTTTCACCCGATCCGGCCGTGCATGGCGGTCGGCATTGTCGATATTGTTGATCACCTCGGCGACGCCGAACAGCCCCATTGCCAGCGCCACCAGGTTGAGCCCGTCGAGCAGTTCGGTCTGCCCGAAGGTGAAGCGCTGCACGCCCGAGTTCACGTCGGTGCCGATGAGCCCGAGGATCAGCCCGAGTATCACCATGGCGAGGTTCTTGTCCGGCCGCGACGAGCTGATGGTCGAGGCGGCGACCAGGCCCATGATCATCATCGCCGCATAGTCGGCGGCGCCGAAGGCCGTGGCGACCTGCGACAGCCAGCCCGCCAGAAGCACGAGGACGAAGATGCCGAGCATCGATCCGGAAAAGGACGAGATCATCGAGGTGAACAGTGCCAGGCCGGCCCGGCCCGACCGGGCGAGCGGATAGCCGTCGAGCGTGGTCACCACCGATTGCGGCGTACCGGGGAGCTTCAGAAGGATCGAGGCGACCGCTCCGCCATACTGGGCGCCGTAATAGACCCCGGCGAGCATGACGATCGCCGCCTCGGGCGAGATGTAATAGGTGATCGGCAGCAACAGGGTGATCGCCGCCATGGCGCCGATGCCGGGCAGCACACCGACAAAGGTGCCCAGGAACGCCCCGAACAGGGAATAGATGAGGATGGAGGGTTGCAAGGCAACGCCGAGCCCGTGCAGGAGGCCGTCCAGGGCCGTCATCTCACAGGCCCCGCGGCCAGACGGGGATGGGCATTTTCAGGGCGAGAATGAAGATCGCCCAGGTCAGCGCCGTGATCGCGGCGGCGAGCACCAGCCGCCAGACCAGGCCCTTGTGCGGCGCGACCGAACTGGCGATGAGCACCGTCGCCAGTGTCGTGACGACAATGCCGATGCGGTCGAGCATCAGCCCGAAGCCGAGCAGCGCCACGGAAATCGCCAGGGTTTCGCGCCAGGCGAAGGGGTTTTGCCGGGCCGTGCGCCACCAGGCCGAAACGGCGATGCTCACCCCGAGCCCGGCCAGAACGACGCCGAGTCCGACGGGGAAGAAGCCCGGCCCCATGCGCCTCGGCGTGCCCAGATCGTAATGCATCGCGGCATAGGCCGCGACGGCAACGCCAAGCAGGGCGAGCAGACCGCCCCACATCAGATCGTGTGTGTCGCGCTGCATCCGTTCCCTCAAGCGGTTCCCGTTTTTTCAGCCGGTTATCCGCCCGGAAACGCGGCAAGACAAGGTTCGGAGCCGCAGCGCAGGCGAAAGCCCGGCGCAGCGGCTCGAAAGGCGTTCGGCCTATTTGGCGGCATCGATGCGGTCGAGTACCCGGCCCCAGACCCTGGTGTCGGCGACGATGCGGTCGGCCAGATCCTGCGGCGTGCCGGGCGTCACCTTCCAGCCCATGGCGAGGAGCTTGTCCTTGACCGCCTTGGTCTGAATGATCCGGTCGATCTCCGTGTTGAGCTTCGCAATGACCGCCGGATCGGTGCCGGCCGGGGCGATGAAGGCATCCCACAATTCGGCGCGGAAGTCGGCGGGCATGCCGGCCTGGCCGGCGATCACCGGCACGTCGGGCACCTGCGGGAAGGGCTGAAGCGAGGTGATGCCGAGCATCTTCATCTTGCCGGCCATGACATGCGGCAGGGCGGCCGAAACCGCCATGAAGCCGCAATCGATCTCGCCGCCCATGATCGAGGTGGTGACCTCGGCATAGCTTGAAAACGGCACGTGCAGCATCTCGATGCCGGCATCCATGGAGAAGAGCTCGGCGGTCAGATGGGCGCCCGAGCCGTGTCCGACCGAGCCGTAGGTGATGGCACCTGGATCGGCTTTGGCCATGTCGATGAATTCGGCGATCGAATCGGCCGGGAAGCTGGCGGCGACCGCCAGAACCAGCGGGCTGGTGGCGATAAGGTTGACCGGGGCGATGTCGGTCGCGGGATCGTAGCCGAGATCGTCGATCATCCGCGGCGCGGTGGTCAGCGGACCGTTGATGGTGACCCCGAAGCTCAGACCGTCGTCCTTGTGCACCAGCATCTGCTGCACACCGATGACGCCGCCGGCGCCAGGCTTGTTGTCGACCACGACCGGCTGGCCGAGCGCCTCGGCGAGCGGATCGGCAATCAGACGGGCGATGGTGTCGGGCGACGAGCCGGCCGGGAAACCGACATAGACGTGAAGCGCGTCATTGGGCCAGTCCTGCGCCGGGGCTGTGCCGGTCATGGCGGCGAGCGCGAGCACGGCCGCGGCGAGATGTGTCATACGGATCATGGTGTTTGTCTCCTCCAAGTGTCTCCGCCATCTTCCGAAGATGCCGTTCTGCGTCAATCCGGCAATAAAGCAGCGCCGCATCGGGTCGGGACGGGCTGGTCATTCGCTCCGGCGTCCTCCGGGAAGCGATTTGCGGGCTCGTCGGGGACGAGAAGTCCGGTCGGGTGCAACGAAACAAATGCCGCATTGCGGTGCCAAGGCACGCACCAAATCGCCGCTACGGCAATGCGCCCCTATGGTGCCTTCCTCGCTCAAGGCGCGATATAATTGTTGTTTTCCAGTGAATTGACAGATCGCGTGGCCGGCATTTTTCACCGAACCGGACACAGCCGGTCTTGCCGCCGGCGGATTGAGCCGCATCAAAGCCATGCGCGCCCTGGCGCGCAGGCGATCCTGGCAATCCGGCCTCGAGGCGGTCCGGGATGCGCGCGACGGCGTCCTCCCGCAACCGAACCGCTGCGTCATTTGGCTGCGGTCCGAAATCGGCGCTCACCCCGGCTTGTGATCCGGTTCCGGATCGGTGGCCCGCGTCCTTGTGGTGGGCAATGTCCGCTTCTTTTGTCAGCTTCACATTATCGCGAAAGCGGTGGTCCCCTCATCCGGCGCCACGTCTGTCCTCGGGCGCCACGCGACCCGCGGGCGTCACTTTCTCCGACAAAGGGAGAAGAAAACGGTACCGGCTCAACCGTGTTTCCCTCTCCCTTGACGGGAGAGGGTGCCCGAAGGGCGGGTGAGGGTGAGAGCGCCGACGCCGCAATTCGGGCAGCATTTGTTCT
>CAZKTH010000202.1:0-6855 GCA_964555575.1 uncultured Devosiaceae bacterium | reverse complement strand
CTGCCGCCACATCGCGACCACATTGTCCTTTATGTTTGCCGCGCTTTTGATCTGGCCGTGCCATTCAGGCCCAATCACGAAATCATCGACTGCCAATGGTACGACCGGCATAAGTTGCCCGACGATACCAGCAAGGCGACGCGGGCCAAGATCGAGGAGATTTTCGGCGAGCGGCCGAAAGCCCGGGTATGGCGAGACTGAGTTAGGCACTGATCTTGAACCGCTACGACCTTGCCATTTTCGACTTCGACGGCACGCTGGCCAATTCCGCGCCCTGGTTCAAGGGAATCCTCGATTCGCTTGCCGATCGCTATTCCTTCCGCAAGGTGGACGCGGAAGAATATGAGCGCCTGCGCGGCGAGGACAGCCTGACCGTGCTCAAGACGCTCGGCGTGCCGAGATGGAAGATTCCGATAATCGCCCGCCATCTGCACAAGCGCGTCGCCGAGGACTGGGAGCAGATCACCGTGTTCGACGGCGTTGCAGACATGCTGGCGCGTCTGGATAGGGCGGGTATCATCCTGGCCATGGTTTCCTCCAATTCGGAAGCCAATGTCAGGCGTATTCTCGGACCGGAAATCAGCGCCCGTTTCGACTATTTCGCCTGCGGCGCCAAGGCTTTTGGCAAGTCCAGGAAGTTTCGCGAAGCGTTCAGGGCACTCAAGGCCGATCCCGCCCGGACCCTGGCCATCGGCGACGAGGAACGCGACGTCAAGGCGGCACACGAAGCCGGCGTCGCCGCCGGCGCGGTCGCCTGGGGCTATGCCGCGTCCTCCATTCTCAAGGACCGCCGTCCCGATCATTTCTTCGAGACGATGGATGACGTCGTCGACACCATGTGTCCGCTGGAAGACGAGTCCGCTTAGGCTACGGGTCTGACTCCGGTCGAAGGGACGGACTCCGCTTGTTCCGGGGGCGCCTGCTTGCCTTTCAGGAAGCTCAGTTCCGGCATGATCGGTATGATGCGGTGCGGATTGATCGCGGTATGGCTCCAGTAATAGTGGGTGCGGATCGCCTCGATATCGACGGTCTCGGCGATGCCGGGATAGTCGTAGAGGCGCTTGAGATAACGCGACAGGTTCTTGTAGTCGGCGATGCGGCGACGATCGCATTTGAAATGCCCGTAATAGACCGCGTCGAACCGCACGAGCGTGGTGAACAGCCGCCAATCCGCCTCGGTCAGCCGGTCGCCGACCAGATAGTCATGGCCTTGCAGCCGCGCCTCCAGCCAGTCTAGCGCCGCGAACAGGGCGGTGACCGCTTCGTCATAGGCGGCCTGCGCCGTGGCGAAGCCGGCTTTGTAGACGCCATTGTTGACCTCGTCATAGACGCGGGCATTGACCGCATCGATCTCGGCGGCAAGTGCCTGCGGGTAGAAATCGAGATCATTGCCGGTCAGCTTGTCGAAGGCCGAATTGAACATGCGGATGATCTCGGAGCTCTCGTTCGAGACGATGGTGCGGCGCTTCTTGTCCCACAGCACCGGCACGGTGGCACGGCCGGAAAAGTGCGGGTCGGCGGCGGCATAGACCTGCCAGAGATCGTCGGCACCATTCACCGGATCGCTTGTCGATCCGTTTTTGCCGGTGAACATCCAGCCGTGTTCGTCGGGCATTTTCGGCGCCACGACGGACAGGGTGACCAGTTCCTCGAGCCCCTTGAGCTTTCTGAAGATCAGGGTGCGGTGGGCCCAGGGACAGGCGAGGGCGACATAAAGGTGATAGCGCCCGGCTTCGGCCGGGAATCCGCCCTCGCCCGAAGGGCCGGGGCTGCCGTCCGGGGTCACCCAGTTGCGGAAACGGCTGCTGGCGCGCTTGAAATAGCCGCTTTTGGAGGCGAAGACCGCGCCGTCGGTCGTCCATTTGCCATCGATCAGAAAGCCCATCATCCGTCCTTTTTTGCACTTTCCTTACAGATAGAAGCCCGCGGCGCCCGGCCAAGGCCGCGCCGGGAAACAATCTGTTCAGCGGATCGGTGCAATGCGAAGCGGCGTGCGAACGGGCATCGCTCACGCGACCTTTTTTCCTTTGCGCCCTCCTGGCCGATTTACCTCCGCACGCGCTTCTGCTAGAAGCCTCGCCGCCTGATGTGAAGAGGTTCCCGGCATGACCAGGGTGAACAGGGAAAACCGACGAGTCCGATGAGCCGCCAATGGCTTACGACGTCGCTTTGCCTTTTTCGTTCCCATCCTGGACCCAACCGATGACCGAGCCTTCCACTGTGGCGGCCCCAATGGCCGTGCCCCTCGCCCCGACCGAGATCAGTATCCGTCCCGCAACGCCGAACGACGACCGGTGGGTGGAACATCTGCAGGAACTGGCCTTCGGGCCGGGCCGCTTCGCCCGCGCCGCCTTCCGCGTCCGTGAACGCTTCCCCGTCGACAAGAGCCTTTCCCGTATCGCCGAAATCGGCGGCGAGCGGGTCTCTTCGGTGCTGATGACGCCGATCTCGATCGGCGGCATCAACGGCTATCTGCTCGGACCGCTCGCCACCGACCCGGATTTTCGCAACCGCGGCGCCGCCAGGGCGCTGGTGCGCGCCGTCACGCGCGAGGCGCTGGCGCGGGAAAAGGGCGAATTCGTGCTGCTGGTAGGCGATCCGCCCTATTACGGCCCCCTGGGTTTCGTACCGACAACACGCGGTGCCATCGGATTTCCCGGGCCGGTCGACCCGGCGCGCGTTCTGGTTCATGCTGCCGATTCGACGCTGGCTGTGCGGCTTTCCGGCGAGGTTGCCGCGTTCATCAATGAGAGCGCTGAGGGAGACCAAGCGTGGACGGCTGGCGGGAGCCAATCGCTGACATAAAAAGGCGGCTGATGTCGACGCCGGAGGTGCTCGACGATGCCGCGCTCGATCTCAGGCCCGACTGGCTGCCGGAAGTGCCGCATGCGTCCGAGCCGGTGCCGGCGGCGGTGCTGATCGCGCTTGTCGAACGGGATGAGGGCTATTTCGTCGTTTATACCCGGCGTTCCTCGGCCCTCAGGTCGCATTCCGGCCAGGTCGCCTTTCCGGGCGGCAAGCTCGAGCCGGGCGACAGCAGCCCGGCGGCGGCGGCCTTGCGCGAAGCCAGGGAGGAAGTCGGGCTCGAGCCCGGGGACGCCGAGGTGCTCGGCTATCTGCCGGCCTATTTCACCGGAACCAACTATCTCATCACCCCGGTGGTGGCGGCGGTCAGGCCGCGTGCCCCTTTCGTGCCGGATCCGAACGAGGTCTCCGAATTGTTCGAAGTGCCGCTCGCAGTCATCGCCCGACCCGAGAGCTATGTGACCTACCGGACCGAGCGGCAAGGTGTGACCCATTCGACCTGGCAGATTGATTTCGAGGGGCACACGATCTGGGGCATCACCGGCAATCTGACTCGGCGCTTTTTCGAGCTGACGCTCAGAAAGGACGCGGCATGAGCGAAAAAAGCGAAGCGCTGGTGCGCCTCAGGGCGGCGCCCTGGCTCAAATCGGCGCCTTTGCGCAAGATCCTTGCCGCGCTCGATGGCGAAGGCGCTACAACGCTCATTGTCGGCGGCGCCGTACGCGACACGCTTCTGGGCAGCCGGAGCGCCGGCACCGAGATCGATCTGGCCACCACGCTGCTGCCCGAAGAGGTCGCAACGCGTGCCCGGGCCCATGGCATCGCCGCCATCCCGACCGGCATCGATTTCGGCACGATGACGCTGGCTTTCGACGAGAAAAGCTTTGAAGTGACGACATTGCGGCACGATGTCGAGACCGACGGACGCCATGCCGTGGTGCGTTTCGGCACAGACTGGGCCGAGGATGCCAAAAGGCGCGATTTCACCCTCAATGCCCTTTACTGCAGCGCGGATGGCGAACTGCGCGATCCCCTGGACGGGCTCGAGGACTGTCTGGCCGGGCGGGTGCGCTTCATCGGCGATGCGGCGACACGGATCGCCGAGGACCGATTGAGGGTCTTCCGCTTCTTCCGCTTTTCCGCCAGCCATGGCGGCGAGGTTTTCGACCCGGCAGGACTGAAGGCGTCCATTGCCGCCGCGGGCACGCTCGGGCGGCTGTCGGCCGAACGGATCGGCCACGAGATGACCCGCATCCTTGCCCTGCCGAAATGCGCCAGAACGCTCACCGCCATGACCGAGGCGGGCATCCTCGACATTGACGGCCGGACCCTGGACAGGCTGCGCCACTACGAGCGGATCGCCGAAGTTCCGGGGCTTGCCGGCAGGCTGGCGCTCCTCACCGGATCGGACGGACTCGACGCCCTCAAATCGCGCTGGCGGCTTTCCAATGCCCTGGTCAGACAGGCGCAGTCGGTCGGCCAGGCCGCCGGGCTGATCGCCGCGGACCGTTTGGCCGAAGCGGCCTATCGCTTCGCCGATTTGGGCGATGCAGCTTCGGATGTCGCCGCCGCCGAAGCGGACTGGCCGGATGCAGAGGCGCGGGCGATACGACAAAAGCTTGCCGCCTACGCACCGCCGGACTTTCCGATTTCGGGCGCAACGCTGCTCGGCCACGGCTTTGCGCCGGGGCCGGATCTCGGTGCCCTGATGTCACGACTGGAAGCCGCCTGGATCAACAGCGGCTACGCGCTGACGCGCGACGAATTGCTGGCGCTGGCCAGGCGGCCGCGGGATTGAATTCCGGGCCGATGCGGTCCGGTCAGGAGATCAGACGGAAGGCTCGTCCGTGATCCGCTCCTTGATGAGCTCCACCATGTTGGGGCGGACGGTCTGCTCTTCATGGGCGATCTTGAGATGCTCGACGGCGCGGCGGACCACTTCCGCTTCGTCCTCGTTCTGGGTGTGCCAATCGCAACCTGGAACCAGGGAGCCGCATTTGAACGTCTTCATTTTCACCTCCTGCGGTTATTGGCGTTTTCAACACTAGAACAGACAAGAATGGCGAAGACGTGTCGATGATATCGATCAATTTACGCAATGACTTAGCGTCGCACCGGTTCCGGGGCTTCAGGGCCATTTCACTTCGGGCGGCATGGAGGACAGAATGGCTCCGACATTGCCGCCGGTTCTGAGACCGAACATGGTGCCGCGATCATAAAGGAGATTGAATTCGACATAGCGGCCGCGCCGGACAAGCTGTTCCTCGCGCTCGGCCTCGGTCCAGGACTTGTCGAAATTGCGCCGCACCAGCGCCGGATAGATGGCACGGAAGGCCCGTCCGACATCCTGGGTGAAGGCGAAATCGGCGTCCCAGTCGCCGGAATTCAGCTGATCATAGAAAATGCCGCCAACACCGCGCGGTTCGTTGCGGTGTTTCAGGAAGAAATAGCGGTCGCACCAGTCCTTGCAGGCGTCGTAGTCGATCTGGGCGTGGGCGTCGCAAGCGGCCTTCATCGCCGCATGGAAATCGATCGTATCCGGATCCTGCTGGGTGCGGCGGCGATCGAGCACCGGGGTCAGGTCGGCACCGCCGCCGAACCACCATCTGGAGGTGACGATCATCCGCGTGTTCATGTGGACCGCCGGCACATGCGGCGAACGCGGATGAACGATCAGCGATATGCCCGAGGCCCAGAAGCGCGGATCGGTGTCGGCGCCGGGAATCTGCCCGGCAAAATCGGGCGGGAACGCCCCGGAAACGGTCGAGATGTGAACGCCCGCCTTTTCGAACAGGCGTCCCTTGAGCATCGACATCTCGCCGCCGCCCTCGCCGCCCTCGCGTGTCCAGGCTTGCCGGACGAAACGCCCCGGCGCGCGGTCGAAGACGGGGCCGGCGACCTCATCTTCGAGCGTTTCGAAATCGGCGCAGATATTGTCGCGCAGCTCCCGGAACCAGGCGGATGCGCGGGCCTTCCTGTCCTCGATGTCGGCGGTCATGCGATGCTCCCCAATGACGGAACGTGTTAGCCGAGCCGCCATCCACATTCAACACGGCACGAAAACGCCGCCCGTCGGGGCGGGCGGCGCTGCATGGGATCGAACGGATGGTTCGGAGGTCAGGCCGAGTAGGGCCCCGGATTTTCCTGATCGGTTTCGGACTTCTGCTCGGGGGCCGATTCCGGCGCCGGTTCGGGCGGTGTCTGGGTCTTGGGCGCCGAATTGCGGGACTGCATGAACTGGTCGAACTCGGCCTTGTCGCGCGCCTTTCTGAGATTGGCGAGGAAATCGTCGAATTCGGCCTGCTCGTCCTCGAGGCGCTTCAGCGTTTCGGCCTTGTATTCGTCGAAGGCGGCGTTGCCGCTCGACTCGGTCGCGCGCCGACTGGCGTGCCAGTGATCCTTCATCTCGTCGCGCCAAGCGCGCTTCGCCTGGTGCCATTCCTCGCGGCGGGACCGCCATTCATCGCGCATCTCTTCGCGGCGCTTGCGAAATTCATCCTTCATGCTCTCGTCCCAGTAATGGTGTCTGCAACCCATTCTTCCACTCCATATCATGTAGACCAGCAAGGCTAGCCCGGCGGGCCAGAACACCACGAAGGCGACGATCATCACCGCGATCCAGGCACCCCTGCCCCACTCGTCCAATTTGGCGGCAATTTCCACAACGGCCTCCTTTGGCGTGAATGTTAATAACATTAACATAGATGGATGGGTCGATCGGTTTGTCAAGAGGGCGGAGCAAGATTCTTCGCCGGCCGATTGGGGGCATGCCGGCCTGGTGACCAACCCCACCCTTCATTCCCTATATGGGGTGGGTTTTGCCGATTTCGGAGGGAGGGAGCGTGGCAATGCGGGTCAAAGCGCCCTCCGGCCAGAGCAACGTGCGATGGACCCTGTCGGGTTGTGTCCGTCTGAAACGGTGCCCGTGCTTCCCTCTCCACAAGGGGGAAGGAAGCAGGTGGCGATTCCATCAGAACGCCTTTGCGCTGGAGCGGCGCGCGTTCAGGTTGAATCGCTTCGCCGCTCCATGTTCTTGTCGTCGCATCCTTC
>CAZKTH010000201.1:0-6875 GCA_964555575.1 uncultured Devosiaceae bacterium | reverse complement strand
AGATCGGCTTCAATGCCCGCTATCTGCTCGATATCATCTCCCAGATCCGCACCGAGAACGCGGTTTTCCTGTTCAACGATTCCGGCTCGCCGACCCTGGTCGAGGAAGAGGATGACAGCCAGGCGCTCTATGTGCTGATGCCGATGCGGGTGTAGGAGTGAGTGGTCGGTAGTCGCTAGTGAGTAGAATGCCTTGCCGCTGGCTGCACTGAAAACTGCTCACTGCTGACTATTCACTCCCAACCATCCAACCCATGCCTCATATCTCCCGCCTCCGCCTTTCCCATTTCCGCAACTACGCCACCGCCGCGCTCGATCTCGACGCCCGGCACGTGGTGCTGACCGGGCCGAACGGGTCGGGCAAGACCAATCTTCTGGAAGCCGTGTCGCTCCTGGCGCCGGGGCGGGGGCTGAGGCGGGCGCCGTTCGAGACGCTGATGCAGCTCGGCGCCGATCAGCCCTGGGCGGTGGCGGCAACGATCGAGACCCCGGACGGGCCGGTCGATATCGGCACCGGTCTGGTCGCCGGCGGCATGGCTCGAAGGGTCAGGATCAACGGCGCGCCGGCCGGCGCCGTCGAGGACATGACCGCCTATGTGCGCCTGTTGTGGCTGACCCCGGACATGGACGGGCTCTTCCGCGGCCCCGCCGGCGATAGGCGGCGCTTTCTCGACCGGCTGGTGATGACCCTCATTCCCGGCCACGGCGGCTCGGTCGCCGATTTCGAAAACGCCATGCGCCAGCGCAACAGGCTTCTGGCCGAGAACGGCGACCCGCTCTGGCTCGACGCAGTCGAAACCCAGATGGCCGAATACGCCACGGCGCTGCATTTTTCCCGCATCGATACGGTCGCCCGTCTCGAGGCGCTGGCCCGCCAGGGCATCGACCACGATGCCTTTCCCGCCGCGCAACTGGCGCTGTCGCCGCTGTTCGAGGACGAAGCGCCGGCCGGGACCTCGCGCGGGCTCGAGGCCCAGTTCCTGTCGCGCTGGCGGGTGTCGCGCGGCCTCGATGCGGCGGCCGGCCGGACGGCGATCGGGCCGCACCGGGTCGATTTCGAGGTCGCCCATGCCCAGAAATCCATGCCGGCATCGCTGTGCTCGACCGGCGAGCAGAAGGCGCTCCTGATCGGGCTGATCCTGGCCCATGCGCGTCTCGTTGCCGACCGGACCGGCATCGTGCCGATCCTTCTGCTCGACGAAATCGCCGCCCATCTCGACCCGGCGCGCCGGGGCGCCCTTTTCGCCGCGCTCGACGCGCTTGGCTCCCAGTGCTGGATGACCGGAACCGATCCGGATCTGTTCGTCTCGGCCCGGAATGCGGCGCGGTTTTCGGTTCAGACCGGCGCCCTGTTGTCCGGGCCCTGAATTCGCCGTCAAACCCTTGCATTCTAGCGAAAAAGACCCATTTCGCTTGGGAACACACCCATGTTCGGCTAGTACTCTATGTGGCGGAAATCCAGCTGATTCGAAGGCTTCATGAGCGAAGAACAATCCACCGAAGACCGTGAATACGGCGCCGACTCGATCAAGGTCCTCAAAGGCCTGGATGCGGTCAGAAAACGCCCCGGCATGTATATCGGTGACACCGACGACGGCTCGGGCCTGCACCACATGGTCTACGAGGTCGTCGACAACTCCATCGACGAGGCGCTGGCCGGCCACGCCGATCTGATCACCGTCACCCTCAACGCCGACGGTTCGGCAACGGTCATCGACAACGGCCGCGGCATCCCGACCGACATCCACCACGGGGAAGGCGTTTCGGCGGCCGAGGTCATCATGACCCAGCTGCATGCCGGCGGCAAATTCGACCAGAATTCCTACAAGGTCTCGGGCGGGCTGCACGGCGTCGGCGTTTCGGTGGTCAACGCCCTGTCGAGCTGGCTCAAGCTCACCATCCGCCGCAACGGCAAGATCTTCGAGATGAGCTTTGCTCATGGCGATGCCGTCGAGCCGCTCAAGCAAGTCGGCAGCTACACGCCGAGCCGGCAGCCCGGCACCCATGAGGGCCGCTCGGGCACCGAGATCACCTTTTTGCCTTCGCTCGACACCTTCACCATGGTCGAGTTCGACTTCAAGACGCTTGAACACCGCTTGCGCGAACTCGCCTTCCTGAATTCGGGTGTCAGGATCGTCCTGCGCGATTTGAGGCATCCCGAGCCGGAAGAGGTGGAACTGCACTACGAGGGCGGGCTCGAGGCGTTCGTTCGCTATCTCGACAAGACCAAATCGCCGCTGATCGTCGATCCGATCTATTTTTCCCAGGAAAAGGACGACATCACCGTCGAGGTGGCGCTGTGGTGGAACGACAGCTACCACGAGAACGTATTGTGCTTCACCAACAACATCCCGCAGCGCGACGGCGGCACCCATCTGGCCGGATTTCGCGGGGCGCTGACGCGGCAGGTGACGGGCTATGCCGAATCCTCCGGCATCCTCAAGAAGGAAAAGGTTTCCCTGACCGGCGACGATTCCCGCGAGGGGCTGACGGCGGTCCTGTCGGTCAAGGTGCCGGATCCGAAATTCTCCTCCCAGACCAAGGACAAGCTCGTATCCTCCGAGGTTCGCCCGGTGGTCGAGAGCGTCGTCAACGACCGGCTCGGGCAGTGGTTCGAGGAACACCCCACCGAAGCCAGGACGGTCGTCGGCAAGGTGGCCGAGGCCGCCGCCGCCCGCGAGGCGGCGCGCAAGGCCCGCGAGCTGACGCGGCGCAAGTCGGCGCTCGAAATCTCGTCTCTGCCCGGCAAGCTCGCCGACTGCCAGGAGCGCGACCCGGCCAAGTCCGAGGTCTTCCTGGTCGAGGGCGATTCGGCCGGCGGTTCGGCCAAGCAGGGGCGCGACCGCGCCACCCAGGCCGTGCTGCCCCTGCGCGGCAAGATCCTCAATGTCGAACGGGCCCGGTTCGACCGCATGCTGAGCTCGGATCAGGTCGGCACGCTGATCACTGCCCTTGGCACCGGCATCGGCCGCGAGGAATTCGATATCGAGAAGGCGCGGTATCACAAGATCATCATCATGACGGACGCCGACGTCGACGGCGCCCATATCCGCACCCTGTTGCTGACCTTCTTCTACCGGCAGATGCCCGAGATCATCGAGAACGGCTATCTCTACATCGCCCAGCCGCCGCTTTATAAGATCAAGCGTGGCGCTTCCGAGCAATATCTCAAGGACGAGCGGGCGCTTGAGGACTATCTGCTCAATGTCGGTCTCGAGGATGCGGTGTTCACCACCCGCGACGGTGTCTCCCATGCCGGCGCCGATCTCATGCAGATCGCCGAGCAGGCCCGCGTTCTGGTGCACGGCATCGAGCAGCTCAACACCAAGTACAACCGGACCCTGGTCGAGCAGACCGCCATTGTCGGCGGCCTCATTCCCGAGGCGATCGACGATCCCGAACGGGTTGGCACCATCATCACCCGCGTCGGCAATCGCCTCGACCGCCTTGCCGACGAGGTCGAGCGCGGCTGGCAGGGCGAACCGGACGGGGAGGGCGGCATCCGCTTCTGGCGGGTGGTGCGCGGCGTCATGGAAAGCCATGTCATCGACAAGTCGTTGTTGATGAGTGCCGATGCGCGCAAATTGCGCGCCATGGCCGACCGGCTCGACGAGCTTTATGGCGGCGTGACCAGACTGACCCGCAAGGAGGTCGAAACCCCGATCTACGGGCCGTTCTCGCTGTTCGCGGCGATCACCGACGCGGCCCGCAAGGGCATAACCCTGCAGCGTTACAAGGGCCTTGGCGAGATGAATCCCAACCAGCTCTGGGAAACGACCCTCGACCCGAACGCCCGGACCCTTCTGCAGGTCCAGGTCCGGGAATCCGATCTGGCCGACGAGACCTTCACCCAGCTGATGGGCGATCTGGTCGAACCGCGCCGCGAGTTCATCCAGGAGAACGCGCTGTCGGTGGCCAATCTGGATATCTAGGGCGTTTTCAGGCGAACCGGTATCCACTTCGCCTGAAAATGCTCTAGAATTTCTGGTGTGCCGCCTCGCAGGTGTAGTCGAAAAGGGAACGACCGGCGGCACCGTCCGTTTCCGCTTTCTGAACGATGGAAAGGCTTCCGTCGCCCGAAAGCCTGTTTGCCTCGAACCTCCAGGCTTCCTGATACCCCGATTTGGGGTCGATGACGCCACCCGCGAAGGAATAGGCCGATGGTGATGCAAAAAAGCTGACCACGCCTCCCGAGTGATCCGCGTAGTCCCGCCAGTTTGAAGCAATGCCCACCAGGCCGGCCGAGCCCGTCGGAGCCGACAGGCCATATCCGTTCTCCGGGGCACAGGGCGTCATGTCGGCGATGAAGTCCCCCGATATGCAGCTGAGGGAGACCCCCTCAAAGGTTTTCGAATGCAGTTCAAGCAACACGTCCGCTTGATCCGGCGATGTGCAAAGAACAAGTGTCTCCGCTCGGGATGCATTCGATCCCAACATGTATAAGGCCGTTATGATGCAGGTCATCCAAATAGGCTTTTGCATTTGCCATCTCGGGTACATTGCCGCCTCCCGTCCGGAATTCGGGGCATTCCCCATAACACCTTGGAGGAAGAAAAAACGCAAGTCGCCATGCCGCCGATGATGGCGGCATCGCTCCCCCCTTTACCCCACATAAACCGGCCACATTTAGCTTCAATACCGTTTGGCGATGAAGCGAGGCGATGAGGCATCGCGCGGGAGGGCGGCTATCGGCTTTTCGTGACGGCGATGCGTCCGCAAGAGTGTAGCCGCCGCGGGAAAGCTCATGGACATCAGACTGACGCAGGACGACCGGATTGCCGGGGGCGGCAAGCGCCGCACGTCCAAACGCGGTGTCGCCAAAACGAAGAAGACGGCCGGTGCCAAGGGCGCGACTTCCGGGCGTGCCAAACCGGCCAGATCCGCCAAGCCGAAGACCGGCAGGACCCGCCGCAAGGGCCAGCCCCTGACCCTGGGCCGGCTGATCGGCAGACTTTTCTACTGGGGCGTCGTTCTTGCCGTCTGGGCCGGCATCGCCGTCGTTGGCGTCGTCCTCTATTACGGCATGCAGCTGCCGGCCGCCGACACCTGGAAGGTGCCGCCGCGCAGCCCGAACATCCGCATCGTCGCCGCCGACGGGCAGTTGATCTCCAATCGCGGCAAGATGGGCGGCGAGGCCGTTTCCATTTCCGATCTGCCCTATTACGTACCCGAGGCGGTGATCGCCATCGAGGACGAGCGCTTCATGTCGCATTGGGGCATCGATCCGATCGGCATCGTCGGGGCGGCGGTCGACAATTTGACCGGCAACTACAAATACATGCGCGGTGGCTCGACCATCACCCAGCAGGTCGCCAAGAACCTGTTCCTGACCCCCGACCAGACCCTCGGCCGCAAGATCCAGGAGGCGCTGCTCGCCCTGTGGCTCGAGCACGAGTACTCCAAGGACCAGATCCTGCAGCTTTATCTGAATCGCATGTATTTCGGTGCCGGCACCTATGGCATCGAGGCGGCGGCGCAGCGCTATTTCGGCAAGTCGGCGCGCAATCTCTCGCTTGGTGAGGCGGCGATCCTGGCCGGCATACTGCAGGCGCCCTCGCGGCTGTCGCCCGACAAGCATCCGGAGGCCGCTGCCGCCCGCGCCCGCATTGTCCTGAGCCAGATGGCCAAGCTCGGCTACATCACCGAGGACGAGGCCAAGGCCGCCGCCATCGACCCGACCAGGCGCATCCGCACCAAGATCGCCGGGGCGGAATACTATGTCGCCGACTGGGTCGAAACGCTGATGCAGGCCTATATCGGCGACGTGAAACAGGACGTGGTTGTGACCACCACGATCAACTGGGACCTGCAGAAACAGGCCGAGTTCCTCATCAAGGAAATGGTCGCCGAGAACGGCGCGTCGCACAATTTCAGCCAGGGAGCGCTGGTCGCCATGGATCCGGACGGCGCCGTCAGGGCCGTGGTCGGCGGCGTCGACTACCAGAAAAGCCAGTACAACCGCGCCGTCACCGCCCGCCGCCAGCCCGGTTCGGCCTTCAAGCCCTTCGTCTATGTGACGGCGATGGAGCATGGCTACACGCCGGATTCGGTGGTCGAGGACGCGCCCTTCACCTACAAGGGCTGGAGCCCGGAGAACTACAACCACAAATACGCCGGCCCGGTCAGGCTGCGCGACGCGCTGGCCCATTCGCTCAACACCGTTTCGGCACGGCTGACCGTCGACGTCGGGCCGCAGGCGGTCGTCGATACGGCGATGCGCTTCGGCATTTCCACCCCGCTCAAGGCGGTGCCTTCGATCGCCCTCGGGACCCAGGAGGTGTCGCTTCTGGAGCTGACCGCCGGCTATGCCCCCTTTGCCAATGGTGGCCAGGGCGTCATCGCCCATGTCATCACCCGCATCGAGACGGCCGACGGAAAGCTTTTGTATTCCGATATCCCGAGCGGGCCGGGCCAGGTCGCTTCACCGCATGTCATCGGCGAGATGAACGACATGCTGTCCGATGCCATTCAGGTCGGCACCGCCAAGCAGGCGAGCCTGCCCGGCTGGCCGATCGCCGGCAAGACCGGCACCACCCAGGAGAACCGCGACGCCGTCTTCGTGGGGTATTCGGCCCGCATGATCACCGGCGTCTGGCTCGGCAATGACGACGACACGCCGATGAAGGGGGTCGGCGGCGGCTCCTTCCCGGTCAAGATCTGGTCCGAATTCATGCAGAAGGCCCATCAGGGCATGAGCGTCGCCGATCTGCCGCGCGGCGGACCGGCGCCGCCGGCCAACGTCACGACGGCGCCCGGCCGGCCGGCCGACAAGCCGCGTACCCTGGTCGATCTGTTCAGCCAGCTGTTCGGCGGCTAGAGCATCGTGCGCAAAAGTGGGTCCCGGTTTTGCGCCAACCGAGGACCGACCCGAAGGGA
>CAZKTH010000200.1:0-7016 GCA_964555575.1 uncultured Devosiaceae bacterium | reverse complement strand
TGGCACGATCTGAGGTCCGAAGGATGCGACAACAAGAACATGGAGCGGCGAAGCGGTATCCACTTCGCCTGAAAACGCTCTAGGTCTGCTTCGGCTCGATCGAGCCATTCATTGCGCCCGTCGACAATGACTGCGTCCCGTCACGATCGACATTCGAGAACGGGTACCAGGCGTCGGGTTTTCACTACTGGAGCGCCTCAGGTTTTGGCAGAACCGGTTCGGCCGGCGTCGATATCTTTCCCCAAAGGGAGCGGCAAGAGGTGTCCGTTTCCATCAAATCCGAGGCGCCCCTGACCTTGCCGGTGCCCGCCTGAAGGCGCGGCCGGACCCTTCGGCAATCCGGCCGCCGGCTTGACGCCTCGCACGTCCCGAGAGCAAGTAGGGCCATTTCCGCTTGTCCCCTTGCGAACAAAGACACAGCCATGGACTATCCCAGCCCCGGTGGCAAACGGGGCGCCGTCGTCAAGCCGCGCGAGGACCGCCTGCTTCTCGGGATCTCTCTCGTGGTCACGGCGGTGGCCATTTTCGCCACGCTCGACACCTCCGCCAAATGGCTGGTCGTCAACGGCATTCCCTCCTTCGAGGTGATCTTTGTCCGCTACGGCTTCCAGCTGCCGCTGGTGCTGGCCCTGCTGCTTCCGCGCTACGGTCCGGAAGCGTTCCGCACCGCCAATCTCAAGCTCGAGATCCTCAGGGCTCTCGGGTTGCTGGGCGCGACGAGCTTCAATTTCTTCGCGATCAGGTATCTGCCGCTGACGATCACCGGCTCGATCCTGTTCGCCTCGCCGATCCTTGTCAGCCTGCTGTCGATCCCGATGCTCGGGGAAAAGGTCGGCTGGCGGCGCTGGATCGCCATCCTCGCCGGCTTTGTCGGCGTTCTCGTCATCATCCAGCCGGGCGGCACCGGTTTCCATCCGGCGATCTTCCTGTCGCTCGCCATGGTCGTGAGCTTCGCCCTTTTCTCCATCTTCAACCGCATGCTGGCCGGCGTCGACGCGCCGATCATCCAGCAGCTCTATTCGGCGCTGATCCCGACGGTCTGCCTTGTGCCCTTCGCCTTCTGGGAGTGGGTGTGGCCGTCCGATCCGCTCACCTGGATCATCCTGATGTCGACGGGGGTCACCGGGCTGATCGGCCATCTCATCCTGACCATCGCCTATCGCTATGCCGAGGCCTCGGTGCTGGCGCCGTTCGTTTATCCGCAGGTGCTGTTCCTGACGATCTCGAGCTGGCTGGTGTTCAACGAGCCGCCGGGTCTGTCGATCTATATCGGCGCGCCGATCATCGTCGGCTCGGGCCTCTATATCTGGTGGCGCGAACAGCAGGTGGCCGAGGAACGCAGGAAGGCGCGGGCGCAGGCGGCCTGAAGCGCGCCGGATCGGCGGCTTTGCCGGGAAGACAAATCCGGCGGCAGGGTTCGCGGAGGCGAACGATTGACGCTGCGCGGTCAGGCCGGCGGCCGTAATACACCAATACTGGGTCAATTTTGCTGCAAGGCGCTGGCTCTTCAGTCGCCTGTAACCGGGCAACGCAAAACGCCTGACGTATCCATGCAAAGTATAATGCGATAGCCATACTGGAAGATTTTGCAGTTGACTTCCGATTATGACTGTTATTCCTTATACGATGAGGGCGCGAGTCAATGAATATTTCTGAACCAAAATCGGGAGGAAATAATGTTGAGAAGCGTGTTGATTGCATCGTCGGCAATTGTATTCGCGGGCGCAATGACTCTGGCGGGTGCCGGCGCGGTGTTTGCGGCGGACGCAGCGACTGTCGAACCGATGCCTGTTTCCGGCAGTTTCGACTACACGCCCCATGTCTTTTCTCAGATTGCAGCCGGTGGCGGCGCCTTCGTGGACGCATCCGAAGACGAAGTCTGGTCCGGAGACATCAAGGGCACGTCGGTTGCGCCCTTCAGAGTGGTCGTTTCGCCCGACGGGAGTGTTGCCGCCTGGGTCAATTCCGAATTCAAGGGCACTGTCCTGGGCAAATACGAAGGCACGATGAACATCGTCACCTTGTACACCAAACCGGCGCAGAAGGCGCACTGGACCGGAGAATGGATCATTCTCAGCGGCACCGGTGGTCTGAAAAACGTGCAGGGCCATGGCGCCGCGTGGGGGCCGGGTGCTGGCGGCGCGGGGCCGGGTGTCCCGGCCATCAACTATTCGGGTGAAGTGGTCTTTCCGGCCGAATAGGCACCAGGACACCGGCGCGAACGCGCCGCAGAACCTGGTGTAGCCCCAGGAAGCGGCAAGGCCACGCCCTGCGGGCAAAAAGCACCGTCCGGCGCCGGACATGGTTCCGGCGTCGGTCATTGACTGGATGCGCAAACGGCATGGTCGCTCAGGCCCGCTTGGCCCGCACCAGGCAGTCGATGGCGATCTTGATGCCGATATCGGTCTCGACCTGGCGGGTGACCGATCCGGCCTTTTCGATCGTCAGCCTGTCGCCGATGGCGGCAACCACCTGATTGGCGGTATAGAGCACGTCCGGATTCTGCGGGCCGCCATGGCCGTTGGCGAGATTGGTCGAATCGTGCGCGACCAGCAGGAAGGTGCCGCCCGGTGCCACCGCCTCGGCGGCCCGTTCGATGATCGGCACGAGTTCGTCCCAAGCCATGTGCAGATAGAAGACGGCGACAAGATCGAAGCCGCCGGGTTCGGGAACATAGTCGCGCAGATCGGCAGCCTCGACCTCGAGCCGATCGGCGACATGGCGTGACTCGGCCAGTTGCACGCCCTTGTCGAGGGCGATCTCGGAGAAATCGACGGCGAGAGCCCGCCAGCCCTTTTCGGCGAGCCAGACGGCGTTGCGTGCCTCGCCGGCGGCCAGGTCGAGGGCGCGGCCCGGCGCGAGATCGGCGGCCTCCTCGACAAGGAAGCGATTGGGCGTGACGGTCCAGACGAAGTCCTTTGCCGCATAGCGTTCGTTCCACATGGCGCGCTCGCGGGCCGTCTCTTGCTTGTCCGGAGATGTCATGGCTGGTTTTCCTGTCTTTGGGCGGTAAGGGCCTTCGACCTCGCATGCGATTGGGTCAAGTTTTTGGCGGCGCCGGAGCAACGCCGCGAACGCAGGCTGACGCCGCTCGGGGCGGGATCGCCGTCAAGGCGCGGTCCATTCTAATTGCCGCGCAGGAAATCGAGGAGCCGGCTCGCCAGATCCGCGCCGTCGTCGGCCCGCCGGGCGCCGGAATGCCCCGGCGAGGCGAAGCGCCCGGCCGGACACGGCGACCCGGCCCCGGTCGCGTTCGACCGGCACGTCGAAAGATTCAACACGTCGCACCCGAATCCGACGGGATCTCGTGCAATGGCCCTATCCGGGCCGCCGGCGCCTGCCTATAGTCGCCCTCCGAAACAGGCCGTGACCGCCACAGGCCAGCGGCCTTTGTCCCGCCGTCGTTGGGAGCCGTCCTCGTCATGTCCGAACCGTTGCGTCCGATATCGCCCGCGCGCCGGCTGGTGCGCAGCACGATCAACTCGGCGGTCTACCCGGCCATCGCCTTCATCTTCGCCTGGCGGCTGGACTGGCCGCGCGGCTGGATCCACGCGGTGGTGTTCGTTGCCGCCTCGGTCGCCGGCGCGATAATCGTGCAGGCGGTCAACCCGTCCGTGCTCGCGGCGCGGGAGAGGAACACGGATGCGCAAAGGCAGGACTTCGACAAGCTGTTCTACCGGCTGTTCGTGCCGCTCGTCCTGCTGTATCCGGCCATTGGCGGCCTGGACGGCGGGCGTTTCGCATGGGCGCCGCTGCCGTACTGGACGGTTTATGCCGGCGCCGCGCTGTTCCTCTTGGGTTCGGTCGTGACCACCTGGACGCTGTTGGAAAACCGTTTCGCCGAACGCATCCATCGCGTGCAGGACGAGCGGGGGCACCATGTCGTCACCACCGGACCCTACCGCCTCGTTCGCCATCCGATGTATTTCGGCACGCTGCTCGGCTTTCCCTGCACGGCGCTGATGCTCGGCTCGGGCTGGGCGCTGGTGCCGATGGCAGCGTTGATGGCGCTGTTCGTGTGGCGCACCGCCAAGGAGGACGCCGCCCTCAAGACGGACCTGCCGGGCTATCTCGACTACGCCGCCCGGACGCGCTACCGGCTGCTGCCGGGCGTGTGGTAGGCGGGCGCGACCGGCGGCGGCCTCACGTCGCCTTGTCCGCCCCGCCGCGCCCGACAATGGCCGCGCCAACCACGCCGATGGCGACGATGCCGATGATGATCGAGGCGAGGGCGTTGACGTCGGGGCTGACCCCGAGCCGGATCTTGGAAAAGATCACCATGGGCAGGGTCGAGGACCCCGGACCATTGACGAAGCTGGCGATGACCAGATCGTCGAGCGACAGGGTGAAGGACAAAAGCCAGCCCGAGACGAGGGCCGGCGAGATGATCGGCAGGGTGATGTCGAAAAACACCCGCGCCGGCGTGGCGCCGAGGTCCTCAGCCGCTTCCTCGAGCGAGATGTCGAGATCGACGAGGCGCGACTGCACGACCACGGCGACATAGGCCATGCCGAAGGTCGCATGGGCGATGATGACGGTCATCATGCCGCGTCCGGCCGGCCAGCCGATCAGCTGTTCCATCGAGACAAAGAGCAACAGCAGCGACAGCCCGATGATGACGTCGGGCATGACGAGCGGCGCCGAAATCATGCCATGCATCAGCGTCTTGCCGCGGAAGCGCCGGAACCTCACCAGCGCCACCGAGGCGAGGGTGCCCAGAACCAGGGCGATGGTGGCGCTGACCGTGGCGATCTGCAGGCTCAATATGGCGGCCCGGATCAGCTGGTCGTTTTGCATCAGTTCACCATACCATTTGACCGAGAAACCGGACCAGACGGTGACGAGCTTGTTCTCGTTGAACGAGAAGACGACGAGCGAGATGATCGGCGCGTAAAGGAAGACGAAGCCGAAGATCGTGGCGATGGACAGCACCGGAGACCGCTTCATTCCAGCTTCTCCGTCATGCGGTCCTGAACGCTGCGCGTGAACATGATCGGAATGACCAGCACGACGAGGATGACGATGGCGACCGAGGAGGCGACCGGCCAGTCGCGGTTGGAGAAGAACTCGTCCCAGAGAACCCGCCCGATCATCAGCGTGTCGGGGCCGCCCAGAAGGGCCGGGATGACGAACTCGCCGACCGCCGGGATGAAGACCAGCATCGAGCCGGCAATGATCCCGGGCATGGAAAGCGGCAAGGTGACGGTCAGAAAGGTCATGAAGGGCTTGGCGCCGAGATCGGCCGAGGCCTCAAGAAGGTCGTCGTCGAGCTTGGTGAGATTGGCGTAGAGCGGCAGGATCATGAAGGGCAGATAGGTGTAGACGATGCCGACATAGACGGCGAAATCGGTCTGCAGCATGACCAGCGGATCATGGATGATCCCGGTCCACATCAGGAAATTGTTGACAACGCCATTGCCTTTCAGGAACCCGATCCAGGCATAGACGCGCAACAGGAACGAGGTCCAGAACGGCAGGATGACCAGCATGAGCAGAATATTGCGCGTCCGTCCGCTCGCGCGGGCGATGAAATAGGCCATCGGGTAGGCGATCAGCAGCGCGATGATGGTCGAGATCGCCGCGATCCGGATCGAGCCGAGAAAGGCGTTGAGATAGAGCGGGTCGCTCGCCAGGAACTGGAAATTGCCGAAATTGAGCTTGACGATCAGTTCGCCCGTCGGGGTCCATGTGACCATCGGCGCATAGGGCGGCGAGGCGATCACCAGCTCCGAAAGCGCAATCTTCAGCACCACCAGGAAGGGGACGAGGAAGAAGACCAGCAGCCACAGCATGGGCGCGGCGATGACAAGGCCGCGGCCGGACAAGCCGACCTTCGCCAGCGGGCGGCGGATGAAGGTCCAGGGCCGGTTTTCGGCGGCCATGCTCTCCATCAGGCTCATGAGGTCAGCACCGCCCCGGCATCGCCTTCCCAGGTGATGTAGACGTGTTCGTCCCAGCGGATGTTCTCTTCGTCCCAGCGATCGATATTGGGCTTGGTGACGTTGATGCGCATGCCGGATTCGAGCACGATGTAGTAAACGCTCAGATCGCCGAGATAGACCACCTCGTCGACCAGCCCATAGGCATAGTTGACGTCGCCTTCCGGCTTGTCGCGGCCGATCTGCATCTTTTCCGGCCTCAGGGCGTACCAGAGCGTCTGGTCCGGGGCGCAGCTCACGCCGTGCGGCACCAGAATGTCGTTGACGGTCTCGGGACAGCGGATGCGCACATGGTCCGGCTGGTCCTCGGTGACGACGCCCTCGAACATGTTCACGTTGCCGATGAAGCCGGCGACATAGCGGGAATTGGGGAATTCGTAGATTTCGTGCGGTTCGCCGATCTGGGCGATGATGCCGGTGTCCATCACCCCGATGCGGGTGGCGAGCGACATCGCCTCTTCCTGGTCGTGGGTGACGACGATGAAGGTGACGCCGGTCCGTTCCTGGATCTTCACCAGTTCGTACTGCGTCTTTTCCCGCAATTTCTTGTCCAGGGCGCCCAGCGGCTCGTCGAGCAGCAAAAGCTTGGGCCTTTTGGCGAGCGAACGGGCAAGGGCAACGCGTTGGCGCTGGCCACCGGAAAGCTGGGCCGGCTTGCGCTTCTCATAGCCCTGCAGATGCACCAGATTGAGCAGTTCCTCGACCCGCGTCCTGATGTCGGCGGCGGCCATGCCGTCGCGTTTGAGGCCATAGGCGATATTGGCCTCGACCGTCATGTGCGGGAACAGCGCATAGGACTGGAACATCATGTTGACGGGGCGGTTGTAGGGCGCGACCCCGGCCATGTCCTCGCCGTCGATGAGGATCTTGCCGGTTGTCGGGGTGTCGAAGCCGGCCAGCATGCGCAGCAAGGTCGACTTGCCCGAGCCGGAGCCGCCGAGCAGGCAGAACAACTCACCCTTGTAGATGTCGAGTGACACCTGATCGACGGCAAGCACGCCGTTGCCGAATTTCTTGGAGACGGTTTCGATACGCACGAACGGTTTGGCGTTCGGATCGCGCCAGGGCCGCGTGTCG
>CAZKTH010000199.1:0-7030 GCA_964555575.1 uncultured Devosiaceae bacterium | reverse complement strand
CGGCGCGGTCGCCGATCTTCAAGAAACTCATCAGTCCCGAGGACTTGCCGCCGCCCGAAAGGCGTTCGCCTTCGCCCCTGAGCTTGGAAAAGTTCGAGCCGGTGCCCGAGCCGTATTTGAACAGGCGCGCCTCGCGGACCCAGAGGTCCATGATGCCGCCATCGTTGACCAGATCGTCGCTCACGGACTGGATGAAGCAGGCATGCGGCTGCGGATGCTCATAGGCCGAGGCCGACTGGGTCAGCTCGCCCGAGAAGGGGTCGACATAGAAATGGCCCTGGCTCGGCCCGTCGATGCCATAGGCCCAGAAAAGGCCGGTGTTGAACCATTGCGGCGAATTGGGGGCGACGCGCTGGGTGGCGAGCATGAAGCGCAACTCGTCGAAAAAGGCGCGGGCGTCGGCTTCGCTGTCGAAATAATGGCCCTTCCAGCCCCAATAGGTCCAGGTGCCGGCGAGGCGGTCGAAGACCTGGCGGCTATCGGTTTCGGCGCCATAGTGCTCGTCCTCGGGGAGCTCGGCCAGGGCCTCCTCGTCGGGCATGGAGCGCCACAGCCAGGACGGCACGTCGCTCTCCTCGACGCGCTTCAAACGCTGGGCGACGCCGGCCTTGCGGAAATATTTCTGGGCGATGATGTCGGAGGCGACCTGCGACCAGGCGGCAGGCACATCGATTCCGTCCATACGGAAGACGATCGATCCGTCCGGATTCTTGATCTCGCTTATGGCTTTGCGGAATTCGATCCCGTCATAGGCGGATTGGTCCGGTGTTGTGAAACGACGCTCTATGCGCACGATGCAATCCCCAATTCATAGTTTATATGGGCGCGACAACGCCCGAAGCCAACGCCGATGGCTTCAACCCCAACTCAACGCTTCCCAAAACCGGAACCGTTGCCGGCACCGTGATTGATGGGCGCTCAAACCTCATCCAGCCTCCGGTCTCAAGCCGGATTGGTCCAGACGGCGCCCTTCCCCGATTCCGACCGCGAAGTACCCGAAACGGGCCTTCGAACAGGACCGGGCGAACCCTGAACCGTCCGATTCGCGTTGGACGGGTTCCTTGTCGGCCTGGTCCGGTTGCCCGCTCCGGCCTCAGGGCCGTTTGGCGGGCGATCGACGTCGAGCAACCCTTGAAGGCTAGTCCCGTTTTTGAATTTCCGTCAACAGCGAAGATTCGCGAAATCGACAATCCCTTGTGTTTCCTCAGACGATAATCCCTAAATGTAGTATGCAAAGTGTGAAGATCGGGGAAAAGTGGGGGCGCGGCAAATGCGCCCGACCGGCCAGTTCCGCCCGGCAAATCTTGCCCGATGACGGCAGGACCGAAGCGATATGTTACTGCCATTTCCGGCTGCAAATGCGTCCAATCGCTTGGCTTTGCCGGCCGGGAAGACGGCTTGCATTTTGCGGCCGCGTGCCGGTGCGCCGCAGGCGAATCTCGCTCACGATTTCGCGAGCTTTCATGTCGATTCTGTCAAGCGCATTATTTTGGCCCAAATGCACTGACAGCGTCGATGAGCCGGCAAGAAATGCATCGGGAAACGGCGAGTCCGCCGATCCCGATTGAATGAACCGTCAGGTGCTGCGGCCGTATCGACGCGCCCGGATCCCGACACTTCCCCTTTGGCCGTTCCCGCGTCCGGTTTGCCGGGCGCCGGAACCGCTTCAGGCTTTGGCGTGTTTGAAAAGGCACAAGTGCATGCTCTCTCCCTGGATTGCCGAATTGCTGCGCTGCCCGGAGACGGGAGAGGCCCTGACGCGAACCGAGTCGGGCTGGCGACGGCCAAGCGACGGCAAGCTCTATGCGGACAGCGACGGCATGACCGCTCTTGTCTGGCCGGTCGATCTCGTCGGCGAGGATGCGGCGATGAACAAGCGTTCTGGCTGGCGGGCGCCGTTCTACGATGGCTTGGAAAGAGTGCTCGGATGGTTGCTCACCGGCGTCAACATGGCGCGGGGGCGGCAGCAGATCGTTGATCTGCTCGACCTCGACAAGGGCATGCGATTGCTGGAGGTTTCCCCCGGGCCGGGCGTTTTCCAGCCCATGCTGCGCCGCAAGATCGGGCCGGAGGCCGAATTCGCGGCGATCGATCTGTCGCGCGAAAGGCTCGAGCAGTGCCGTTTGCAGCACGGGGCGGAGCGGGTGCAGCTCATCCAGGCCAACGCCCTCAATCTGCCTTTCGCCGACAAATCCTTCGATGCCCTCTTTCATTTTGGCTGCGTCAATCTTTTCAGCGATCCGGACCAGGCCCTTGCCGAATTCGTCCGGGTGGTCAGGCCGGGCGGAATCGTCGCCTGGGGCGACGAAAGGATGAGCGAGAATTTCACCCATCCGCTCGGCCGGATGGTGCTGCCGCGGCTCAATCCCGGCTTTCTCAGAAGGCCGCCGGCCATGCCTGCCGGCCTCAGGGGACCGGTGGTGCACGAGGTCTATGACGGGCTTGGCTATCTTGTCGTGGCGCGCAAGCATGAAAAATCGACCAAGCCCGTAGCCCTCGAGCCGGCTTGCGTGCTAGAGCCCTTTTGCTGAGGCAATGATCGCGGACGAAATCTTCCCATGAAACAGTTTCTGGCCGAACTCTTCATCTGGTGGCACAAGGAGACGCTCGGCGTCCGGCTGTGGACCCTGTTTCAGGGGCAGTATGTGGGCAGCGACGAATTCGGCAACCGCTACTACAAGGGCAAGAAGAACGACCGACGCTGGGTGATCTTCGACGGCTATGCCGAAGCCTCGGCGATTCCGCCCGGCTGGCATGGCTGGATGCACCACCGCACCGACACCCCGCCGACCGAAGAGGTCTATGTACCGTGGGCCTGGGAACGGCCGCACGAAGCCAATCTTTCCGGCACGGCGGCGGCCTATCGTCCTGATGGCTCCATTCTCAACAAGGGCAAGCGCCCCAAGGTGACCGGCGATTACGAGGCCTGGTCGCCCGACGCCTGATCCTTCCCATTATCGGCCACAATTGTCTGGTCCAAACTGCCCCGTGACGATGAAGCGATTCCTTTTCGGACTGGTAGCGGCGGCGGCAGGCGCCTGCGCCGCCGTGCCGGCCTATGCCGAGACCATCGCCAACCCGGTCGCCACCTTTGACGGGCTCGACAAGATCACCGGCCGCGTCACAACCTTCGACGTCTACATGAACGAAACGGTGCAGTTCGGGGCGCTGCAGATCACGCCGCGCGTCTGCTACACACGGCCGCCGACCGAGACGCAGCGCACCTCGGTGTTCATCGAGGTCGACCAGGTCAGCCTGCAGGGATCGCTGAAGCGCATCTTCACCGGCTGGATGTTCGCCGACAGCCCGGCGCTCAACGCCATCGACCACGCCGTCTACGACATCTGGCTTCTGGACTGCAAGCAGTCGAGCGACGTGCCGCCGCCGGACAAGCGCGGGTAGGGGCAGGCTTCCCGTGTCGCTGCGAACGTCATGACGGGCAACGCAGTGACGAAGCGGCTCAGTGTGGACTTCGGCCTTCGCTGCCCCTGGACCCCGGCTTCCGCCGGGGTGACGGCTGAAAATCAATCAGGATCGTGCCCAAGGCCGCGGCATCGTTCCGGCGAAGGCCGAACCCAGGATTGCAGGGACCGGCGTTTGCCGCGGGATGAATTGCTGCGTCACCGTGTTGCACGCAATGACGGGTGAGTGTCCCGCGCCTCCCCGTGCGACGTCGCTGCGTACTGTCCATGGGATTTTGCTGATATATTGGCGTCTGGAGCGATGTTGAAGGAGGGACGTCATGACCAACAGGATGCTCGCCGCTCTCGAACCTCTGCTAGGGCATTGGAAAACGAAGCTGTCGAACGCCCGCTTCCTCAAGGGCCCGGACGAAACGGTCAAGGGCGCGGCCAGTATCAGCCGGGAACTCGACGGCACCTTCGTCGTCATGCGCGTCAGCAATGAGGACGAGCGCAAGCCGGCCGAGACCTGGGTTCTGAGCGCCGACGACGATCACGGCACCTACACGGCCTGCTACCACGACAGCCGTAGCGTCGCGCGCATCCATCAGATGAGCTTCAAGGACGGCGTGCTGGAACTCTGGCGACAGGCACCGGGCGCGTCGCAGAAATTCACCGCACGGCTGGACGAGAAAGGCAGGACGCTCGTCGGGGAATGGCAATACTCCCGCGACGGCGTTTACTGGCACCGCGATTTCGAGGTGCGCTACACCAAGAAAGGCTGAGGTCCTTCACTCTTTGCCGGCACTCTGATCGCCGGTGTGTGAGGCGCGGTCGTGTTGCCTTGTTGCCTCGGATCGGGACCGAGGATCTCGGCAACGACGAAAGGCATCCCCGCCGGCACGATTTGAGGTCGCATCGTTTTTACGCAAAACCGACACCCACTTTTGCGCACAATGCTCGAGAGCGTTTTCAGGCGAAGTGGATACCGGTTCGCCGGTCCGAAAACGCGACCACTCAGTAACCTGGAGCTTCCGTTCCGATTCCGTCAGAACGGAAAATGCTCTAGCCGGTGCTGTCAAAGGCCGAAAAGTCGCCCGGCCGGTCGATGGCGTCGGCCAGAAGCATCTCGTAGGTCTCGCGCTTGACCTCGATGCCACCGAGCGACTGCAGATGCGGGGTCAGGAACTGGGTGTCCAGAAGTGCGAAGCCTCCGGCCCTCAGGCGCGCGACCAGATGGGCCAGGGCGATCTTGGAGGCATCGGTTTTCTTGTGGAACATCGATTCCCCGAAAAAGGCGCCACCGATGGCAAGGCCGTAAAGCCCGCCGACCAGGCCGTTCTCGTTCCATACCTCGACAGTGTGACAGAAGCCGCGGCGGAACAGCTCGCCGTAGACAGAGCGGATGGTTGAGTTGATCCAGGTGTTGCCGCGATCGGCGCCGATGCTGGCGCAGCCCGTGACGACACCGTCGAAATCGGAATCGACGCGGATCACGTGATCGGGGCGGCTGATCGCCTTCCTGAGGCTTTTCGAGACGTGGAACGCGTCGAGCGGCAGGATGCCGCGCCGCTCGGGCGAGACCCAGAACACGTCCTCGTCCTCGGCGCGCTCGGCCATGGGGAAAATGCCGGCCCGGTAGGCCCTGAGGATCAGGTCCGGGGTGATCTCGATCGCGAACGGGTCGGGGCGGTTCATGGCCTAACCCTGTTTCTCGCCCTTGAGATAGGTCTCGAGCCAGTGGATGTCGTAGTTCCCGGTCTGGATGTCGGGCTCGTCGATCAGCCTCAGGAACAGCGGCAGCGTCGTCTTGATGCCGTCGACGACGAATTCGTCCAGGGCACGCCGCAGGCGTTGCAGACACTCGGCCCGCGTCCGTCCGTGCACGATCAGCTTGCCGATGAGGCTGTCGTAATAGGACGGGATCTTGTAGCCCTGATAGACGGCGCTGTCGATGCGGACGCCGACGCCGCCAGCCGGGTGGTAGAAGCTGATCGTGCCCGGCGAGGGGGTGAAGGTCTCGGGGTCCTCGGCATTGATGCGAACCTCGATGGCGTGACCGAAAAAGCCGACCTTGTCCTGGGTTGCCGACAGCTTTTCGCCGGCGGCGACGCGGATCTGCTCGTAAACGATGTCCATATCGGTGATGCGCTCGGTGACCGGGTGCTCCACCTGCAGACGGGTGTTCATCTCGATGATGAAGAATTCGCCGTTCTCGTAGAGGAATTCGATGGTGCCGGCGCCAGAATAGCCGAGCTTTCTCACGGCATTGGCGCAGATTTCACCGATTTCATTACGTTTTTCGACCGGAACGGTCGAGGCCGGCGCTTCCTCGAGTATCTTCTGATGCCGACGCTGCAGCGAACAGTCGCGGGTGCCGAGATGGATGGCGCCGCCGTGGCCGTCGCCGATGATCTGCACCTCGATATGGCGCGGTTTGGCAAGGTATTTCTCGAGATAGACGCTGTCGTCGCCAAAGGCGGCTCTGGCCTCGGAGCGGGCGGTCGAAAAGGCGATGCCGATCTCGGTCTCGGAGTTCGCCACCTTCATGCCGCGTCCGCCACCGCCGGCGGCAGCCTTGATCAGCACCGGATAGCCGATATCCTTGGCAAGCCGTTTCGCCTCGGCTTCGCTCGTCACCGCGCCATCCGAGCCGGGCACGCAGGGGATGCCGAGTTCGGCCGCCGTCCTTTTGGCCATGATCTTGTCGCCCATCATCTCGATGTGATCGGCGGACGGTCCGATGAAGGCGATCTTGTGGCCTTCCAGGATGCGGGCGAAACGGGCGTTTTCGGACAGAAAGCCGTAGCCGGGATGGACGGCATCGGCGCCGGTGATCTCGCAGGCGGCAACGATGGAGGGGATGTGCAGATAGGAATCCTTGGCCGGCGGCGGGCCGATGCACACGCTCTCGTCGGCAAGCCGGACATGCATGGCATTGGCGTCGGCGGTCGAATGGACGGCGACGGTCTGGATGCCCAGTTCCTTGCAGGCGCGCAGAACCCTGAGGGCGATCTCGCCGCGATTGGCGATGAGGACCTTCTGGAACATCAGCAATTGCTCCGGTAGCCGGCGGCCGGCCGGCTGGCCGTTCCCATGGTCGTTCGGCTTGTCCGAAAACCGGTTCCCACTTTTCGGGCCTCACTCTTACTCGATTATGGCGAGCGGTTCGCCGTATTCGACCGGCTGGGCGTTCTCGACCAGGATGCGGGTGATCCGGCCGGAACGGTGCGCCGGGATCTGGTTCATCGTCTTCATCGCCTCGACGATCAGGATCGTCTGGCCCTCGGCGACTTCGGCGCCGATTTCGACGAAGGGCTTGGCGCCCGGCTCGGGAGCCAGATAGGCGGTGCCGACCATGGGCGAGGTCAGGGTGCCGGGCAGGGCGGCCAGATCCTCGGGTCCCGGCTGGGCGGTGGCGGCCGGCTCGAACGATGCGGCGGCACCCGCCGGGGCCGGCGCCGTGGCCGGCAGGGCGGATGGCACGGCATAGGTCACGGTTCCGCCGCCTGGATGGGCGCGGGTGACACGGACCCGGAAATCGTCGCGTTCGATCTCGATCTCGGCGAGGTCCTGTTCGTTCAGCAGTTCCGCAATGGCGCGGATCAGGTTCTGATCCACCTCAAGGG
>CAZKTH010000198.1:2539-7053 GCA_964555575.1 uncultured Devosiaceae bacterium | reverse complement strand
CGTCCTCTCCGTTTTTCGTCAATCATTCTCTAGTGGTGCCTCTGGCTCCGGCGGAGCCACCTGCCGTGCCGGGCCGGCAACCTCAGAAATCATCGACCACAAATGCTCGTGCATGAGCTTGCGCGCCAGCGCGGAGTCGCGGTTCCACAACGCACCGAGGATCCTCCGGTTCGAGGCGACCTGTGCAAGCTGGGCCTCGCGGCTATCGTTCAGGTGCTTGAGCTTGTTCCAGCCGGCGTTGATACGCGCTTCGATGATGATCTCGAAGATGCGTACCAGAAGCGGATTGCGCGTCGCGCGCGCCAGCTGCAGGTGGAAGGCATAGCCGGCTTCTCTGAACGATTGCTGGTCGACGGCGTGTTCTGCCTCGTCAAGCTTTCCCTCCAGAATTCGGAAATCGTCCTCGGTCGCGCGGGCCACGAGCATGTCGACGAATCCCGGCTCGATGGCCATGCGCGCCTCGAGCACGTCGAGCGGACTTGCGGCCACCTGTTCATCGCCGCGCCGTTCGGTATTGCGCGCCGCTTCCTCGGCGCTGCCGTCGGAATGGACATAGGTACCACTTCCGGCGCGACGGTTGATGAGTCCGTCCCGTTCCAGAAGCGCCAGCGCCTTGCGCACCGTATTCCGTGCCGCGCCGTATTCGGTCATCATTCGCCTTTCGGTCGGCAGCCGCATGCCGTCGGCCAGCTCGCCATTGCGGATGCCGTCACGAATGCTTGCGTAGATGGCCCGGCACATGTGATTGGACTGCTCGCGGATGTTCATTTCCCGCGCCGTCGCCCCGGAATGAGCGCCGTCGGCGGTCTGCGGTGTCGGCTCCATGATCATCGAACAGCCTCTTGATGGATATCGGATATTGCCGTCGTGCCCAGCAGCCGCGTCGCTTCTGCCTGCAATTCGTCGAGAATACGCGTCAGTTCGTCCAGATCGAACCCGTCGAGCGACGGATTGTGGTCGCGGTGCCGCCGGCACGCGATCTTACCCATTCGGAACAGGATTTCCTTGGTTGCGGGCGTGCGAAACACGCTTTCGAAATTAAGTAGCGGCAGTAACGCCCGAAACAGAGCCCGCGACGCGCCCACTTCTCCCCTGCGGAACAGGGAGAAGATCGACACATGCAGATCGCTGAACTCGCAGGCCGGCATGCTGCCGAGTGCGCCGCGCTCCAGTTCGTCGAGGACGAAACGCCCACCTGCGCCTCCGAACACGCCGATCAGCCCGCTCGGCTTGAGTTCCAGTAGGCGACTCAGACGTTGACCGCAGGGCTGGGTCTCTTCCTTGACGTAGCGGATACCGGACACCTCGTCGACGATGCTGGCGACGGCGGCGGTGTCAAGCGCGGGTCCGAGCGGTGCCGGCGCATTCTGAAGGATGAGCGGCGCCGGACAAGCCTGCACGATACCTGAAGCGATGCGCGCGATACCGGTCGTGTCCTCGACAAGATCGACCGGTGGCATCCACATGGTGGCGGCCGCACCCAGAGAGGCGGCAATGCCGGCAAATTCGTAGGTCGCGTCCTCACCTTCGGCCGAGGACACGCCGACGACGGTCGGCACCCTGTTGGCGACCCGTTCGACGACATGGCTGGTGGCTGTCTGCCACTCGTCGCGCGTCAGCGTCTGGTACTCGCTGGCGATCGCCGGATAGACGAGCCCGCTCGCGCCAGCGCGGATGACGTGCTCGACGACGTCCCCAAGAGAAGCGAGGTCCAGTTCGCCTTCCGGTCCGAATGGCGTGGTCACGATGGGAAACACCCCTTCAAGATGCTCACCATGTTCCGGTTCTGGCGTCATACCGCCCAATCTCCCTCGTACTCGATAAAGAGTACCAAATCGGAACCAATATCTACAAAGGACGTCAAATCGAGCCCAGATGCAAATACATTGTTGACGATTGCAGTGAATTGGTCAAGACTGGTTTGTAATAGAGGCGTGATTGTTTCCAATTGGTTTATTATTGGTTCGTAATCACGCAAAGGGAGGAGCTGCCGTGTCCACGGTCGAATTGCGAGGGGTGAGCAAGAGCTTCGGGCTTGCCGAAGTCATCCACTCTCTGGATCTGACCATCGAAAGCGGCGAGTTCGCCGTGCTGCTGGGGCCATCGGGCTGCGGCAAGTCCACGCTGCTGCGCATGGTTGCCGGGCTCGAGGAAGTCACCGAGGGCGATCTGTTCATCGACGGCGAGGACGTGACCGAGGTCGACCCCAAGGACCGCGATATCGCCATGGTGTTTCAGAACTACGCCCTGTACCCGCACATGAACGTGCGCGAGAATCTGGCGTTTTCGCTCAAGCTCAAACGGGAGAAACAGCCCGAGATCGATGCCAGGGTTGCACGCGCCAGCGAAATCCTCGGACTGGACGACTATCTCCAGCGTTTTCCGCGGCAATTGTCGGGCGGCCAACGGCAGCGCGTCGCCATGGGGCGTGCCATCGTCCGCGATCCGCGCGTGTTCCTGTTCGACGAGCCGCTCAGCAATCTCGACGCCAAGCTTCGCGTTCACATGCGCATCGAGATCAAGGCGCTACACCAGCGCCTCAGCGCCACCTCGATCTATGTCACCCACGACCAGGTCGAAGCCATGACCATGGCCGACCGCATCATCGTCATGCGCGAGGGCAATATCGAGCAGATCGGCACGCCCACCCATATCTACGACAGGCCGGTCAACCGGTTCGTGGCCGAGTTCGTCGGTGCGCCGGCGATGAATTTCATATCCGGAAAGGTTTCGGCCGTCGGCGACAAGACTGCCGTGACGCTCGACAACGACGCGACGATCGTGCTGGCCAACCCGCTTTCCGCCGATGCCGACGGGCGCAGAGTCGATGTCGGCGTGCGGCCCGAGCACATCGATCTCGGCGAGACCGGCGATCTCAGCATTCCCGTCGAACTGGTCGAGCCAATGGGCCGCGAAACCCTGATCTACGGCCGACTGGGCACGGATCAGTTGTGCATCGCGCCGGGCAAACGCCACGACTTCAAGCCGGGCGATACTGCCAAGATCTGCCTTCAGCGCGACCAGATCCACGTCTTCGACACCGAAAGCGGGGCCCGGCTATGACCGAAATGGCACTCGATCTGTTTTCGCTCAAGGGCCGCCGGGCGCTGGTCACCGGCGCCAGCCGCGGCATCGGCCGCGCCATCGCGCTCGGGTTCGCCTCCTGCGGCGCCGACATCGTCGCCCATTACAATTCCGACCGCACGTCCGCCGACTCGTTCAAGGCCGAGGCCGAGAGTTTCGGCGGCACGGTCCGGCTGGTTCAGGCCGATCTGTCGCAACCCGAAGCGGCGGCGGCGCTGTGCCGGGAGATCGCCGATTTCGGTGCCATCGACATCGTCGTGCTCAACGCCGCCGTCGAGATCAGGCGGCCGCTTGCCGAGCTCGACCGGGAGATCTTCGAAGCCCAGATGAACGCCAATTTCTGGTCGTCGTTGGAGATCATCAAGGCGCTGATTCCTGGCATGATCGAAGCCGGATGGGGACGACTTCTGGCCATCGGCAGCGTCCAGCAGCTGCGGCCCAATCCCAAGCTGCTCGTCTATTCCGGCCTCAAGAGCGCCATTTCGACCGCCATGCGCAGCCTCGCCAGGCAGAACGCCCGATATGGCGTGACCGCCAATACGCTCGCTCCCGGTCTCATCGAGACCGACCGGATCGATGTGATCAAGTCCGACGCCGAATTCTACGCCTCGGTGATGCGGGCCATTCCGGCCGGCGAGGCCGGGCTGCCCAGGGACTGCGTCGGCGCCGCGCTGCTGCTGTGCTCCGAGGCGGGGCGCTACATCACCGGCATCGACCTGTTCGTGGACGGAGGCATGCAGCTCCCATGAGCACGGCACGCACATTGTCCAGGCCGCACCACATGGCGTTCCGGCGCCAGGGGTTCGCCATCATGGCCATTGCCCCCGCCTTCCTGCTGGTGGCCGCGGTCTCCTTCGTGCCGCTGGTCTATGCCATCGTCCAGAGCCTGCACAAATCCGACTATCTCGATCTCGGCCAGTTTGTCTGGTTCGATAATTACGTGCGCTTCCTGTTCGGTGCCGAGGGACGGGGGCGGGCGCTGGCCTCGCTGTGGTTTGTCATCGGCACAGTCGCCGTCTCGCTCCCCCTCGGATTCGGCCTGGCCCTTCTGCTCAACCTACCGATCCGGTTCAGGAGCGTATTCAGGATCGTCCTGATCGTTCCCTGGCTGGTTTCGGCGCTGGTGGGTGCGTTGCTGTGGATGTGGTTGCTCAATCCGGCCTTCAGCCCGCTGGCACAGGTCGTCCAGGGCGTCTTGGGCATCAAGATGGTCAATCCGCTGACCAGCTTCTCGCTCGCCATGCCGGCGGTGGTGATCGCCCATTCGTGGTCGTCTTACCCGATGATCATGGTGTTCGTGCTGGCCTGCACCGTGTTACTCGGCGTGGCCGTGCGTCACAAGAAAATGGCGATTGCGATTGCCGTCATCTTCATCCTGTACAGCTACTCGCTGGACAGCATCGGCACGATGGCGGCCGGTTCCTTCGCGG
>CAZKTH010000198.1:0-2529 GCA_964555575.1 uncultured Devosiaceae bacterium | reverse complement strand
GATGATCATGGTGTTCGTGCTGGCGGCCCTGCAGACCGTGCCAACCGAACTGACCGAGGCGGCGCGCATCGACGGCGCCAATGGCTGGCAGCGCTTCCGCTTCGTGACCTTCCCTTATGTGAAGAACACTACGCTGGTGTCGCTGGTGCTGACCACGCTCAACACCTTCAACCACGTCACCCTGTTGCTGGTGATGACCGGTGGTGGCCCGATCGGCACCACCGACACCATGGCGCTACGGATCTTCCAGGAAGGCTTCAAGTTCTATCGCATGGGCGTTGCCTCGTCCGGCGCGGTGATCATCTTCATCATCAACGTGCTGTTCGCCCTGATGTATGCGCGCATCCTGCGCGGTCGGGAGGAAATATGAGCACCGTCGCAAAACCGACGAACCGGACCCGGCGGACCCACCGCAAGCCGCGGCTGAAGAACGCTTGGCTCATCTACGCGACCCTGATCGCCGCTTCGATCTACGCGCTTCTGCCGGTGCTGTGGGGCCTGTCGACCTCGTTCAAGTCGGCCAAGGAAATCAGCGCCTATCCACCGCTCTGGTTGCCGCAGGCGCCGACCTTCGACAACTGGATCCAGGGCGTATTCAGCGGCCGCTTCCTTCAATACCTGACCAATACCGTGCTGGTTGTCGTATTCGCCCTCGTCATCTGTATCGTCTTCGCCTCGCACTCAGCGCATGCCGCCGTCCGGTTCAATTTCCGTGGCAAGGCCGCGCTTTTGAACCTCATGTGGGCGACGATCATGATCCCGGGCGTGGCCATCATCGTGCCGCTCTACACCCTGGCCGTCGATGTCGGACTGTACGACACGATGTGGGCGCTGGTGCTCGCCTACAGCGCCTGGCTGGTACCGACCCTGGTCTGGCTGCTCCGTGGTTTTGTCGAAAACGTACCGATCGAACTCGAGGAATCCGCCCGCATCGACGGCAGTTCGCGGATCGGCGCGTTCTACCGCATCACCTTCCCGTTGCTGCGGCCGGGCATCGTCGCCGGCGGCCTGCTGGTCTTCATCTTCATCTGGAACGAATTCCTCATGGGCTACAGCCTGGTGCTCAGCGACAGCAACCGCATCATCCAGGTCGGCGTCTATTTCTTCGTCACCGAGGTCGGCATCGACTGGGGGCCGCTAATGGCAGCGGCCATCGGCTCGACCATCCCGATCATCCTCGCCTACGCCTTCATGCAACGCGCCTTCATCCAGGGCCTGACCGGAGGAGCGGTCAAGGGATGAGCCGGGCCGCGCCGCAGCACGGCGCTTTCGGAGCGACGGCCCTTAGGCCGCGCCAATGATGTCCAGATATCTCACAAGGGAGGAGAGAATGACTGGAAAACTGAAGTATCTGCTTGCAGGCGCATCGGTTACCGCCCTGTTCGCACTGACGGGCGCGGCTCTGGCCGAACCGGTCGAATTCTGGAGTTTCCTCGATCCGACCGGGGAGGGCGTCCGTTCGGAAACTCTGCAGCACGTCATCGATACTTTCGAGGCGGCCAATCCCGGCGACACGGTGGAAACCAATGTCATCCAGTGGACCGAGCTGTCGCCCTCGCTGTTGCGCGCCGCACAATCGGGCCAGGTTCCCGATCTGGTGATGCTCTATTCGCCGTTCCTGCCGGCGCATGTGGCGGCGGGTAGCTTGATGCCGCTCAATGCCTGCCTCGGCGTCGAACCGGGCAAGCAGCCCGACGACGTCATCGTTCTGGGCTCCGCCTACAACACGGAAGGCGATTTCCTCGGCGTTCCGTGGGAGCTGCGCCTGTTCGGGTTGTTCTATCGCTCCGACCTTCTGGCCGAAAAGGGCATCGCCATTCCCACCAGTTTCGACGAACTGGTGGCGGCCGGCAAGAAGCTGAGCGATGACGGCTATATCGGTCTGGGCATGAGCTTCAGCCCGGCTCGCTCGGTCGAAGCCATCGAATGGTTCGTGCCCATGGCCGTCGGCATGGGAGCCAAGATCCTCAACGAGGACGGCACGGCCGCCTTCAACGCTCCCCAGGTCGTCGACCTGCTCAACCGCCTGCACGCCGTGGTCAAGGACGGCGTCATCCCGCTCGACATGATCCTGTCGTCCAGCGACGACGTCCAGCAGATGGCCGAATCCGGACGGGTCGGTTTCTTCGAGGAAGGCTCGCACCGCGTCTCGACCGTGCGCCAGAAGTCGGTCGAGGGCGTCGAATGGTCGTTCATGCCGTCTCCCGGCATCGAATCCGGCACGACGATTCCGGCCAACCTGCAGGGCTGGCATCTGGTCATCCCCAAGGGTGCCAAGCATGCGGACGCCGCCTGCGCGCTGGTCAAGCACTGGGTCTCGCCCGATATCCAGCGCTACCAGACGCTGAATGCCGGCTACATGCCGGTGCTCAGGAGCCTTGCCGACGATCCGGCCCTGTCGACGCCGCAGAATGCCTATGTCGGCGTGGCGACCAGGTACGCAGCGACCAATCCGCTCCACTTCAACTGGCCGGAAAACACCGATGCGCTCAACGAAGCGCTCGGCAACATGATCGTGCGCGTACTCAG
>CAZKTH010000197.1:0-7071 GCA_964555575.1 uncultured Devosiaceae bacterium | reverse complement strand
AACCTGGAGCTTCCGTTCTCACTCCATCAGAACGCATTTTGCTCTAGCCGGCGTCCAGCCCATGGACCATCAGCGCCCGGCCGTGCGCCTTGAGCCAGGCGCGGCCGCGCTCATAGTCGGGCAGGGCGCGTCCGACCTCGGTCCAGAAGGCGGGGGAATGGTTCATCTCGCGCAGATGCGCCACCTCGTGCGCGGCGACATAATCGAGCACGAAGGGCGGCGCCAGCACCAGCCGCCAGTTGAAATTGAGCCGGCCCTTTGACGAGCACGAGCCCCAGCGCGAGGACTGGCTGCGCAGGGTGAGGCCGATGGGCGCAACGCCGAGCGTTGCGGCGTACGCCGTCACACGCTCGGCGAGATCGCGTTCGGCCTCATTTTTCAGCCAGTCGGTCAGCCTGCGCCCGATATGCTCCGGTCCGCCGGGCACGCGCAGCAGTCGTTCTCCTGCCTCTTTTGTCACCTCCACCCGGCCGCGCAGGCGTCCGGTGGCCACGATGCGATGGTCGATGCCGCGCAGCGGCACCAGGGCGCCATCGACGAAGGGGCGGGGCGCCGGCGCCCGTTTCAGCCGGGCGGCGAGCCATGCGCGGTTGCGGGCGGCGAAGCCCAGCGCATCGTCGAGCCGCCCGTGCGGCGGCACGGTCAGCACCGCCCTGCCGCCATCGCCGAGCCTCAACCGGTAGGAGCGCGCCCGCGCGTTGACGCGGATGGCGATCGCAATCGGAGCGCCGTCGACCTCGAGGGTGATGGTTTCCGGCCATCTGGCCGCTTTTTCTCGCCTCAAAAACAACCGCATCCAAATCGGAAGATCGACAGGCCGCCGCGACGCGGCCGATACCGCCTGCGGAGGGGTAGCCTGTTTCGCCGCCGGGGAAAAGGTCCGGCTGCCAGCGACGCCGGCCCGGAACCCGATTGCCGGCGATCAGTCGTCGTCGTCGGTCCAGCGAAGGAACTTCCGGGTGTTCATGACGATCTTCCCGTCGATCCTGCCGATCGCGTCCTCGTCCTTGCCGTCATAGTCGAGGGCGTCGAGGACGGTCTGGATCACCGCGACCCGCGCCCGCTTCTTGTCGTTGGACAAAACGATGCTCCAGGGCGCGTAGGAGGTGTCGGTCGCCTTCAGCATCGCGTCGCGGGCGCGTGAATAGCCTTCCCAGTGGTCGAGGGCCTTGAGGTCGATCGGCGACAGCTTCCACGCCTTGAGCGGATCGTGGCGGCGGTCGTGGAACCGAAAAAGCTGCATTTCGCGGCCGATATCGAGCCAGAATTTGAACAGGTGGATGCCGTCATGCACGATCATGTGCTCGAAATGCGGTGCCGCAGTGAGGAAGGCGGTGGTCTCGTCCGGCGTGCAGAAGCCCATCACCGCCTCGACCCCGGCGCGGTTGTACCAGGACCGGTCGAACAGCGTCGTTTCGCCCGCCGAGGGCAGGTGGGGGATGTAGCGCTGGAAATACCACTCGCCCCGTTCGCGGTCGCTCGGCCTGGGCAGCGCCGCGATGCGGTTGGTGCGCGGATTGAGAAATTCGAGATAGCGCTTGATCGTGCCGCCCTTGCCGGCGGCGTCTCGTCCCTCGAAGACCAGAGCGATGCGCATGCCGGTCGCCTGCGCGTGATTCTGCAGCCTTATGAGCTGCTTTTGCAGAGCCAGAAGATGTGAGGCATATTCCTTTTTGTCGAGCTTGTGTTCATAGGGGTAGCCATTCGAGCCGAGCGCTGCCTTGCGGATCTGCTTGGGCAGGACCGGGTTTTCGATGTCGAATGCAGTGATGTCGGAGGCGTTGTGTTCGGAGCTCATGACTGTTTCGGGATCTGACGTCGGTCGGCCCGAAAGCCTGCGTCATCTGTTTGTTGCAATTATGTTTCAAGGGCCATTTCCACAATGGCAGAACACACAGACGATCACAATTCGCCCCCTCCTTCGCCCGGCCGACGTTTTCTGGCGTCTGTCGGCGGCATCCGCCGCGGCGTCGTCCGGCGGCTCGGCCGTCAGCGCTGGAGCATCGTGGCGCTGGCGCTGGCCTTTGTCTTTTTGGCGGTGACGCAGCCGATCGACGCGGTCGATCTTGTTGTCGGCCTTGTCCTGTTCGTGCTCGTTATCGCCCTGGCGCCCGATGGCGTCCAGGTGCTGCGTCCCGGACCCGATACGGCGGATGTCACGGCGCGCAGCTTCGAGGAAACCCTGTTCCGGGTCGGCGAGACGGTCGGTCTGCCCTGGGTGATCATCGACGAGCGCTCGACGGTGCGCCAGGTCAACGCCCTGGCGGCGCGCCAGTTCGCCAAGCTCGAGCTCGGCGTGCCCCTGTCGCTCAGCCTGCGCAATCCCACCCTGATCTCGGCCATCGATACCTGCCGGCGGACGGGGTCGAGCCAGACGGTCGAGATGCAGCAGGCCGTGCCGACCCAGGTCTTTTTCCGCGTGCACGTCGCGCCACTGTCGCCACTGGTCGCCAATCCGCCGGCGACGCGCAAATGGATCGTCGTCACCTTTGCCGACGTCACCGATCAGCGCCGGATCGATGCCATGCGCGCCGATTTCATCGCCAATGCCAGCCACGAGCTCAGAACGCCCCTGACCTCGGTCATCGGCTTCATCGAGACCTTGAGGGGCCCGGCGGCCCGCGACGCCGAGGCGCGCGAGAAGTTCCTCGGCATCATGGCCAACCAGGCCGAACGCATGTCGCGCCTGATCGACGATCTGCTGTCGCTGTCGCGCATCGAATCCCGCCAGCACCTGGCGCCTTCGGGCACGGTCGATCTGAGGGCCATTCTCGAGGAGGTGGCCGAGATGCTCTCCCCGCTTGCCGCGGAAGCCGGTACCGTCATCGAACGGGATCTGCCGCCTGCCGCCGTCGTCATTCCCGGCGATCGTGCCGAATTGCACGAAGTGTTCGAGAATCTCGTGGAGAACGCCATCAAATATGGCGGCGAGGGCGGCCGCGTTGCGGTGGCGCTCAAGCCGGCCGAGGGCCGTCCCGGCTATGCCTATTGCGTCACGATCAGCGACAACGGTCCCGGCATCGCCGCCGAGCATGTGCCGCGCCTGACCGAGCGCTTCTACCGGGTCGACGCGGAATCGAGCCGCAAGAAAAAGGGAACGGGACTGGGCCTGGCCATCGTCAAGCACATCCTCAACCGCCATCGCGGCCAGATGACCATCCGTTCCGAACTCGGCCAAGGCACCAGCGTGGAAGTGCTTCTGCCGTCGTGAAGCAAGGCTCGCCTTTTGCATTATCCCCTCCACGGTTTCGAAAAAATTCTTTGATAACATATGGTTAGGGTGACATATAACTGTCATCCAAACGACATAGAACCGTCAGGGCAGGTTCATAGGTTGCGCCCGTCTAGACGGGTCCCTGGCGCCGACGAAGCCGGGATCCGGGGCCTTTGGCGCCCATCTGCTCTGAAAGGGAGAAATCATGAAAACCGCACTTTTTGCCGGCGCTGCTGCCGTTGTCCTTACGGGCGCGTTCGGCGCTACCGCTGCCTCTGCCCGCGACAACATCCAGATCGCCGGTTCGTCCACCGTCCTGCCCTATGCCTCCATCGTCGCCGAAGCGTTCGGCGAGAACTTCGATTTCCCGACCCCGGTCGTTGAGTCCGGCGGCTCGTCCGCCGGTATCTCCCGCTTCTGCGAGGGTGTCGGCGAAAATACCACCGACATTGCCGACGCCTCGCGTCTGATGAAGGACTCCGAAAAGCAGACCTGTGCCGCCAATGGCGTCACCGACATCATCTATGTCCGCATCGGCTATGACGGCGTCGTCTTCGCCTCCCAGAAAAACGGTCCGGCCTTCGACGCCTTCACGCCGGCCGACCTCTACAACGCCCTGGCCGCCCAGGTGGTCAAGGACGGCGTGCTCGTCGCCAATCCCTACACCAAGTGGAGCGATTTCAACGGCGACCTGCCCGCCACCGACATCCTGGCCTTCATTCCGGGCACCAAGCACGGCACCCGCGAAGTCTTCGAGGAAAAGGTGCTGATCGCCGGCTGCGAAGAGACCGGCGCCCTGCAGGCGTTCGAGCAGGCCAATGGCGGTGACAAGAAGGCCGCCGAAGCCTCGTGCAAGGCCGTGCGTACCGACGGCAAGTCGGTCGACATCGACGGCGATTACACCGAGACCCTGGCCCGCATCGACGCCAACGCCAACGCCATCGGCGTGTTCGGCCTGAGCTTTTACGAGAACAACACCGACAAGCTCAAGGTCGCGACCATGAGTGGTGTCATGCCCTCGACCGAGTCCATCGCCTCGGGCGAGTATCCGGTTTCCCGCCCGCTGCAGTTCTACGTCAAGAAGGCGCATATCGGCGTGATCCCCGGCCTCAAGGAATATGCCGAGTTCTTCGTATCCGACGACATGGCCGGCCCGGATGGCCCGCTGGCCGCCTATGGCCTGGTTTCCGATCCGGAACTGGCCCAGACCCAGGCCGATGTCGCCAACGAAGTGACCATGAAGTAATTCGCTTCACTGGCGGAGCGGCTCCGGCCGCTCCGTTCCTTTCGTCGGGCCCTGCTGTCCGACATCAGCGGCCCGGCCGAGAATCGGGCCGAATGGTGGACGCCGATGCTGTTGCTTGCTGTCGTTATCGCCGTGCTCGTCATTGCTGTGGTCGGGTTCGTTCTGGGACGGCAGCGCGCAATCGGCAGTGTCGGCGCCGACTTTCACAAGCTGCACTCGCTTCCCGGCTATTACGGTTTCCATGTGGCCATCATGACGATGGTCCCGTCCTTCCTGCTCCTGTTCGCCTGGCTGGTCGTCCAGCCCATGATCATCGAAAGCCGGATCAGCGACGAGATCCCCGATCGCACCGTCGAAACCTATGGCTCGCGCAATCTGGCGATGAGCGAGGTCCGGCGTCTGGCCGACGGCCTCGACCTTGCGGTCGAGCGGGGCGGGCTCACCGCCGAACAGGCCGATTCGATCAGCGTCGAACTCACCAATATCCGCGAAAGGCTGGGCGCGGTTGGCGTCGCGCTCGGCTCGAACGTCACGGCCGACGTGCTGCAGGAGGCGCAGAAATACCGTGCCGCCAACAGCACCGGCAATCTCATTCGCAACATCCTCGTGCTCGGCCTGGCGGTCGCCGGTGCCGTGTTTGCCTATCTGCAGGTCAAGCCGGCCTTCCGCGCCCGCATCGCGGTCGAGCGCACCTCGCTTGCCCTGCTGATCGGCGCGGCCTCCATTGCCATCCTGACCACGGTCGGAATCGTTCTGTCACTGATCTTCAACACCATGGAATTCTTCCGGCTTTACCCGGCCCAGGATTTCCTGTTCGGCCTGGTCTGGCAGCCGAGCTACACCTCCGAGACCCTGTCGCCGCTCGGCATCGTGCCGCTGATCTGGGGCACGCTCTACATTTCGTTCATCGCCCTGCTGGTGGCGGTGCCGATCGGGCTGTTCGCCGCCGTCTATCTCAGTGAATACGCCACCCCCGCCATCCGCGCCTTCGCCAAGCCGCTGCTCGAAGTGCTCGCCGGCATTCCAACCATCGTCTACGGCCTGTTCGCCCTTTTGATCGTCGGTCCGCTTCTGGTCGACGTTTTCGGCAAGAACGGTCTGCTCGGTGTCGAGTGGATGCAGGGCGGAACGGCGGTGATCACCGCCGGCGTTGTCATGGGCATCATGCTCATTCCCTTCGTTTCCTCGCTTTCCGACGACATCATCAACGCCGTTCCCCAGGCCATGCGCGACGGCTCGCTCGGCCTGGGCGCCACCCAGTCCGAGACGGTGCGTTTCGTCATCCTGCCGGCGGCGTTGCCGGGCATTGTCGGCGCCATTCTTCTGGCGGCCTCGCGGGCCATCGGCGAAACCATGATCGTGGTGCTTGGTGCCGGTGCGGCGGGGCGCTTGTCGCTCAACCCGTTCGAGGCCATGACGACGGTGACGGCCAAGATCGTCTCCCAGCTGACCGGCGACGCCGATTTCACCTCGCCGGTGGCGCTGGTCGCCTTTGCCCTGGGCATGACGCTGTTCGTCTTCACGCTCGGGCTCAATATCCTGGCCCTCTACATCGTGCGCAAATACCGGGAGCAGTACGAATGAGCGACAGTCCCGCCAGCGGCGCTCCGACCCCGGCCGGCCAGATGGCGCCCAGATCGCTTTATGAGCGCGATCCCAAGATCAAGAAACGCTGGCGGGCCGAAGGCCGGTTCCGGTTCTACGGCGTCGCCGCCATTTCGCTCGGTCTGACCTTTCTGGTCATCCTGCTCGTCACCATCATCCAGAACGGCTTGCCCGCCTTCACCCAGACCTATGTGACGCTCGACATCCATCTGCCGGCCGACACGCTGGATCCGAAGGGGAACCGCAATCCGGCCGAAATGGCCAAGATCACCACCTTCAAATACAACCCGCTGATCGAGGCGGCGCTGGAACAGGACCTCGTCGACGCCGGCATCAAGACCGACATGAAGGCATCGACACTGAGGAAGATGCTGTCCTCCAGTGCCGCCAGCCAGGTGCGCAACTATGTCCTCGCCCATCCCGACGTCCTGGGCAAGACGGTTGAGTTCGAGGTTCTGGCCTCGAGCCGGGTCGACGGCTATCTCAAGGGAAGGGTGACGCGCGCCTCCCTGGCCGAGGACAAGAATCTGAGCCCGGCCCATCTCGACATCGTCGATGCCCTGGTCAAGAAGGGCCTGATCGAACGCCGCTTCAATCTCGATTTCATCTTCGGGGCGGATGCCTCCGACTCGCGTCCGGAAAGCGCCGGCATCGGCGTTTCCATGCTCGGATCGCTGTTCATGATGATCGTGGTCCTGACCCTCAGCCTGCCGATCGGCGTCGCCGCCTCGATCTATCTCGAGGAGTTCGCGCCCAAGAACTGGTTCACCGACCTGATCGAGGTGAACATTTCCAATCTCGCCGCCGTGCCGTCCATCGTTTACGGCATTCTCGGCCTGGCGGCCTTCATCCAGTTCGCCAATCTGCCGCAATCCGCGCCGCTGGTCGGCGGACTCGTACTCACCCTGATGACCCTGCCGCGCATCATCATTCCGGCGCGCGCCGCCCTGACGGCCGTGCCACCGTCCATCCGGGAGGCGGCGCTCGGCGTCGGCGCCTCGCGGAT
>CAZKTH010000196.1:2628-7079 GCA_964555575.1 uncultured Devosiaceae bacterium | reverse complement strand
CATCGGCGCCTCGAAATTCCACATCCTGTTCCGCGAGATCCTGCCCAACTGCGTCTCGGCCATGTCGGTCAAGATCTCGCTCGATGCCGGCTTCGTCATCCTGGTCGGGGCGGCTTTGAGCTTCCTCGGGCTCGGGGTGCAGCCGCCGACGCCGGACCTGGGCACCATGGTCGCGACCGGCTCGCAGTTCCTGCCCGATTTCTGGTGGGAGTCGGTTCTGCCCGGCTCAGCCATCCTGTTCGTCTCGCTTGGCTTCAACCTTCTCGGCGACGGCCTGCGCGACCTCTTCGACGTGGAGGACGTGTGATGAGCGAGGCCCTTCTGAGCGTCAGGAACCTGTCGGTCGATTTTACCACCTATGGCCGCACCAACTATGTGCTGCACGAGGTCTCGCTCGACGTGCCGGCCCATTCCCACGTCGCCCTGGTCGGGGAAAGCGGTTCGGGCAAGACGGTGACCATGAAGGCGATCATGGGCCTGTTGCGCACGCCGCCGGCGCGAATCTCGAATGGCGAGATCTTTTACGAGGGCAGGGACATCCTCAAGCTGCACCCGCGCGTGCGCGCCGCCCTCAGGGGCACGGCCATGTCGATGGTGTTCCAGGACCCGATGAGTTCGCTCAACCCGGTCTTCACCGTCGCCGACCAGATGGGCACCATCCTCAAATATGCCGATCGGCGCCTCGGGCGCGAACGCAGCAAGGCGCAACGCACGGCGCGGGTCGCCGAGGTCCTGTCCCAGGTCAGGATGCGCGAACCGGAACGGGTGATGCGCTCGTTCCCGGTCATGCTGTCCGGCGGCATGCGCCAGCGCGTGCTCATCGCCATGGCCCTTTTGAGCGAACCCAAGCTCCTGATCGCCGACGAGCCGGGCACGGCGCTCGATGTGACGACGCAGGCCCAGATCCTCAAGCTCCTGCGCGATCTCGTCGAGGAACGCGATCTCGCCCTCCTCATGATCACCCACAATCTCGGCGTGGTGCGCGAAACCTCGTCCTATGTCTATGTGATGAACAAGGGCGTCATCGTCGAGGAGCGCCCGACGGCCGAACTGTTTGCCGCGCCCGAGAACGACTACACCAGATCCCTGATCGATGCGGTGCCGCGCCTGACCGGCGGCATGCGCTATGGCACGCGGGAGGGCGCGGAATGACCGAACCTACCCTCGAAATCCTCGATCTCAGCAAGAATTTCGTCGTCCACGGACCGTTCGGCGGCAAGGCCGGCGTCACCAGGGCCGTCGACCATGTCTCGTTCAGGATCGACAAGGGCGAGATCTTCGGACTCGCCGGCGAAAGCGGTTCCGGCAAGTCGACCATTGCCCGCATGATCATGGGCCTGACCGAACCGAGTTCGGGCGACATCCTGATCTCGGGCGAGAACCTGACCGGGATCGACCGGCGCCATCACCATGGTGCGGCGCAGATGGTCTTCCAGAATCCCGGCTCCTCGCTCAATCCGCGCCGCACCGTCGGGCAGTCGGTTTCCGTTCCGCTGGAAGTGGCCGGGATGTCGCGCGCCGACCGGCGGAGCCGGATCGACGACCTGCTCGAAATGGTGCAGCTGCCGAAGAACTTCGCCGAGCGCTATCCCCACGAACTGTCGGGCGGACAGAAGCAGCGCGTCGCTATCGCCCGCGCCCTGGCGGCCAAACCGAAACTGGTGGTGCTCGACGAGCCGACTTCGGCGCTCGACGTCTCGGTACAGGCAAGGGTCATCGATCTTCTGGTCGATCTCGGTCAGGAGCTCGACCTGACCTATCTGTTCATCTCCCACGATCTGAGCCTGATGCGCAATTTCGCCGACCGTATCGCCGTGCTCTATCTCGGCCAGATCGTCGAAACCGGGTCGACCTCGGAAGTCTTCGAACACCCCAAGCACGACTATACGCGCCTGCTGCTCGCCTCGGTGCCGGTCATTTCGGCCGCCGAGGAGGCGATGCGGCCGCATATCCCGATGATCGACGGGGAAATCCCGACGGCGGAACAATTGCTCGCTCTTCACCGGGGCGATGCCGAACAGACGAAGTGAGGAAGGATCAGAGCATGATCAGAATTGGTATCGACGTTGGTGGCACCAATACGGATGCCGTTGTCCTGGACGACAGGACGGTATTGGCCGGCGTCAAGTCGCCAACCACCTCCGACGTCATGACTGGCGTCGTCAACGCCCTGAGGGCGGCACTTGCCGAATCCGGCATGGACGCCGCCAGGGTCGACGTCGTCATGGTCGGCACCACCCATTTCACCAATGCCGTGGTGCAAAGACGCGATCTGGCCGAAACCGCCGCGGTGCGGCTCGGCCTGCCGGCGACCGCCTCGCTGCCACCCATGGTTGACTGGCCGGAGGATCTGAAAAAGGCGATCGGCGGCCATGCCTATCTCGCCCACGGCGGCAATGAGTTCGACGGACGCATCATCTCACCGCTCGACGAGAAGGAACTTTTGGAGATCGCCGCCGACATCAAGTCGAAGGGCATCAATTCCGTCGCCATCTCCTCGGTCTTTTCGCCGGTCACCGGCGATTTCGAGAAGCAGGCCGGGGAGATCTTCGCAAAGGCACTGCCGGGCGCCCACATCACCCTGTCGAGCGATATCGGCCGCATCGGCCTTCTTGAGCGCGAGAACGCGGCCATCATGAATGCCTGCCTGCGCGATCTCGCCCGGAACGTGGTCCAGGCCTTCTCCGAGGCCATCCGCGCCACCGGCATCAAGGGGCGGTTCTTCCTCACCCAGAATGACGGAACGCTGATGGACGCCGCCTTCGCCGAGAAATTCCCGGTGCTGACCTTCGCCTCGGGGCCGACCAACTCCATGCGCGGCGCGGCGTTCCTGTCCGGGGTCAGCGACGCCATCGTGGTGGATGTCGGCGGCACCACCACCGATGTCGGCTCGCTGCAGAAGGGCTTTCCGCGCCAGGCGACGATCGCCGTGGAAGTGGGGGGCGTCAGGACCAATTTCCGCATGCCGGACGTTTTCTCCATCGGCCTAGGGGGCGGTTCGCTCGTCGTTCCGTCCGAGAACGGCGTCGAGGTCGGGCCGCGTTCGGTCGGCTACAGGATCACGACCGAAGCAAGGATCTTCGGCGGCGAGACCCTGACCGCGACCGATATCGTCGTCGCGGCCGGCAAGTTCGATCTGGGCGACGCGACGCGGGTCGCCAATGTTGACAAGGAACTGATCGCCGGCGCCGAGGCGCGCATAGCCGACATGCTCGAAGACAGCGTCGAGCGCTCGCGCCTGTCGCCTGATCCCCTGCCGGTGATCGTGGTGGGCGGCGGCTCGATCCTGGTGGAAAAGCCCATTGCCGGGCTCGAGATCGTCAAGCCCGACCACTACCCGGTCGCCAATGCGGTCGGAGCGGCCATCGCCCAGGTTTCCGGCGAAGTGGACCGTGTCTACACGCTTGCCGACATCAGCCGCGAAGACGCGCTGGCTGACGCCAAGAAACGCGCCGAGGACGCGGCCGTTGCGGCAGGTGCGTCGCGCGACACCCTCGAAATCGTCGACGTCGAGGATGTGCCGCTGGCGTATCTGCCGGGCAACGCCACCCGGGTCCGCGTCAAGGCGGTCGGCGATCTTTCCCTGGAGGGTGCACGTGCCGGATAGCTACATTTTGAAGGAAGCGGACCTGTTGCCGCTTTCAATCGGCGCGGCGCTTCTGGGTACCGGCGGCGGCGGCAATCCCTATATCGGCATGCTCAGGACGCGCGAACTCATGCGCAGGGGCGCCCGGGTCGAAGTGCTGCCGCTCGACGCTCTTCCGGACGACGCCTGGGTTGGAGAAGTCGGCGGCATCGGCGCGCCGGTGGTCGGCGTGGAAAAGATCGAACAGGGCGAGGAATGCCTTCGCGCCCTGCGTGGCGCCGAGGAAGCCTCGGGCAATTCGGTTTCGGCCCTGATTTCCGCCGAAATCGGCGGCGCCAATGCCATGGAGCCGATCCTGACGGCCGCGCAGGCCGGTCTGCCGGTGCTCGATGGCGACGGCATGGGCCGCGCCTTCCCCGAAATCCAGATGTCGACCTACATGATCTACGGCGCGCCGATCGAGCCGGCGGCCATCGCCGACGAAAAGGGCAATGTCGTGGTGTTCCGGCACATGACCGACATGTACGAGCTGGAAAGGTTCGCACGGCAGGTCGCCGTCAACATGGGGGCCGGCGCCGGTTTTGCCACGGCGCCGATGCGCATGGAATTCGTGCGCAGGACGGCGGTGCCGGGCACGGTCAGCCAGGCGCTTGCCATCGGCCGCACCGTGCTCGCGGCCCGGGCCAAGCGGCGCAATGTCGTCGAGGAGGTTCTGAAGACCACCGGCGGCAGCCTGTTCTTCACCGGCAAGGTCACCGACGCGCGGGGAAAGGCGCTCCCCGGGGTCACGGTCTCGGCGATCGAGGGCAAGGTGGGGTGGGGAGATCCCGCCAATGCTCCGACCACGAAGACCACGGAGAAGGGC
>CAZKTH010000196.1:0-2618 GCA_964555575.1 uncultured Devosiaceae bacterium | reverse complement strand
CCGCGCCAAACGTCGCAACGTTGTCGAACAGGTGCTCAGGACAACCGGCGGCACGCTGTTCTTCACCGGCAAGGTCACTGACATCCACCGCGAGTTGAAGGGTGGTTTCGCCCGTGGCGAGGCCGTGCTCGCCGGGATGAACGACTGGGAAGGCTCCGAGGCCAGAATCGCCATCCAGAACGAGAACCTCGTGCTCTGGGTCGATGGCGAGCCCAAGATCATGGTGCCCGATCTGATCGTCAATCTCGAACTCGACACCGGCGAGCCGATCACGACGGAGATTTTGCGCTATGGACAGCGGATTGCCACTGTTGGGCTGCCCGTCCACGCCCTGATGAAATCGCCGGAGGCACTGGAGGTCGTCGGCCCGAAGGCCTTCGGCTATCCCGAACTCAATTTTTCGCCGCTCAAGCCCCCGGCTGGAGCCTGAACCGCAATGCCAAGCCCGGCTGCGGCCGGCAGTAAAATGTCATGAGGGAGTGCACACTATGGATATCCTGCGCACTGTTGAAGCCAAGGATCTCGAGGATATCGCCACGGGCGGTGCCATTCTCGGCACCGGAGGCGGCGGCGACCCGTATGTCGGCAAGCTGATGGCGCAGCAGGCGATCAAGCAGTACGGACCGGTCAACCTGATCGATGTCGACGAGCTGGCCGACGACGCCCTGGTCGTACCCGTCGCCATGATGGGGGCGCCGACGGTGATGACCGAGAAACTGCCCCAGGGCGACGAACTGGTCACGGCCTTCCGTCAGCTCGAAAACCTGATGGGACGCAAGATCGACGCGGTACTTTGCGGCGAGGCGGGCGGTGTCAATTCCACCACGCCCTTCGTTGTCGCCGCCGCGACCGGCCTGACGCTGGTCGATGGCGACGGCATGGGCCGGGCCTATCCCGAACTGCAGATGGTCACCTTCACCATGCACGGCGTCTCGGCCACGCCGATGGTGCTGGTCGACGACAAGGGCAATTCGCTGGTGCTCGACACGGTGTCCAATGCCTGGACCGAACGCCTCGCGCGCGCCGCCACCGTCGAGATGGGCGGCTCGGCGCTGCTGGCCTTTTATCCGATGAGCGGCGCGGTGGCCAAGAAGGCCGTCGTGCGTGGGACTCTGAGCCTTTGCGCCAGGCTCGGCGAGACCGTGCGCACCAAACGCAACTCGGAGGAGGGGCCGGTCAAGGCGGTGGCGGAAACGCTCGACGCCAAGATCATCTTCCATGGCCGGGTCAAGGATATCGAACGGCGCACCGTCGGCGGCTTTGCCCGCGGCACGGCCCAGTTCGAGGGCGTCGACGCCTTCGCCGGCCAGAGCTTCAAGCTGCAGTTCCAGAACGAGTTCCTGATGGCCGAGCGCAATGGCGAGATCATCGTCACCACACCGGACCTGATCACGCTGGTCGAGGCGGAAAGCGGCAACCCCGTCACCGCCGACGCCCTGCGTTACGGTCTCAGGCTGATCGCGCTCGCCTTTCCAAGCAATCCGCAATGGCTGACTCCGGCCGGGATCGAACTGGTCGGCCCGCGCTATTTCGGCTACGACGTCGACTACAGGCCGTTCTCGCAGGTCTGAAGAACGAACGAACGCGGCCGCGAGTGCGCGCAGCTAAAAAAACCGGCGTTTTGACGGAAGCAGTGATCCCCTCATCCGGCGCTCCGCGCCACCTTCTCCCACAAGGGGAGAAGGGAATTGGAGCTTGCTTCAGACTTCCCCTCTCCCTTGACGGGAGAGGGTGCCCGAAGGGCGGGTGAGGGTGATGGCGCCGACGCCGCAATATGCCGCGCCCCCTCAGCGGCCGCCATGGTCGAAACTGCCGGTCTCGAAGGCGGTCATCGGCACGCCGACCGGGTGCTTTTCGAAATGGGCGAGGGCGGCGCGCATGTCCTCGATCAGCAGACTGCCCATGTCCTCGGAAAAGCCGTGGCGCACCAGAATGCGCTGCACCACCAGATCGGTGCGGTCGGCCGGCATGGCATAGGCGGGCACCAGCCAGCCGCGCGTCCTCAGGCGATCGGCGAGATCGTAGAGGGTGAAGCCGGGATCGAGGCCGGGCCTGAACGTCCAGGAGACGGCGGGAATGCCTATGGTGTTGCCATTGTGGATGATCCGGAACTGGCCCAGTTGCTCGATCGCTTCGCCGAGCCGGAAGGCGATGTCGTAGCAGGCCTGCTGCACCTTGGCGTAGCCTTCACGGCCGAGCCGGACGAAATTGTAATATTGCGCGATGACCTCGCCGCCCGGGCGGGAGAAATTGAGCGCGAAGGTCGGCATGTTGCCGCCCAGATAGTTGACGCGGAAAACCAGATCCTCGGGCAGATCCGCCGCGTCGCGCCAGACCACCCAGCCGACGCCGAGCGGCGCCAGGCCGAATTTGTGGCCCGAAGCGTTGATCGATTTCACCCGCGGCAGACGAAAGTCCCAGACAAGCTCCGGCTCGACGAAGGGCGCAAGGAAGCCGCCGGAAGCGGCATCGACATGGATCGGAATGTCGAGCTTGGTTTCCCCGGCGAACCGGTCGAGCGCGTCGCTTACCGCCCTGACGTCCTCGTACTGGCCAGTGAAGGTGACTCCGAGGGTCGGGACCACGCCGATGGTGTTCTCGTCGCAGCGCTTGATCAC
>CAZKTH010000195.1:2614-7150 GCA_964555575.1 uncultured Devosiaceae bacterium | reverse complement strand
ACTCAATAATTTGGAGCTTCCGTTCTGATTCCATCAGAACGGAAAATGCTCTAGCCCGCCCGGATCAGCGGGATCGCCAGTTCGCGCCGGAACAAATAGAGCAGCGTTCTCAAGGCCTCGCCCTCGGGCCCGGTCAGGCCGGGATTGTGAACAAGGACCAGCCTGGCGTCGTCATGTGCCATGTCGAGCAGATCGCGGTGCACGTCCGGCACGGCGAGGCGATAGCCGGGCATGCCGGACTGGCGGGTGCCGAGCACGTCGCCTTCGCCCCTCAGTTCGAGATCCTTTTCGGCGATGACGAAGCCGTCCTCGGTGTCGCGGATGGTTTCGAGCCGGGCTTTCGCCACCTCGCCAAGCGGTTCGGCATAAAGCAGCAGGCAGGCGGAACGGGCGTTCCCGCGCCCGACGCGGCCCCGCAACTGGTGCAACTGGGCCAGGCCGAAGCGTTCGGCATGCTCGACGATCATGATCGTCGCATCGGGCACGTCGACCCCGACCTCGATGACGGTGGTGGCAACCAGGATCTGCGCCTCGCCAGCCTCAAAGCGCGCCATGGCGGCGTCCTTTCTGGCGGTGCTCATGCGGCCATGAACGAGTTCGACCCTGTCGCCGAACATTTCTTTCAGCATGGCGAAACGGTCCTCGGCGGCGGTCAGGGGACTTTGCTCGCTTTCCTCGACCAGAGGGCAGACCCAGAAGGCCTGCACCCCTTGGGCAACCCGCGCCTCAAGCCGCGCCAGAACGCGGTCGATCTCGCTGTCGGGCAGGATGGCGGTGTCGATCTTCTGACGGCCCGCCGGCTTTTCCTTGAGAACCGAAACGGCCATGTCGCCGAAATGGGTGAGGACCAGGGTGCGCGGGATCGGCGTCGCCGTCATCACCAGCAGTTCGGCCTCGTGCCCCTTGTCGGAAAGCGCCAGGCGCTGATGTACGCCGAAGCGGTGCTGCTCGTCGACCACGACGAGGCCGAGATTGGCAAAGGCAATGTCGGACTGGAACAGGGCGTGGGTGCCGACGATGATCCGGATCTCGCCCGCGGCAAGCCCGGTTTGAAGGGCGCGTCGCTCCGCCGCCGGCGTCTTGCCGGACAAAAAGGCAATGGAAAGGCCGGATTTTTTGGCCAGCGGCGCGATGGTGCGGTAATGCTGGGCGGCGAGCAGTTCGGTCGGCGCCATCAGGGCCGACTGCGCCCCGTCCTCGGCCATCGCCGCCATGGCCAGAAGTGCCACCACCGTCTTGCCGGCGCCGACATCGCCCTGCAACAGCCGCGACATGCGGTCGGGCGATCTCAGATCGTCGGCAATTTCGGCGAAGGCCTGCTTCTGGCCGTCGGTCAGGGAAAAGTGCAGGGCGGCTTCGACCCGTCTGGTCAGCTCGCCGCTGAGATTGCGCGGGCGGCCGCGCGCCCGGACGAGGCTCGAGCGGATGAGCTGCAGGGTCAGCTGTCCGGCGAGATATTCGTCATAGGCGAGGCGCGTCCGCGCCGGACCGGTGAGGTCGCCGTCATGCGGGCGTTCGGGGGCGTGGATGGCCCGCATGGCCTCCGAAAATGTCGGCCAGCCATTGAGGCCGCGGCGGGTGTCGCCGATCCATTCGGGCAGGACGGGGATGTTGGCGAGCGCCTGTCCCATCAGCCGGACAAGGGCCTTGGAGGAAAGGCCATGGGTCAGGGGATAGACCGGCTCGACCAGCGGCAGCGTGGCGCGCTTTTCCGGCTCGACGATGTAGTCGGGATGGGTGATCTGCTTTTCGCCGCGGAAGAAATCGATCCGGCCCGAGACGATGCGGCGTTCGCCGACCGGCAGCGCCTTTTCGACCCAGCCGCCCTCGGCGCGGAAGAAAACGAGCTGCACCTCGCCGGTCTCGTCATGGGCGAAGACACGGTGCGGGGCGCTGGACTTGCCCCTTGGCGGCTTGAGGTGGCGGTCGATATGGAGGTCGAGCGTGACGATATCGCCGAAATAGGCCTGGGAGATCGGCACTTCCTTGCGCCGGTCGATCACCGCCGAGGGCATGTGCATCAAAAGATCGAGCACCACCGCGTCCTGACCCTCGGTCTGGCCGAGGAAGCGCGACAGCAGCGGCGCCAGACGCGGCCCGACGCCCTTCAGCGAGGTCACCGAACGAAACAGCGGATTGAGCAGCGGTGGACGGGGCAAGCTGATTCCTTCCGGAATGAAACGGCACCGAGCTTAGCGCGGCAAAGAGTTGTCGGCAAAAGGCTGACAAGCGGCAAGGAGGGGGCTAAAAGACCTCTCGCTCATTGCGTCGAAATCCGCCGCGATGGGCTTTTGCACGTCCCGACCTCCGGAAGACCGACATGACCGACGACCTCGAAGCGATGCGCAAGCGCCTTTTCTATCGCGCCCACCATCGCGGCACCAAGGAGATGGACCTCGTGCTCGGTACTTTCGCCGAGACGCATCTGCCCGCCTATGATGCTGAAATGCTGAAGCGTTTCGAGGCGGTCCTCGAGGTGTCGGACGCCGATTTCCTCAACTGGGTCACCGGGCAGACGCCTGTTCCCGATACCGTCGACACGAACCTGATCGGCGCGATCGTTGCCTTCGCCAACCGGGGACGGACCCGATGAACGCCGTTCATCCCGCACTGGCGACGATCGGCAATGTCCCCGAGGGCATGCAGCCCTTCCTCATCGCCCGCCTGGTCGAACGGGCGCTCAACCAGGGCGCGACCGGTCAGGCTTCGCTCGTCTTCGTCGCCCGCGACGGGCGGCGCATGCAGCGGCTGGCCGACGTGCTGCCGGCGCTGATGACCGGCCACACCATCCTGACCCTGCCGGCCTGGGACTGTCTGCCCTATGACCGGGTCTCGCCCAATGCCGTGACCCTGTCGGCGCGCATGAACGCCCTGGCGACCCTGGCCGATCCGGCGACGAAAGGCGCCGTCATCCTGACCAGCGTCAATGCGCTTTTGCAGAAGCTGCCGCCGCGCGAGATCGTTGCCCACATGTCGTTTTCGGCCAGGGCCGGGGCGGTGGTGGACAGCGAAAGGCTCGTCGCCTGGGCGGCGGGCAATGGCTATCTCAGGGTGCCGACGGTCAGGGAAGCCGGCGAATATGCGGTGCGCGGCGGTCTCGTCGATCTGTTCGCCGCCGGTTCCGAGGCGCCTTTGCGCTTCGATTTCTTCGGCTCGACGCTCGAGACCATCCGTTCCTTCGATCCCGAAAGCCAGCGCAGCACCGGTTCGCTGAAGGCGATTTCGCTGTCGCCGATGAGCGAAGTGATGCTGACGCCGGAGACGATCAGGCGCTTCCGCACCCGCTACACCTCGAGTTTCGGCGGCAACACCGCCGACGACCAGCTTTATGCCGCCGTCAGTGCCGGCCAGCGCTTTCCCGGCATGGAACACTGGCTGCCCTTCTTCTACGAGAGCCTGGATCCGTTGACCGCCTATGTCGGGATGGCGCAGTTCGTCTTCGACGATCAGGCCGACCATGCCCTGAGCGAACGCCAGGACCAGATCGCCGACTATTACGAGGCGCGGGAGACGGCGCGCGGCCAACAGCTCGCCTCGGGCGCCACGACCTACAAGCCGGTCAAGCCCGAAACGCTCTACGAGATGACGGCCGATCTCGCCGCGCTCGCCGGCGGCACAGGCCTGGTGCTGTCGCCCTTTGCGACCGATGCGATGCAGGAAAATGCCGGCGGTCGCATGCCGCCGAGCTTTGCCGCCGAAAGGAAGGCCGCCGATACCAATCTGTTCGAAGCGGTGGTCGGCCTGATCGCGACCCGCGGCAGAAAGGGCCAGCGCACCATCGTCGCCGCCTGGAGCGAAGGCACGCGCGAGCGGCTGATGCAATTGCTCGCCGATCACGGGCTGACCGGTGCGAAAAAGTGCGAGAACTGGCGCGACGCCGAAATGACGCCGCCGGGCATAACGGGTTTCGTCACCCTCGAACTCGAAACCGGCTACGAGACCGACGCGCTTCTGGTTTTGTCCGAACAGGACATTCTCGGCGAACGCATCATCCGCCACCAGCGGCGCAAACGGGCCGAGAACGCCCTGACCGAGGCGTCGAGCCTCGCTGCCGGCGATCTCGTCGTTCATGTCGAGCACGGCATCGGCCGTTTCGTCGGTCTGAAGGCGATCGAGGCGGCGGGGGCGCCGCATGATTGCGTCGAGATCGAATATGCCGGCGACACCAAGCTCTATCTGCCGGTCGAGAATATCGAGCTTCTGACCCGCTACGGCTCCGACGCCGAGCACGTCGAACTCGACCGGCTTGGCGGCGTTGCCTGGCAGATGAAGAAGGCCAAGCTCAAGAAGCGCATCCGCGACATGGCCGAACAGCTCATCAAGATCGCGGCCCAGCGCGAGCTGGCCCATGTCGAGCCGATCGATCTGCCGTCCGGCCTTTACGACGAGTTCGCCGCCCGCTTCCCCTACGAGGAGACCGAGGATCAGCTCACCTCGATCGCCCAAGTTTTCGAGGACATGACCGAAGGACGGGTCATGGACCGGCTGATCTGCGGCGATGTCGGTTTCGGCAAGACCGAGGTCGCCGTGCGGGCC
>CAZKTH010000195.1:0-2604 GCA_964555575.1 uncultured Devosiaceae bacterium | reverse complement strand
GCTGCGGCGCAACTACCGAAATACGCACGAGATTTTGCGGGCCGCCTTCGCCATGGCACTTTCCGGTCGGCAGGTGGCGGTCGTCGTGCCGACGACGCTGTTGGCGCGCCAGCACTTCAAGACCTTTTCCGAGCGATTCGCCGGCCTGCCGATCAAGCTCGCCCACGCCTCGCGCCTGGTGCCGGCCGCCGATCTCAAGGCGGCCAAGCAGGGGATCGCCGACGGTACCGTCGATATCGTCATCGGCACTCATGCGCTTCTGGGCAAGTCCATCAGGTTCAGGGATCTGGGCCTGCTGATCGTCGACGAGGAGCAGCATTTCGGCGTCGCCCACAAGGAGCGGCTGAAAGAACTCAAGGCCAATGTCCATGTCCTGACCCTGACGGCGACCCCGATCCCGCGCACCCTGCAGCTGGCGCTGGCCGGCGTCAGGGATCTGTCGTTGCTGGCGACGCCGCCGATCGACCGGCTCGCCATCCGCACCTTCGTCTCGCCCTTCGACCCGCTGACCGTCAGGGAGGCGCTTCTGCGCGAGAAATATCGCGGCGGCCAGGCTTTTTATGTCGTGCCGCGCATCAAGGATCAGCCGGAAGTCGCGGCATTCCTTGCCGCCGAGGTGCCCGAGGTCAGCTACGTCGTCGCCAATGGCCAGATGCCGGCCGGCCAGCTCGACGACATCATGAATGCCTTCTACGACGGGCGGTTCGACGTTCTGGTTTCGACGACCATCATCGAATCGGGGCTCGACATTCCCAATGCCAACACCCTGATCGTCCATCGCGCCGACCATTTCGGTTTGGCCCAGCTCTACCAGATCCGCGGCCGGATCGGCCGGTCCAAGACCCGCGCCTATGCCGTTTTCACCGTACCGGCCGACCGCAAGCTGACCGACACGGCGCAACGGCGGCTACAGGTGCTGCAATCGCTCGAATCCCTGGGCGCCGGCTTCCAGCTCGCCAGCCACGACCTCGACATCCGCGGCGCCGGCAATCTTTTGGGCGAGGAGCAGTCGGGCAATATCCGCGAGGTCGGGTACGAGCTCTACCAGTCGATGCTCGAGGAGGCGGTGGCGAGCCTCGGCGGCGCCACCGAGGCGATCGACCAGGGCGAATGGTCGCCGCAGATTTCGCTCGGCATGCCGGTGATGATCCCCGAGTACTACGTGCCGGACCTGCAGGTCCGCATGCAGCTCTATCGCCGCCTTGGCGAACTGGTCGAAACACGCGAGATCGATGCCTATGGGGCGGAACTGATCGACCGCTTCGGGCCGCTGCCGGAAGAGGTCGTCTCGCTGTTGAAGGTCGTCGTCATCAAGTCTCTGTGCCGGGCCGCCAATGTCGAGCGGCTCGAAGCCGGTCCCAAGGGGGTGGTGGTCGCCCTGAGGAACAATGTCTTTGCCAATCCGGCCGGGCTCGTAGCCCTTGTCGCCGATCCGACCCAGATGGTCCGGCTAAAGCCCGACCAGAAACTGGTTTTCGCCCGCAACTGGCCGGAGCCGGAGCAGCGACTCAAGGGCGCGGCGGCGATTCTGTCCCGGCTCGTCACGCTGGCCGAGGCGGATGGCGCGCCGGCAACGGTCGCCGGATAATCGTTTGGAAAGCCCTCACGGCCATGTTATTGCCCGATTTGCTGCCTTCAAACCGACACCAAATAGCGGCAAAGTCCGCTCGAACCGAACCACGGAACTCGTTATGACAGTGAAACGCGCGCTCGGCCTCATGATGGTCTCCATCGCCCTCATGGCCGCGCCTGAAGCGGGCTTCGCCCAGGACAACACAGCCCCGGCGCCGGCTGCGGCGCCGGCCGCGAGCAATGGCACGCCGACCGCCACCCCGGCTGATGCCACCCCGGCTGGCGCCGCGCCAGCTGATGCCGCACCGGCCATGCCCTGGCTGAAATTCTGCGGCGATCTGCCGGATGGCAAGCAACTGTGTCTGGTGCGCCAGCTCGTTTATGCCCAGAACCAGCTGATCGCCCGGTTCATCCTCAGGAACAATCCCGACGAGCCGAGTCCGCTGATGGTTATGGCCTCGATGCCACTCGGGGTAACGCTGCCCTATGGGCTGAGGATGCAGATCGACAACGGCCGTGAACTGGTGCTGCCCTATATCGCCTGCGACTCGCAGATGTGCAATGTCCGCAGCACCGTCAACGAATCCTTCGTGACCAGCCTCAAGCGCGGCGCCATCCTGAAGCTCAAGGCCAAGAATGCCCGCGGCACCGATGTCACCATCGAGATCGACCTCAAGGGGTTCACCGCCGTTTATGACGGCGACCAGTTTGTGTCGCTCAACGATCAGCAGGCGCCGCAGGATCAGACCGCGACCGAAAAGCTCGGTCAGGCGGTCCAGGATCTCGCCGAGCAGATCCGGCGCGAGAAGGAAGGCGCGGCCGGCACGCCGCCCGCCAACCAGCCGACAACGGATCAGCCCGCTCCGGCGAACGGCAACTAGAGCGTTTTCAGGCGAAGTGGATACCGGTTCGCCGGTTCGAAAACGCGACCACTCGATAACCTGGAGCTTCCGTTCTGATTCCATCAGAACGGAAGCTCTAGAGCGGCGCGCGTTCAAGTTGAATCGCTTCGTCGCTCTATATTCTTGTTAT
>CAZKTH010000194.1:0-7179 GCA_964555575.1 uncultured Devosiaceae bacterium | reverse complement strand
ACCACAAAGAGATAGAGCATGCGTTCTGATTCCATCAGAACGCATTTTGCTCTAGTCCTGCGGCTCCTTGTCGTTGTCGAATTCCAGCAGTTCGATCAGGGCGCCGAGATCGGCCGCCGTGTCGTAATAGGCATAGCGTCCGCCGCCGCCGTCGAATTCGCCGCGCTGCAGCATCCTGTGCCCCTTGCCTTCGAGATAGGCGTGGCGCTTGGTCAGATTGCGTGTGCGGAAGGCGATGTGATGCACGCCGGGGCCGCGTTCCTCGAGAAGGTCGCGCCAGGCGCTCTTTTCCGGGCCGGGCTCGAGGATCTCGACATCGATATTGCCGAACTGGAAAACCACGAGGCGACAATTGACCCGGGCCGGCTGGCCCATATAGACGGCCTCAGCCTCGTCGGGGTCGGCCGCCTTGCCGAATATCGGCGCGCTCTTGCCGGTCAGGTCGGCGAACCATGCCGCCGATTTTTCGAGGTCGTTGGTGACGAAGCACACCTGCATCACCGCGTCTTCGTCGAGAAGCCGCTTGTCCATTTCAATAACCAGTCCTTTCCTGTCGCGCAGCCGGATACGGCGCGCGCTGATGAAAAACAAAGGGAGCCTTGTCCGGCATTGCCGGAAAATCCGGGGGTAGCTTGCGCCACCCCCGGCAGGGAGGAATCCTTAGTCAAGGATCGTCGCGTAGGCGTCCTTGAGCTGGCTGATGGCCTCGTCCGCCGTCATCTTGGGATCGCTCCAGTACTTGAACATGATGTCCCAGGTGGAGTTCAACCAGTCAGCATTGGCGGTGTTGTGCGGCGTCGGGTAGGCCGTCTTGCCGGATTTGAGGTAATCGAGCACCTTGGTCGAGCACTGGTCGATACCGCTCATGTCGGCATTGGTGGTGAACGGCGTCGACCCCTTGGCCTTGGCGAACGCGTTCTGGATCTTGGGATCGAGATTGATGCCGGCGAAGGTCAACTCGGCCTTCTTGTGGGCATCGTCCACCCCGCCCAGCAGGCCCCAGGTGTCGATGGACAGCACCATCGCCTTCTCGCCGGGAATGTTGACGCAACCGAAATCGGTGCCCGCCTTCTCGCCGGCGGCAACGAACTCGCCCTTCATCCAGTCGCCGTGCAACTGCATGAGCGCCTTGCCGGTGATGACCAGGTTGGTGGTCACGTTCCAGTCGCGATTGATGGCGCCGGGATCCTGCCAGGACTGCAGCGTGCGCATGTAGTCCAAAAGCTTCTTCATGTCCGGGGAATCGAGCACCGCCTCGTTCGGATTGACGCCGTAAAGGCCCTCGAACAGCGTCGGCGAGATCGCCGCGGCGAGCGCATGGGTCAGATAGCCGATCTGCCATTGCTGGGCACCGATGGCGATCGGGATGTAGCCGGCGTCCTTGACCTTCTGGAACGAGGCGATCATGTCGTCGAGCGATGTCCATTTGGCGGGATCGACGCCCGTCTTCTTGGCCACTTCCATGCTGTAATAGATCATGCCGTCGACGCCGAGAGCGACGGGCACTTTCATCATCATGCCGTCAACGGTGACGGTGTCCTTAACCACCTGCGGCAGGACCTTGTCGTAACCGTTGTCCTTGTACCACTGGGTCAGGTCCATGGCCTTGCCCATCCTGTAAAGGTCCCGGAACATGGCCGGGTCGGATTCCATGAACACGTTCGGCGGGTTGCCGCCCGTCACCAGGTTGATGAGGCTGACATTGGCGCCGGTGTCGTGCGGAATGGCGATATCGGTCCAGGTGTCGCCTTCCTTCTGCAGGGCCGTTTTCAGCACGTTGAGGGCGGCAACCTCGGGCGGGGCCGACCAGGTGTGGAAAATCACGAGGTCGGTGGCATAGCTGGCGCTCGCCATCGTTCCCATCATCAGTGCGGCGGTCAGTGCCGCCATGGTCATCTTGTGCATAGAGTTCCTCTCCCTTTGTTGACCTCGGCTGCCTTGCGCTACATGCGAAGGCCCGACCGGGCGTCGAAAATGTTGAGTTTTTGCAGTGGGAAGCCGATGTCGAGCGTGCTGCCGGGCACGATGGTCCGCACCGTCTCCGGGTCGATGCTGATCGCCATCAGTCCGCTCGGAATTTCGAGAAAGGCGGTGGCGTCCGCACCGGTCTTTTCGGTGTACCGGACCGGCAGACTGAAGCGGGCGGCATCGTCAGGTCGCGGCGTCCCCGGTTTCCCGAAATGCTCGGGTCGCATGCCGATGACGATCTGCTGGTCCTGTTCGGGCTTCCGGGTGAATTCGTATCCGGAAAGATCGACCACCACCCCGCCTTCGTCGATGACCGCCTGGGCCTTTCCGTCGGTGAGATCGACGCGCGCCGGCAACAGGTTCATCGACGGCGCCCCGATGAAATCGGCAACGAAAAGGTTCGCCGGCTTCTCGTAGACCTCGTCGGGCGTGCCGAACTGCTGGATGACCCCGGCATTCATGATGGCGATCTTGGTGGCCATGGTCATGGCCTCGATCTGGTCGTGGGTCACATAAACGATGGTGGAGTGCGTCTGGTCGTGAAGCTGCTTGATCTCGATCCGCATCTCGGTCCTGAGCTTGGCATCGAGATTGGAAAGCGGCTCGTCGAACAGGAAGACGCCGACCTGCTTGACCAGGGCCCGCCCGATGGCGACGCGCTGGCGCTGCCCGCCCGAAAGCTGGGCCGGCTTGCGGTCGAGCAGCGCTTCGATCTGCAGGAGCTTGGCGGCCCAGGCAATGCGCTGCTCGACCTCTTCCTTGGGAAGCTTGGAGGCCGACAGGCCGAATTTCAGGTTCCCGTGCACCGTCTTGGTCGGGTAGAGCGCATAGGACTGGAACACCATGGCCAGCCCCCGGTCCTTGGGGTCGAGGTCGGTGACGTCGCGCTCGCCGATCATGATCCTGCCGGCGGTGATCTCCAAAAGTCCGGCCAGCAGGTTCAGCAGCGTGGTTTTCCCGCAGCCGGACGGCCCGAGCAGCACCAGGAATTCCCCGTCCTCGACGGCGAGATTGAGATCGTCGAGCACGGTCAACCTGCCGAATTGCTTGACGATGTGTTCGAATGAGACGCGAGGCATGGACTATCCCTTGATGGCGCCGGCGGTGACGCCCTGAACGAAGAATCTTCCGAGCACGAAGTAGATGACGAGCGGCGGAATGGCAGTGAGCAGCGCCGCCGCCATGTCCTGGTTGTAGACGGCCGTGCCGGTGGTCGTGACCACGGTATTGGTGAGGATGACCGTCATCGGCTGCGTGCCGAGTCCGCCGAAGGTCAGGCCGACCAGGAAATCGTTCCAGATCGAGGTGATCTGCAGGATCAGCACCACGATCATGATGTTGGCCGACATCGGCAGGATGATCTCGAAGAAGATGCGCCAGAAGCTGCCCGAATCCATCAGCGCCGCGCTCATGATCTCGGTGGGCACGCCCTTGTAGTAGTTGCGGAAGATCAGCGTCAGGATCGGCATGGCCAGGACCGCATGGACGATGGCGATGCCGAGGATCGAGCCATAGACGTGCAGGCCCGAGGCCAGGATGATCAACGGGATCATGATGATCTGGAACGGCACGAAGGCGCAGATGAAGAGCAGGAACAAGAAAGTGCCGGCCCATTTCACGTTCCACAGCGCCAGCGCGTAGCCGGTCACCGACGAGATCGCGATCGACAGCGCCAGCGACGGGAACAGGATCTGCAGCGAATTGAAGAAGCCGGCCTTGATGCCGTTGCAGTTCATGCCCGAACAGGCATGGTTCCAGGCCTGGTCCCAGCCATAGAGCGTGAAGGGAGCGGGCAGCGAGAAGATTTCGCCCAGCCGGATCTGGTCCATCGTCTTGAAGGACGTGACGACGATCACATAGAGCGGCACCAGGAAGAACAGCGCGCAAATGGTCAGGAACACCAGGATCGCGATCGAGCGCCCGCTGATGCGTCTGCGGCGGCGCGTGAACACGGCGGCGCCCGAAACCGCAACCTCGGCTCCGGCGACGGCCGTCTGGCTTGCCATTCTCATGTCCGCGCCTCCCGCCGGCCGACCTGCCACCAGGTGATGAGCGCCAACGGGATGAAGATCAGCGCCGACATGCCGAGCATGATGACGGCCGCGGCCGAGGCATAGGCAAGATTGGACTTCACCCAATAGGCATTGATGGTGAAATAGGCCGGTACCCAGGTCGATTGCCCCGGCCCGCCATTGGTCATGGCGACGACGATGTCATAGGCCTTGACCACGCCCAGCGACAACAGGATGGCGCAGGTCAGGAAGGTGAACTTCATCATCGGGATGATGATCTCGACATAAAGGCGCCACAGGCTCACCCCGTCGAGCCGCGCCGCGCTCCAGATCTCGGAATTGATCGATTTGAGCCCGGCCAGCATCAGGGCCATGTAAAAGCCGGAGCTCTGCCAGACCGCGGCGAGGATGATGCCGTACATGGCGGTGTTGGACGACGACATCCAGTCGAAACTGGCATTGGTCCAGCCGAGCTGCCGCAGGAAATGCTGCAGTCCGAGACTGGGATTGAGAATCCAGCGCCAGGCGAGCCCGGTCACGATCAGCGACACGGCCAGCGGATAAAGGAACACGGTGCGAAAGAACCCTTCGCCGCGCTTTTCACGGTCGATCATGGCGGCCAGTACGAAGCCGACGGCAATGGCCAGGAAGCTCCCCACCCCGAGAATCCACATGTTCTGCAGCGATTGCCACCAGCCGCTGTCGAGCCACAGCCGGTGATATTGCCGGTCCCAGCGGAGCCAGTTTATGGCGTAGTCGGGAAAGCGCTTGGAATTGGTGAAACTCAGCCACACCGTCCAGCCGATGGCGCCGACAAAAGCGACGAGCGTCACGGCCAGGGCCGGCGTCAGCGCGAGTTGTGGCGTTATCCTGCTCCAGCGCAGTTGCATGTCTCCTCCCTTTCGGCCGTTACCGAGAAATCCGATTCATCGGACTTGTATTATCGTTAATACTATGATCAAATGTTCTCCTGTGTCAATGGGCTTTGAAGACTCGGCACGATAGGGAACGGCGATGGCGGTAATGCGTTACCTCCTGACCGGGTCCGAAAGGGAGCAGGACATGACGGGTTCGGGCGACATTCCGCGAATGGGTCTCGGCACTTTCGGCCGGACGGGTTCGGCCGGCCGCGCCGCCATCGAGATGGCTGTGGAAATCGGCTATCGCCATTTCGATACCGCTCAGGATTACGGAACCGAGGCGAATGTCGGCACCGTCATGCGCGGTTCCGGCCTGCCGCGATCCGACCTGTTCGTGACGACCAAGATCGCCACGGACAATCTCGGCGCGGGTCGCGTCATCCCCTCGCTTGAAAAAAGCCTCGAGATCACCGGACTCGATTATTTCGACCTCGTCCTGATCCACTGGCCCTCACCCGATCCGGCGATCACGCCATCGTTTTATCTGCCGCAACTGCGCAAAGCGCAGGAGCAGGGTCTTGCCCATCTCATCGGCGTGTCGAATTTCACCGTCCGTCTTCTCAAGGAGTCGATTTCCATCCTCGGGACCGGCGTCATCGCGGCCAATCAGGTCGAGCTTCACCCTTATCTGCAGAACAAGACGCTTGCCGCCTTCTGCGATGCCAACGACATCGTCGTCACCTGCTATCTGCCGATCGCCAAGGGCCGACTGGGCGGAGATCCGGTGCTCGGTTCCATTGCCGCTGCCCATGATGCAGGCGTCGAGCAGGTGGCGCTCGCCTACGAAATGGCCAAGGGCTACGCCGTCATTCCGGCATCGGGCCAGCGCGCCCACCTTGAAAGCAATTTCGCCGCGCAGCGCCTGGAATTGCGCCCGGACGAGATATCGCGGATCGAAACGGTGGACCGGGGCGAACGATACATCGATCCGTCATGGGGGCCCGACTGGGACCGATGACGGGGTTTTCGCGCAGTACGGGACAGCGCAACGCGGACGACCGGAATAAGGGAGGCGCAACCGCATGGGCAAGGCAACGGTCAGACTGAAGGACATCGCCGACCGGACCGGGTTTTCGGTCAACACGGTTTCGCTCGCCCTGCGCGACAGTCCACGCATTCCCGTCGCGACCCGCCGGTTGATTCACGAGGCGGCGGAACAGCTTCACTACCTGCCCAACCAGATCGCCAAATCCCTGGTCAACAGGGAAACGATGACCATCGGGCTGGTCTTGACCGACATCACCAATCCGACGCTGACACGCGCCGCCCAGGCCATTGAGATGGAACTTTCGCAGCGCGGCTACGGGACGCTGTTCGCCACCTCGAACAACGATTACGACGAGGAAGTGCGGGTCATCGAGATGTTCCGCTCGCGTCAGGTCGACGGTATGCTGATCTACCCTCGTAATCACCGCAAGCTGGACCACATCAGCAAACTACGTCTGGCCAATTACCCGATCGTTCTTCTGGTTGGCATCCCGGAAGCGGGCCTGGATGCCGTGGGAATCGACGAAAAGCGCGGCGCCTACATTGCGACCCGTCATCTCATTGATCTCGGTCATCGCCGCATTGCCATCATCGATGCGACTGAAAAAACCGGCAATCTTGAGAAACGCGAGGGGTATCTCGACGCCCTGCACGATGCCGGAATTGACATGGACGACCGCCTGTCGGTCGATCCGAAGGGACATTCGGTGAAGCGCGGCTTCTGGGCAATGCAGATCCTGTTCGAGATGGGCAGCAATCCGACGGCCGTGTTTGCCGCCAACGACTCTCTTGCCATAGGCGCCCTCCGATGGGCGCTCTTGCATGGCAAGCGCGTACCCGAAGACGTGGCCATTGCAGGTTTCGATAATATAGAGTTCGCCGAGCACGCGGCGATTCCAGTCTCCAGCGTCAATTACGACATCGAAAAGGTGTCCACCATCGCTGTTCAGCGGCTGCTTGGGCTTATCGCGTCGGGTGATGTTCTACCTGAACCGCAGGTGACGCAGCTGATACCGGAGTTCATCATCCGGGAGAGCACTGTCGGCAAAGGGGCAGGGACGATTGCCTCTTCCTGATCCTTGTCGTGTTTCCTCGAACGCGAGGCAGCAGGAATTTGGACAAGGCTTTGGGACTCAGAGCAAACTTGGTCTGTGCTGAAAAAGTCGAAAAAGTGTTTGTTATCAGGGATTCCCCTTGGGTTTGAAGTATAGGTGAATGCGGGAAACAGGTTCCTGACACCAAGTCTTTTTGAGTGAGACTCACGTCTGGGATTCCCAAATCGTTGAAAGTCT
>CAZKTH010000193.1:0-7253 GCA_964555575.1 uncultured Devosiaceae bacterium | reverse complement strand
TTGGGACGCGATCAAGGACTCGACCGATCCTGCTGACTTCGAGGCCTATCTCGACCAATTCCCCGGCGGCTCTTTTGCCACGCTGGCCAAGATCCGGATCAAGCGATTTGGCAACGAGGTGTCCCCGGATGCGCACACACCACAAGAGGGGGAGCAGACCGCGACAAGCGGCACGCCTTTGTCCGCGTCACAAATGGCCGGTGGTCAACCGGCCTCGAGTCCGAACGGAACCTATTCGAGCGACTGGGGCGACATAATTTTCGCAACCGATCGGGACGGCACGGTCCATGCCGATTATGAGGGAGGACAAAGCCATCTGACAGGGCAGATGCAGGGCGGCACCTTCGTTGGATACTGGCTTGAACCCAACAGCAATCGGCGTTGCGCCGATGGCGCTTATTGGGGGCGGATCGAACTCGATTTCGCTGCTGCTCCCGGTTCCTTCTCCGGCAGTTGGGGTTATTGCGAAGACAATCCGGGAAGAGGGGTCAAAGGTCGGTGGACAAGCGATGGCGGATCAGTTTCCACCGCCGTCGTCATCCCACCCGGTTCCAATGCCGCACCGCAGATCGTCCGGGAATCGGGCGACATGGTCGTCGATTTTGCCCAAGGTGGCGTCGGCGGCTGGACGGCGGAAAACGGAACCCTGTCCAATCCCGGAATGGGCGGTCCGGATGGCGGTGGCTATCTCAAGGCTTTCACGCCGGCGGACGGGCTGACCGGCTACTACATCGCGCCCGTCACCATGCTCGGCGACTGGATTCGGTTCAGAGGCCTCCGCACGGTGTTGTCCACCCAAATAGGCGAGTATTACGACGGCTATTCCTATGACGGCCGCGGCGACATCTTCATCGCCAACGGCAAAATGACTGCCTCAGCCCTGTTCGATAGCCGCATAACGCCGGGCTGGAACGAGCGCTATCTGGATTTCAGCGATGCGGGTCTTTGGAAGCTTGGCGGTGGCGCGCGCTCCATCGCCGACGTGCTCGCCCATGTAACGCAATTCGCCATTCGGGCCGAATATCTTGTCGGTGATGCCGAATCCTATCTGGCCAAGGTGACGCTGGTTGCCGGCAAGACCATTCCGACGGCAAATGCTCCCAAACCGGCCGGCACCGTCAACTATGCAAGCCTGCACGACTGGCAGACCTACTATAACGACCGCTATGGCACGGTCATCGACTATCCGGCCGATCTGTTCTCCGCCCTGCCGCCGCCGGCCAACAATGACGGGCGGCGCTTCGAGTCGGCCGATGGGCAGACGGGATTCTACGTGTTTGCCCAATACAATGCCCTCGATCAGAGCCTCGAGGAATTGTATGAACAGGACCAGACCGTCTACGCCAACGAACTGATCACCTACAAGAAGATGAACTCGGTGTTCATGGGTGCCGGATGGTTCGTGATTTCGGGCTATCGCGGCGAGGTAGTCTTCTATCGCAAGACGCTTCTGGACAGCGACGGGTTGCTGCGGACTTTCGAGGTCCACTATCCGCGCGAACTTAAGCAACCCTTCGATGCGATCGTGCCGCGCATGTCCGAGTCGTTCGGCGGCGCCACGGCCTCCGGGTCCGCGCCAACCGTCGCCTTTCCTGCTCCGCAGGTCCCCGTCGCACAGGGCGCCGACGAGGCCCAAGCAGTCCTCAATTCAGGGTGGTGGGTCATCGTTGGATCCTATCCGACCGAACCCGCGAAACGGCAAAGCAGTGATTTTGAAAAAATGCAATCAACCGCAGCGCGCTGCGGCCTTGTCCTTTTCAACGATCTGTCCGCCAAATTCCAAGGCTTCAGGGCGGGATACAATGTCTTCGTCCTTGGTGCATTCGAGAACAAATCGGTTGCCAACAAAGAACTGGCAAAAGCCAGGGAATGCTTCCCGGACGCATATGTGAAATATGGTGAGTATCTGGGCGAATGAGGAAGTGGCGGTCTGAAAGCCCACTCCGGATCTGAGAGAAATTCGAAGCTGGATTCCTCGGTCACCATCCATTTGGGACGTGTCCGGAAAGGCGTTGCCGTTTTGAGATGGGCGGCAGCCAGTCGTCAGGTTGCGTTTGCCGGCACTGCATCGCAGTCAAGGCTGTCCGGCAATACCGAGTACAGGTCCGTGACAGAAGATATCATGGGAGGAACAGACAATGACCGAACAGATGCCGATGATCTGGCACGCCGGGGTCAAGATCACCAGCAAACCGATGCTGAAATCGACTGTTCTCGGCATAGCCATTCCCGTATTGCTCATTAGCGGCGGCCTCGGCTTTCTCATAGGTTACGACGCGAATTGGATTCAGGGGTTGCAGGCTTTTGGCCTGATCGGCGGCATCATGTTCGCCCTGTTTGGATTTGGCTTTCTGGTTGTGACCTTCGTCATTTCGCCCAAAGGTGTTCGCACGGCATTCATCATGGATGAAACCGGCGTTCGTTCCTTCGCCGACGACGAGGTAGCTAATACGGCAATTGCCGCGGGAAGTGCCCTTGGTGCGGCCACCGCCAACCTGACGACCACCGCGACGGCGCTTACTGCCGAGGCGGGCAAGGTTGACAAAATAGCCTGGAGCAAGGTCGACAGCGTTGTCGAGCACTCGCGCGAAAACCTTCTCATGCTTTATTGCGGTAAACGCATGGTCTATGCCGTTTATGCGAACGAAGACAACTATGTTCATGTCCGGAGCTTCATCAAGCGCCATGTCGCTCAGTCAAAGGCCGCAGCAAAGGATTAGCAGGCTGTTGAAATAGGGCTCGTCCTGAAGGTTTTAGCGTGATTCACTCACTCTGAAGCTATTCGGAGGGTGGTGGATGCGGGGTGGAGACGAGCGGAGTGGCGAATTGTTCAGCTACGTCGATCTTGAGGCGCGGGTTCGGCGGGATCAAGACGGTCGGCGGGCAGCGCAAGACCCGGTTCCGTGGCATCGATCGTGTCGGATGGGCCTTCACCTTCTGTGCCGCCGCCTACAACCTCATGCGGTTGCCCAAACTCCTGGCGGTCCCCACATGAGCGTGTCAACGGACTGCCAGTTGATCGGCCGCTGGCGCATCATCGAAGCCGACATCTGGGATCGCGATGATCTCGATCTGTGCGGCCCCGCGATGATCACCATCCGCGCCGACAACCACGGCGAAATCGCCTTCGGCGCCATGCAGGCGACCCTCGAGATCGGCTACAGCCGCTCGATGGTCTTCTTCACATGGGCCGGATTCGACGAAATGGACGAAGTCACCGGCGACGGTGACGCCGAATTGCTCGACGACGGTTCCATCGAGGTCACCTTCGCCTACCACAACGGCGACGAAGCGACCCTCAAAGCCATTCGCGATACTTCATCAACACCCCGCTAGGCATTCATGCTGTCCCGCCGTGGGTCTTTTCAGCGCTCTTCAGGCCGCTTGGCGATCGCCTGCCGTCAGTCCGCGGTGCAGGACATGCAAGGCGATGAATGCCTGAAGATCCCGCTCATGGGCCAGCATGCGCCGCTCGAGATCGGTCATCTCGGAAGGCAGTTTCGGAATCGTCCTTGTCGGCGCCACTGCTTGTCGCGTCCTGAACGGATCGGTTTGCCAAGCAACTGGAATGCCTAAAGTTCGAGCGCCGAAAGGCAGGCTCTGGCGATTTCCCGATCCGGAGCATCCCTTCCTGGCATCGTTGCCCATCCAGCTTCCATGAGGGCGGTGCTTTGCTGGTAGGTCGAGGCGGTCCGGATCGTCGCCATTTTTGCCATGCGCTCCGGGTCGGTCCGGGCCATGTCGAGGCAAACAGGCACCATTGCCGCAACAACGTCGTTACGCGCCATGCTCATGGCCATGTCGTTTGCGGTTCCGCCTGTAACCCAGCCGCCCCAGGTGAAGCCGACGAAGCCGACGAGAGCCGCACCGATTACCGCGCCATAAATGCCAGGCTTGAGCCATGTGGGAGTGTTCATTTCGTATCCTCCGAAGAAAAGCGCTGCCTCGCCGCCACGACGGGCAAGTTTCCGATTGTGTGGTCGAGGCGCTTGAGATTGCTCTGTGCAATCTGATCCGACTGTCGTCCTGCGGTGTCTTTGGCCGTTCGCAGGCAACGTCCAGCGATCTTGTAGGCTTTGGCCGGATGATGTGCCCTGACCCAGGTTAGCGTCAGGAACGATCGAGATCCGTGCCGGATGCCTATCTTGTCGAGAACCAGCGATCTCGTCTTCGTTACTGCGCGCCCGTCGGCACCGCCGCTTCGCCGCCTCCCGAACCGACGGGATCGCCAGAGCTTGTTTGCGATTCGGCCAGCATTCCCCTGAGATACCTGAAAAGATCGCTGTCCGTGCTCAGGACGAGCGTCGTTCCATCGGAAATCATGTCGTCATAGGCCTGCATCGTACGTGTGAACTCGTAGAACGCGGCCGCCTGGGGACTGGCATTGTATGCCCTCGAATAGATATCGGCCGCAGTCGCGTCAGCCATGCCGCGGATCTCTTCGACCGCCCGATAGGCCTCGGATTGTATCTTGTTCAGGTCACGCTCGCGATTGCCGCGAATGCGCGCCGCCTCTCCGTTGCCTTCAGACAGGAAGCGTTCGGCGATTTGACGTCGTTCCGAAATCATGCGGTCGTATATCTTTGGCCGAACGCTTTCATTGTAGTTGATGCGCTTGAACCGGATATCGAGAAGCTCGATTCCGAATACGCGGACCTTCTCCGCAGCTGCCTCGAAAATCTCCCGCTCGATCAGGGCCCGCCCCTTCTCGATCGGCACCAGCGCGCCGATGTCCTGCGCGAGTTCTTCATCCGTCAACAGGGTGTCCCGCAGCGGCGACCTGCCCTTTGTGGTCCTGATGATCTCAATGAGTTCGTGCTTGGCGACCGCATTGCGCGTTTCACTTCCGAGAATGTCGTCAAGTCGCGATTGTGCGCTCCGTTCGTCGCGCAGACGCAGGAAATACTGCAGCGGATCCGTGATCTTCCAGCGCGCGAACAGATCGACGGATATGTAGAGCTTGTCCTTGGTCGGCATGTCGGACGGATTGCCGTCCCATTCGAGCACCCGCCGATCGATTCGGTTGACTTCCTGCACGAAAGGAAGCTTCAGCTTGAGGCCCGCCGTCGTGACAGGATCTCCGACAGGTTCTCCGAACTGGGTGATGATTGCCTGTTCAACCTCGCCAATCGTGTAGGTGGAAGATGACACCAGAAACACGCCTGCAATAGCGATTCCGGCAAGGGCCAGCGACAAACGTTTCATTGCGGCTCTCCGGTCTGTCGGTCGAGATTGAGGAGTGGCAGAATGCTGCCGGTCGATGCATCGACTATGATCTTGGATCGGATGCTGGGCAGCACATTCTGCATGGTCTCGATGTAAATTCGCCGCATCGTCACCTCGGGCGCTTTCTCATATTCGGTGAACAGAGCGGTGAATCGCGCCGCGTCGCCCTCGGCCTCGTTCACGCGCTTGAGACGGTAGCCGTCGGCCTCGCGGATGCGCTGGTCCTTTTCACCCTCGGCCAGCGGGATGACCTTGTTGTATTCACGGCGGGCCTCATTGATGAGCCGCTCCTTTTCCTGCTGTGCCTGGTTGACCTCGTTGAACGAGGCCTGAACCGGCCCGGGCGGGTTGATGTTTTTCAGCTGCACCTGGTCGATGCTGATTCCCATGGCGTATTTGGTGGCCAATGCCTGCATCTTCAGAAGCGCTTCACTCTCGATTTCCTGCCGGCCGATCGTGATGACTTCGTCGACGGTTCGGTCGCCGACGACTTCGCGCATCACGGATTCAGAGACGTAACGCAGCGTTGCGCTCGGCTCGCGCACCTCGAAAAGAAACTTCATGGGCTCGGAGATCCGGTATTGCACGACCCATTCCACGAGAGCCGCGTTCAGGTCGCCGGTGACCATCTCGGTCTCGCGGCGGCCGTCCGTCGGGCTCTGGAAAGGATCGGCCGCACCCGGAGTTGCGAAGCCGAATTCCTGCTTCAACTGACGCTTCACGGGCACGAGTGTGATGGTGTCCACGCCAAACGGAATCTTGAAATGCAGACCGGGCGAGACCTCGGCGCTGAACTTGCCGAAACGCTGCACGATGGCAACGGAGTCGCTCGGCACCGTGTAGAAAGAGGACCATGCGCCGAACAGGACCGCCACAATCGCGCCGGCGACCAATATGCGCTTTGTGGGTGGCAGACCACCTGGCAGCAGGCCATCCAGCTGCTCGCGGCCCTGGCGGAAGAGTGCGTCAACCTCTTCGGAGTCGGGTCTCGGCTTGTTGTCCCAAGGCCGGCCATTTGGCGGTCCCTTGTTTTGCCCAGGCATGGCGCGTATCCCCTCTCGATCTCATGGATGCGTCCGGCTGAATCGTCCTGGCTTGGTTTTCAGGTGACGCAAATCCTGCGCGCAGCAGCTGCCAACGCTCGGACGTCCGGACGCTTTCTGCTTTCGGCAGCCGAGCCACTCCATCGACCGGGAATCACGTTGACTCCGCTTGGGCCCAACGCGTTCGGTTTCCAGCTGGAGCGAAAAAGCGGGCGGAGCGCAGGGTCGGACACTGCGTTCGCAAGCTGTCTATCTGGTGGCCGACCGGCCCGCACTGCTCCAGGTTAGCGCTGGCACGGTTCGGCAGGCGCGGTCACTGAGCAATGCATCGATACGTGGCGTTTTCGCATGGGCTTGGGGGGAGCCCGTCATTTGAGCAGCGGACCGCTCTGATCCAGATAGGCGGTATCGAATTCTGCTAACTCGACCAGCTTTTCGTGGTTGTCGAATGACACACGACCGTTGCGGAATGTCACCAGTCCACGCTCGCGCAGTTGTCGCAGCACGCGGTTCACGTGGATTGCGCTGAGGCCGAGCGCATCGGCAAGATGATATTGTGTGAGCGGACAGTCGTAGCCGTCCCTGCTCCCCATCCCGACCAGAGCCAGCCGTGACCCAAGCTCCAGCAGGAAATGCGCCATGCGGGCGTCCGCATCACGACGCCCGATGCTGGCGAGATGTTCGACAACCATCGCCTCGTCCCGTGACGCCGCCCAGAATATTGCTGTTGCCAGTCGTGGCGTGTCCGCGAGCGCCTTGAGCAGGTCACTCGCGAGAACTTCCGCTGCCTCGATGTCGGCAATCGGCTCGAAGCTGTGATCGGAGGTACGCAGCAAGGCGCTGCGCAATCCCAGAAAATCACCGGGTATCTGGAAGTCGACGATCTGCCGCGACCCGTCGGCTTGAATCTTGTAGGAGCAGACCCAACCCGACGCGAGGATATAGGCAGCCTGCTTCGACTGCCCCTGATGCACGAGATCGCTT
>CAZKTH010000192.1:0-7260 GCA_964555575.1 uncultured Devosiaceae bacterium | reverse complement strand
ACGTCATTGCGAGCGAAGCGAAGCAATCCAAAAAGACCGTAGACGAACTGTCGATATCGTCTGGATTGCTTCGTCGCTACACTCCTCGCAATGACGCCTGCGAGTACCAACACAACTTCACCCATCACGCGAACCGGTGCATTCTCACGCTGTGCATCATTTCAACTCAACGCTTCCTGCCCTTGTTCGCAAAGGGATTTTCTCCCTTGCGCAACAGCAGGCGGATGGGCGTACCGCCAAGGCCGAAACCGCCGCGCAGCCCGTGAACGAGAAAGCGCTGGTAGGCGGCGGGCAACACATTCGGTCGCGAGCAGAAGAGCGCAAAACTCGGCGGGCGGGCCTTGATCTGGGTGATGTATCTCAGTTTCAGGCGGCGCCCGGCGATGGCCGGCGGCTGGTGGACGGTAACCATGTCGTCGAGCCAGCGGTTGAGCCTGGCGGTGGAGATGCGGATGTTCCAGACGCGCTCGGCCTCCAGGACCGCGTTCATCAGCCGGTCAATATTGATCCCCTTGAGCCCGGAAAAGCTGACCATCGGCACACCGCTCAATTGCGGCAGCAGGCGGGCGCAGGCTTGCTTCAGTTCGGCGAGAACCTTCTGCTTTTCCTCGATCAGATCCCACTTGTTGAGACCGATCACCACCGCCCTGCCCTCGCGTTCGACCAGATCGATCAGCTGCAGATCCTGCTTCTCGAACGGCATGGTGGCATCGAGCATGACGACGACCACTTCGGCATATTGCAGCGAGCGGAGCGAATCCGACACGGCCAGCTTTTCAAGCTTTCGCTGCACCTTGGCCTTGCGACGCATGCCGGCGGTGTCGACCAGATTGATGGTGCGGCCCCGATAGTCCCAGGGCACGAGAATGGAATCGCGGGTGATGCCGGCTTCCGGACCGGTCAGCAGACGTTCCTCGCCGACAAGGCGGTTGATCAGGGTCGACTTGCCGGTGTTCGGCCGGCCGATGATCGCGACACTGAGCGGGCGGGTGGGATCCCATTTCTGCCGGGCGTCTTCCTCGCCGATCTCGCCGGTGATGGCGACTTCGACGTCGGGCAGGTCCGGCTCGCCGCCGGTGCGTTTGTCGCTGTCGGCCTTTTCGACCGCCTCGGAAACGATGGCATAAAGATCGGCAAGGCCGAGACCGTGCTCGGCGGAAAGGGCGATCGGCTCGCCGAAACCAAGGCTGAAGGCGTCGGTGAGGCCGGCGTCGGCGGCGCGTCCTTCCGCCTTGTTGGCGACCAGATGCACGTCCTTGCCGGCCTTCCTCAGAACCCGGGCGAAATGAGCGTCGAGCGGCGTCACTCCGGCGCGGGCGTCGATCATGAACAAGATGATGTCGGCCTCGGAGATGGCGGCCTCGGTCTGCTGGCGCATGCGCGCCTCCAGGCTCTGGTCGGTCGCGTCCTCATAGCCGGCGGTGTCGAGCACGTCGAAATAAAGATCGCCGATCCGTCCCCTGGCCAGGCGCCGGTCGCGGGTCACGCCCGGCGTGTCGTCGACCAGGGCGATCTTCCTGCCGACGAGCCGGTTGAACAGCGTCGACTTGCCGACATTGGGGCGGCCGACAATGGCGACAACAACGCTCATCAAAGAATCTCCCGCCGCGCCGGCGCCGGTCGAAATCAGTTGGACGGGCTATTCGGCTTCGGCGTCGTATTCGGAATCGGCGTGATCTGGCTACCGCCCGCCGCCGCATCGCTGGCGGACGGCGGCGTGACCGCGCCTTCAGCCTGCAACTGCGCGACATAGACCGCGACCCGGGTCCTCAGATCGTTGTTGGCGTTCGGATCGCTTGCGATCGTCTGGAAGGTCGTCAGCGCGGCGTTGAGATCGCCTTTCTTGTACTGGGCCAGACCGAGCGCCTCGCGGCCGGCATTGGCCATCGGCGAACCGGAGGCGATAAGGCCGTTGACCCGGGTTTCGATACCGCTGACATCGCCGCTATCGACCAGATCATATGCGGCAAGGACCAGAGCGAGTTCGCGCAGGCGTATCTCGTTCAGAGAGCCGGCAAGACCGTCATAGATGGCGACGGCATCGGCTTTCTTGCCCTGTCTGTCGAGATAGGAGGCCTCGGCGAACTTGGCCAGCGCCGGATATTGCCCCGAACCGTTTTGCTCCACCGGCACCAGATCCTTGAGCGCCGCGTCGACATTACCGGCCTGAGCCGCGTCGATCGCCGCGTAGAGCTCATCGGACGACCGCGCTGCATTGGTCTTCTGCCACCAGTCCCAGCCCTCGTTGACGGCAACGACCAGGACGACGGCAATCGCGGCGCCGATGACATAGGGCCCGAAGCGCCGCCAGAGATTGCGCATGCGATCGGCGCGCAGATCCTCGTTAACTTCGCGGAACAGCGATTCTTCGGACATGTCTTGGTCACCCGGCGTTTGAAATCGCCGGCACAATAGTCAGACGCGAACCGGAATGCAATTCGCCCCGGAGCCTGTTCGGCAAAAGTGGGAATCGGCTTTCCGGCTCGGGCACGCGACCACGCAAGGGCTCGACCCTGTCCCTAGATCAGCGGCGGGGTGGAGCCGAACAGGAACCCGTGCAGGAACAGGACGAACACCACATAGATCACCAGACCGGCAGCGATGCCGATGACATCGCTGCGCCCCGATTCGAACCGGGGCCTCGGATCACCGCGAAGACTCGAGACCAGCGCGGCGGCAAGGGCATAGAGCGACCAGGCCCCGAACAGCAGCATCGCTGCCAGATCGCCACTGGAGAACAGATGGCCAATGCCCCAGGCGGCAGTGCCGAACGACATGGGGTGAACGATCGCCGCCTTGATGCGGCCGACCGGTCCGCCGGATACGGCGAGCAGGACTAGGCCGACGAAATTGAGCACGTCGGTGACATGCACGCCCCAGTCCGGCGGCATGTAGATCTCCGGCGCCTGCCAGCGATAGGCCATCCATCCCCAGATCATCAGGGCGATGCCGGCCACCGAAGACAGGGCGACCGCGCCCTTCCACGGCCCCTCGCCCCTTTTCTCGATGAAGGCGGCGCGCGTGCCGGGAACGAGCATCTTCAGTGAGTGCGGGCCGAAAAACAGAATGAGACCGAGAACAAGGATAAGCATCGCCACACCTCCCGAAATCAATACTTAATTCACCACAGTACAGAGATGCCGGCAAGCGCGACCGGTATTTGCGCGTCCTTAAGTGATAAGCCCGACTATTCCCATGCGGACGAGGAATGACGCATATGTCTCAAACAGGTCGGGTACGCCTCGACGGGCTGCAGGTGCTGCGCTTTGCCGCGGCATTTCTGGTGCTGTTCGGGCACCTTATCCATGAAGGCGAAACCTTCGCCTTCCTGCCCGCCGGGGCCGAGACGGCCTTCGCCTTCCTGCCCTGGGAGGCCGGCGTCGACATCTTCTTCGTCATTTCCGGCTTCATCATGTTCCATGTCTCGGCCGGGAATTTCGCCAGGCCGGGGGCGCAGGTCGGCTTCCTGATGCGCCGCATCGTCAGGCTGGTGCCGCTCTACTGGCTGTTCACCTTGCTGATGCTGGTCGCCATCGCCCTGTTCCCCGGACGGATCAACGACAATGCCCTCGACCCGGCCCACATCCTTTCGTCCTTTGTCTTCCTGCCCTGGATGAACGCCGAACATCTGGTACAGCCGGTTCTCAAGCTGGGGTGGACGCTCAATTACGAGATGTTCTTTTACGCCCTGTTCTCGGTGGCGCTTCTGTTCCCGCGCCGCGTCGGGGTTCCGGGCCTGGTGGCGCTGTTCGTCGCCCTGTCGCTCGGCCATCTCCTCATTCCCGACACCATGGTGGCGCTCCGTTTCTGGACCCATCCGCTCGTCCTCGAATTCGCCGCCGGCATGCTGATCGCCTGGGGCTTTTCGAAAGGCTGGCGCCTCACCAGACGACGGGCGCTGCTGCTGATCGCGCTCGGTGCCGTCGGCATGGCTGCCGCACCTCTGGTGATGTTCGATGGCGATTTCGCCCGGCCGCTGCTTTACGGCCTTCCGGCGGCGCTGATCGTTGGCGGCACGGCGGGCTCGGGTTATGTCGCCAGGGGGCCGATCGGGCGGGCGGCGGTGCTGATGGGCGATGCCTCCTACGCGCTTTACCTGTCGCACCCCTTCTCGGTGAATTTCATCGCCCTGATCTTCGGCGGCATCGCGCTCGGCGGCGCGTTCGTGCCGGCGACGCTCATCTTCGCCATCCTGGCCTCGGTCGTCATTCATCTCTTGATCGAACGCCCCTTGACGCGCTGGCTCAACCAAAAGGTGAAGGCACGGGCGGCGGCCACGGCCGAGGCGCAGGCCAATGGCCGCGATCCGACCCTCGACATGTTCCGCGGCATCGCCATCCTGCTGGTGGCGCTTTACCACTACACCTCAAGGCTGCCGCACGAGGCGCTCAACATGAGCCAGGCGGCGGCCTATCCGGTCAAGTTCGGCTGGATCGGGGTCTATTTCTTCTTCGTCATCTCGGGCTATTGCATCTATCTGACCCTGACGCGCTCGGACAGCGTCCGGCGCTTTTTCGCCCGGCGCATTTCCCGTCTCTACCCGGCCTTCCTTGCTGCCGCCGTGGGCCTGTTCATCTTCGGGCTGTTCGCGCCGGTGCCGAGCGTGCCGGCCGCCAATTATCACGAACAGCCGGTGACGCTTTTCGATCTCGGACTCAACCTGATCCTGTTCGGCGAGGCCGGGGAATGGGTGAACGGTTCGTTCTGGTCGATCGCCGCCGAAGTGAGGTTCTACGTGCTTCTGGCCCTTCTCGCCGTGCTGCTCGGCACCGGAGAGAAGCTGGCGCGGGCCTTCTCCCAGCTCGCCGTGGCCATGGCGACGCTGTGGCTGGCGATCACCCTGCTGATACCATCGGGAAGCGGGCCGACGCCGGCCAACCTCCTGCGCGTCTTCGGGCTGGCGCCCTATCTGCCCTTCTTCGCCTTCGGCATCCTGTTGTTCATGCGCCGCAAGCAGGCGATGGCGACCGATCTGCTGCTCGTGCTCAACGGCGCCGCCATGATCATGGTCGTCGCGGTGCAGAGCTTTGCCAGTTCCTATGTCGGCCCGGCCTCACCCGTCGATGCCCTCACCACCATGCTCGTTTTCGCCGGCCTGATGGTGCTGTTCCTGAGATTCGCCGACAGGAAACCGCTGCCGTCCGTGCCCCTGATCGGGCCGTTCCTGAGCTATGCCGGGCTGTTGTCCTATTCCTGGTACCTGCTGCACGAAACGCTCGGCCTGACGCTGATGAGCCAGCTCGGCCCCTATCTGCCGCCGGAGATGAACGCCGCCCTCGCCGTCGCCGCAACGCTTTTGCTGGCGGCCGTTTTCTCCTGGGCCGTCGAGTGGCGCTTCCGCAAACCGGTAGAAGCCGTTGCTTTCAGCGCGCTTTCGCTGCTGCCGAACCTGCCGGCGCGACCGGTGCGGCCCGGCCCGGCCGAATAGCGTTTCTGCCGCGCCCAGAGCAAAACGCGTTCTGATTCCATCAGAACGCGTTTCGCACTGGAGCATTTTCAGGCGAAGTGGATACCGGTTCGCCGGTTCGAAAACGCGACCACGCAATAACCTGGAGCTGCCGTTCCGATTCCATCAGAACGGAAAATGCTCTAGCGGCGCGCGAACCCGTTCTGGAACGGGATCGGGGGGCACCTTCGTCAGTCGGGGCGATCGCCGCACCAGTTGACGTTGACGCCGAGGTTCCTGGCCAGGGCGGCCTTGGTGAGGGCGGCGTTCATGGCACCCTGCTCGTCGGCTCCGTAGGCGACATGGATGTGGTTGGCCTTGTGCCATCCCATCATCTGGGTCTGGGACACGCCGCGCAGGCGCCCGTGCATGATCGGCCATTCCTTGGTGGTGCTTTCCAGGCGCCGCCTGGTCTCTGCCTCGTCGAGTTCGAGAACATCGCCCAGCCCGATGTCGAGGTTCAGTTGGTCATCGGCGACGTAAAAGCGCGACCAGACGATGGTGCCGGGTCTGGAGACCCCGGAAAGGGTGCTGCCGCCATAGGGGAAATACATCCGCGGCTGCCGGTAGCCGTGCGAGCCGGCATAGCCGCCCCTGTTGTGCGCCGCCGGCACCGCCCCGGAGATCTCGAACACCCAGATGAACCCGTCCTGTTTCCCCGAGGCGTCCGTGTCCCCCCACCTCAGATCGTGCAGGGTGTTCTCCGCCGGCTGGCCGAGGGCGCGATGCACCTGGTCGGTCAGCAGCCCGTCAATGCCGGCGCATTCGTCGACCTCGTTGAAATGGGTGATCGCCCGCCCCGGGCGGATCGGGGTGCCCGCATCGCTCAGAACCTCGGGACGCTCGTCATTGTTCAAAAGCCCCTCGGCCAGATCCGAGGCCGGCAAAAGGTCCTTCAGACCCTGCTGGTACTGGATGCCGATGACGTCGCAGGAAAACCGCTCGGCAATCCGTGCCGCCGCCGCATACATCCGCAATTGCAGCTTGACCTGTTCCCGGGTCAGGCCGTCTTGCTCGCCACCGTCGAAATCAAAGCGCATGCCCCTGTCCTCGAGCCAGGCCAAGGCCGTCTCGCCATAGGCCGCCGGGACAAGCGTCGTCTCGTGGTAAAGCGCCGACTGCGACAGCCGCTCCTTGAAAATCCCCAGCCGATTGAGCAGATGGTCGGGAACGATGGCGTTGAACATGCCCATGCAGCCCTCGTCGAAAATCCCCATGATCCGCTTGGTCCGGACCATGTCGGCGGCAATGTCGGCGGCAATCCTTTCAAGCGCCTCCGGAATGGCAATCTGCGCAAGCGGGGTCACGTGGCTCTGGTCATGCTCAACCTGTCCGCCCTCCAGCCAGGTCTTCAGGCCCTGGTTGAAATAGGCGTCGGTGAAATCCCTGCTCCAAAGGGTCGAATAGGCCCGGCCCGCCTTGGCCAGCGAGCCGTTGAGGTTGAGCATGCCAACAAGCCCCGGCCATTGCCCCGACCAGTTGGCAACCGTCAGGATCGGACCCCGGTGGTGGATCAGGCCGGGCAGAACGTGATGCGAATACTGCCACACCGCCTCGGCCACAATCACCGGCGCATCGCCCGGAATGGCGGCAAAGGCATCCATGCCCTCGCGCTGGCTGGCAAGAAAACCATGACCCCGTTCCGAATCAACCGCATGGGCCCGCTCCACCCGGCTCCCTTGCGCAACAACCGCTTCCTCAAGACGTAATTCCATCCGAGCCTGCGTCGGCCAGCAAAGCGTGTTGGCGCTCTCCCGAAGATCCCCGCTCGCAAATATGTATACCCGCTCATGTGTCATCGTGATCTCCTCACA
>CAZKTH010000191.1:0-7277 GCA_964555575.1 uncultured Devosiaceae bacterium | reverse complement strand
TTCACGTTGACGAGCTGCCCCATGGCGAAGATGTACCCGACGCCCACGGTGCAGAGAAACGCGCTGATGGTGATCTTTCCCCAGAACGGCAGCCGCCGGATGGTCCATTCGCCCACCCTGTACCCCTTTCGCGGGTCCGATGGTGCGCTCGGATCTCGTGTCCCGGACGCGGCGCGGCTCGGCAGGACTACGCCGGGCCGGCCCACGTCGTCGGCTCGTCAGTTTCGCCGATTCCTCTCATAATCCACGAGGTGGCGAAGGTTCCCGTCCGGATGCAACACGGAATGGGCGCGCTCGCGTTCCCACGCACGGCCGAGGCCGACGGGCGGGCGGTTCGCCGGAATGCGCGGGGGAGGGAGCGGTGCCGCGATGCGGAGCGAGGCCGGAACGGGCGTAGCCGGGCCGGCCATGCCGATCGAAATCGACAGGCTCGGGATCAAGCCGGGAACGCTGGTCACCCGGCTTTATCGCGTGCGCTACGCCAACGGCAGGCCGATGTGCCTGGAACTGGCCAGCGTGCCGGCCGAGGCGCTGCCCGAGGACGCCGATATCGGCACCTCGCTCTATTCCCATTTCGACAAGCGCGGCATGCGGCCGGTGCGGGCGCTGCAGAAATTGCGGGCCGAACTGCTCGATGCGGAACAGGCGCGTCTGCTCGGCGTGCCGCCGGACTCGGCTGCCCTGTTCATCGAGCAGCAATCCTTCCGCGCCAACGGTCGGCCCATTGAATACGTGCGCTCATTCTATCGTGGCGATGCCTATGAATTCGTCGCCGAACTCAAGATGTAGGAGAGATCCGTGACAGACGCGGCGACAACCAGGATGGTCAACGAAGCCTCGGAAGCCCCCGAGCGCATCGCCCGCCAGTTCGAGGCCAACAGGAACCAGATCGATGCGCTGATGAAGCGCCTCGCCGCCCATCCGCCGCGCCTGCTGATGACCTGCGCCCGTGGCAGTTCCGATCATGCCGCGACCTATGGGCAATATCTGTTCGAGCTTCATGCCGGTCTGCCGGCCGCCTCGCTGCCGCCCTCGATCGCCTCGGTCTATGACGCAAGGATCGATCTTTCCGGCGTCCTGTTCCTGGTCATTTCGCAATCGGGCGAAAGCCCCGACCTGATCGCCGGCGCCGAATGGGCCCGCAGGCGCGGCGCCACCGTCATCGCCATGGTCAATGTCGAGACCTCGCCGGTGGCCGATGCGGCCGACATCGTCATCCCGCTTCATGCCGGCACCGAGCTGAGCGTTGCCGCCACCAAGACCTATCTCGCCTCGCTGGCGGCGATCGCTCAGCTTGTCGCCGCCCTGTCGGGCGATGCCGCGCTGTCGCGCGCGGTGGCGGAACTGCCGGACGCCCTGGCGCGGGCCCGTGCGCTCGACTGGTCAAGGGCCGTCGGCTTCCTCAAGGACGCCACCAATGCCTTTGTCGTCGGGCGCGGCCCGGGGCTCGGCGCCGCCGAAGAGATCGCCCTCAAGCTCAAGGAGACCAGCGCCATGCATGCCGAGGCCGTCAGTTCGGCGGAAATCATGCACGGGCCACTCGGCCTGCTGCATCCGGGCCTGCCGGTCATGGTGCTCGGGCAGAACGATGCGACCCACCAAAGCGTCACCAGCCTTGCCGAGGTGCTGACGCAAAAGGGCGCGACGGTCCTGCCGGCTTTCGAGGGGGCAGGGGGGGCGAATGCCCTGCCGATCGTTGCGGGCCTGCATCCGGCCATTGCCCCCATTGCCATGGTGCAAAGCTTTTATCCGGTCGCCAGCGCCGTGGCACTCGCCCGCGGCCATAATCCCGATCAACCCGAACATCTGCGCAAAGTGACAAAGACGAACTGATGCTCATTGCCCTCACAAACGCGACACTTTTCGATGGCGAGGCGTTCATCGGACCGCGTACGGTCCTGATCGCGGAGGGCAGGGTCAGCGACATCCTGGCCGAAAACGCCATCGTCCCCGGCGAGGCCGTGATCGAGGATCTCGGCGGACTGATGCTGGTGCCGGGATTCGTTGACGTTCAGGTCAATGGCGGCGGCGGAGTCATGTTCAATTCCTCTCGCTCCGTCGCCGCTCTGTCGACCATGGTCCAAGCCCATCGCCGTTTCGGCTCGACGAGCCTGATGCCGACCCTGATCACCGATGCCGACCCGGTAATGGCGGAGGCGGCCGAGGCGGTCAGGGCTGCCATCGCCGGGGGTACGCCCGGAATTCGCGGTATCCATTTCGAAGGGCCGTGTCTCAACCCGAAGCGCAAGGGCACGCATGACGAAGGGCTTTTCCGGCCGCTCGACCAGGGGATCGAGGCGATCTATTCGATCCAGGGCATGGGACGGGTCATGGTGACCCTGGCGCCCGAACAGGTGCCCGCCGCGACGATTTCCCGGCTGGTGCAAAAGGGCATTCTGGTCAGCGCCGGGCATACGGGGGCCACCTATGAGGAGGCCAAGGCCGGGCTCGAGGCGGGCATTGGCGCCTTCACCCATCTTTTCAATGCCATGACGCCGATGGAGAGCCGGGCGCCGGGCGTGGTCGGCTGTGCTCTCGACGATGCCGACAGCTGGTGCGGTCTGATCGTCGACGGCTATCATTCGCATCCGGTTTCGGCCCGCAATGCCGTGCACGCCAAGGTCACCGGCAAGATCATGCTGATCACCGACGCCATGGCCACCGTCGGCTCCGAGGAAAACAGTTTCCTGCTCTACGGCAGGCGCATCTATGCCCGCGAGGGCCGCGTTGCCCATGAGGACGGCACGCTGGCCGGCTCCGATCTCGACATGATGAGCGCCGTCAGGAACGCCCACCGGATGCTCGGCCTGCCGCTCGAGGAAGCCCTCAGGATGGCTTCGCTCTATCCGGCCCAGTTTCTGAAGCTCGACGATGTCATCGGCCGTATCGCTGTCGGCTACGACGCCGATCTCGCCGCCATCGATCCCGAAACGCTCATGGTGCGTCGCACCTGGATCGGGGGCGAAGGGAAAAACGCCCGGTGATCGCCTGTTTCGACATTGGCGGCTCCTTCATCAAATACGGCGTGCCCGAAGCCGACGGGCTCGTGCCGGAGTTGGGGCGCGTCAAAACGCCGGGCGAGGACTACGACGCCTTCGTCGCCGCGCTCGAAACCGCCATCGCCGCAATGCCGGGCCCTGTCGACATCGTTTCGATTGCCATTGCCGGCTTTGTCGACACCGGAAGCGGCAGGGCGGTGATCGCCAATATCCCTTCGGTCAACCAACGGGTGCTGCAGCCCGATCTCGACAAAAGGCTCGGGCGCAAGGTGGTGATCACCAACGACGCCGACTGCTTCGCCCTGGCCGAATCCCGCCATGGCGTCGCCCGCGGCAAAACCAACGTCTTTGCCATCATCCTCGGCTCGGGTCTGGGCGGCGGCCTGGTGATAGGCGGGCATCTGGTGCGGGGTCATGATGGCATCGCCGGGGAATGGGGCCATTCCCCCATCGTCGATCCGCTCGCCGGCGGCCTTTTGAATCGACCCCTGCCCGAAATCGCCTGCGGCTGCGGCCGCAAGGGGTGTCTCGACACCTTCGGCGGGGCGCGCGGGCTCGAACGCATCGATTTTGCTCTCACCGGCGAACATCGCGACAGCAGCGCCGTCCTTGCCGCCTGGCGCGACGGCGACGCGGCGGCGGAGCGGGCTGTCGCGGTCTATGTCGAGAACCTTGCCCGTGCCCTCAACCTCATCGTCAACACCGTCGGCATCGACAGCGTTCCGGTCGGTGGCGGGCTGGCTTCGGCGCCCGACCTGATTGGCAGAATAGACGCGCGCGTTCGGGAACTGGTGCTTGCGCCTCGCGACGTTCCCCTGGTCGTGCCGGGTGCGCGCGCCGTCGATGGTGGACTGGTCGGCGCCGCCCTTGCCGGGGCGGAAGGCGTCGGAAAAGCGAGATGAGCGGACCCAGCACCACCATCGGGTTCAGGCGCACCGTTCTCGAGGTCTGCGTCGAGGAACCGGCCGGACTGGCCGCCGCAATATCGGGTGGCGCCGACCGGGTGGAACTGGTCACGGCCCTGACCGTCGGCGGGTTGACCCCGAGCCCCGGTTTCATGCGGATGGCCGGCGAATCCGGCATTCCGGCCATGGCGATGATCCGCCCGCGGCCCGGCGGTTTCGTTTTTTCCGAAGACGAGATCGCGCTGATGCTCAGGGATATCGCCGAGGCCCGGACGATCGGGCTCGATGGCGTGGTCCTGGGTGTCGCCAGACCGGACGGCAGCCTCGACACGGAGATTCTCAAGCGCCTCGTCGCCGCCGCCGGGCCGATGCGGACCTGTCTGCACCGGGTGTTCGATCTGACGCCCGATCCGTTCGCCGCCATCGACCAGGCGGTCGCGATCGGTTTTTCGCGCATCCTCACCTCCGGCCAGCAGAAAAGCGTGCCCGAAGGGCTCGACCTGCTCGTTTCGCTCCGGGCCCATGCCGATGGCCGCATCTCGATCATGCCGGGCGGCGGCATCACGCTGAAAAATGTCGGTGAGGTCGTCCGAACGACCGGCATCACCGAAATCCATACCTCCTGTTCGCGCATGGTCGCGCCGGCGGCGGCGGAACTTGTGCGCTTCGGTTTCGCCCCGGCCGGACCGCGCAAGCAGGTCGATCCGGAAGCGGTGGCCGAGATGCGGCGCATGCTGGCGGCCATCGCCGCGCCCGATCCGGACATCGCGGCGGACGAAGCTGGATCGGGGACGAACGGAGTCGCATGATAGGCCGCAAAGATTTCATGGCGACGCGCCGATTTTCCGGCATTTGCATTGATCAAGTCCCTGGCAGGCGGCAGATCATGAAATGTTTTTCATCAACGAGAATTTCTGCAAACGGGACGTGGCGACATGAGGATCGGAATTGTCGGGCTTGGATTTCGGCTTGGCTATCTGGCGCGTCTCGTCAGGCACGCGGTACCGCAGGCCCGCTTTGTCGGCTATGTCGACCCGTCGCCGGCCGGCCTCACCCTGCCGGCCGGTGTCATCGGCATCGACCCCGACGGCCGGCCGCGCGACCTTGCCGGGGAAATGCGCGCGCCGTTCGATTTCGGCACGTCCTATCAAACCATCACCGCAATGCACAAAGCGGAAAGGCTCGACCTGTTGATGGTCGGCTCGCCCAATCACATGCATCTCGATCATATCCGCGAGGGCCTGGAGAACGGATTGCGGATCTTCACCGAAAAGCCGGTGGTGACGACCGAGGAGGACACCTTCGCCCTGCTCGACCTGCTGAAGCGGTCCGGCTCGACCGACACCGTCATGATCGGGCTGGTACTGCGCTATGCGCCGCTTTATCGCGACCTGGTCAAGGCGCGCAACGACGGCCTGCTCGGCACCATCGCCTCGATCGAGGCTTGCGAGCACATCGCGCCCTATCACGGCGCCTTCTTCATGCGCGACTGGCGGCGTGAAACGCCCTGGTCGGGTGGATTCCTGCTGGAAAAATGCTGCCACGACATCGACCTCTACCAGGGGCTGGTCGGCAACAGGGCGCTCAGGGTCGCCAGCTTCGGCGGACGCAAGAGCTTCGTGCCGGAAAACGATCCGCAGCTCAGGGGCATCAACAATCTCGAGGTCTATCACGTCAAGCCGAGCGGCTGGATGGGCTCGGACAATGTCTTTGACAGCGAGGGCGACATCGTCGACTACCAAACCGCGATCGCCGAGTTCGAGGACGGCTCGAACCTTTGCTTCCACACCAATCTCAACGTGCCCGACGAATACCGGCGCTTTGCCGTGATGGGCTCGAAAGGCATGGCGGAAGGCGATTTCATTCGCAACTTCTTCCGTGTCCACGATTGCCATTCGGGCCGGAAACTGATCGACAAGAGCTATGAAACCACCGGGCTGTCGGTGCACTACGGCGCCGACGAACAGATGATCTCGGACATCTTCGCCCATCTGGTCGGGGGGCGGCCGCTGCCGGTTTCCATCGTCGACGGATTGGCGGCGGGTCTCACGGCCATCAAGATGGACGAGGCGCGCGCCGGCCGGCAGGTGATCGATCTCACCGAAACCTGGGAACGTTTCGACAGCTACGGCCTTGGCGCCTACCGGCAATCGTGACGGGCAAGGCGGCAAAGGGCGGCGCACCGGTAAATGCGCATGGATCGCCATTTTGGGAAACGGCCACGACTTCAGGAGTCTGACAGATGGAATTCGACGACATCGACACGCCGGCAGTGCTGATCGACGAGCAAAGGGCGCGGAACAACATCGCCCGCTTCCAGGCCTATGCCGACGAACACGGGCTCGCCCTCAGGCCGCATATCAAGACCCACAAGCTGCCGCTTTTTGCCAAGGTGCAGGTGGAAGCGGGGGCGGTCGGCATCAATTGCCAGAAGCTCGGCGAGGCCGAGGTAATGGCCGAGGCCGGGCTCAGCGACATCCTCATCACCTTCAACATCGTCGGCGCGCCGAAGCTGAAGCGCCTCGTGGCGCTCGGGCGGCGAATCGACAGGCTGGCCGTGACGGCCGACGGCGGCGCCGTCGTCGACGGGCTGTCCTCGGCCTTTGCCGGGGAGGAAAGGCCGCTCAACGTACTCATCGAGTGCGATACCGGCGGCGGACGGCAGGGGGCGTTGTCACCCGAGGAAGCAGTTGTGCTCGCCGAACGCGTCGCCGCGGCGCCGGGCCTGAAATTCGCCGGGCTGATGACCTATCCGGCGCCGGGCGGCGGACCGAAGGTCCAGGCCTTCATGTCGGCGGCCAAGACAATGCTGGCCGGCAAGGGCATCGATTGTCCAACCATATCGAGCGGCGGCACGCCGGATATGTGGAAGGCGCACGAGGTGCCGATCGTCAGCGAATACCGGGCCGGCACCTACATCTATTACGACCGTTCCATGGTGACGGCCGGAGCCGCGAGCCATGGCGACTGCGCCCTGACGGTACTGACGACGGTGGTGTCGACCCCGACCCCGGACCGGGCCGTCATCGATGCCGGCTCCAAGGTGCTGACCTCGGATCTTCTGGGGCTTGAGGGCTATGGCCACGTCGTCGGGCGCAATGACCTTTTGGTGAAAAGCCTCAACGAGGAGCACGGCATCATCCGGGCCGGGGAGGGCGGCGCGACGGGGCTTTCGGTCGGCGATCGCCTGCGCATCGTCCCCAATCACTGCTGCGTGGTTTCCAACATGGTCGATGCGGTGGTGCTGTTCGATGCAATGGGCTGGCGCGAGGTGCCGGTCGCGGCGCGCGGCCAGGTGCGGTGAGGGCAGAATTGCTTTAGCAGGACGTTGAAAAAGCGATGCGTTTGGCCTTGAGGATGGCTTTGACGCCGC
>CAZKTH010000190.1:0-7280 GCA_964555575.1 uncultured Devosiaceae bacterium | reverse complement strand
TCCGAGGAGCACATCACCGCCTTCGGCTGGGCCAGCCCGCAGGAACTCGACGACATCATGTCGCTCGCCGTCCGCGTCAACGACTTCCTGACCGGGCTGTTCATGGGCGTCGGCATCCAGCTCATCGACTTCAAGATCGAATGCGGGCGCCTGTTCGAGGGCGACATGATGCGGATCGTGCTGGCCGACGAGATCTCGCCCGACAATTGCCGGCTCTGGGACGTCAAGACCCGCAACAAGCTCGACAAGGACCGCTTCCGCGAGGATCTGGGCGGCCTGGTCGATGCCTATCGCGAAGTGGCACAGCGCCTGGGCATCCTGGTCGAGATCGACAATGCTCTGGCCACAGGTCCGCGACTCGTACAATAGGATTTCCCATGCGCGCGCATGTCATCGTCACGCTCAAACCCGGCGTTCTCGACCCCCAGGGTCAGGCCATAGAAGGCGCCCTTGCAAGCCTCGGCTTTTCGGGTGTTGCAGGCGTGCGACAGGGCAAGGTTTTCGATGTGGAACTCGACGAAAGCGATCCGCAAAAGGCCGAAGCGATGGTAAGGGACATGTGCGAGAAGCTGCTCGCCAATACCGTCGTCGAAAATTACGCCATCGAATTTCGCTAATGAACCTTTATGGGCGTCACGGCGTCCAATGCAGAGAATTTGGTAACAATTTGATCGCAAGATCCCGACCGATCTTCATCAACAGGTCGTCGGCGATTTCGGACCAGGAACATGATCAAGAAGCTTTCCCTTTCCGTGCTCTTCCTGCTCGCCATGGGCCTGATGGTCGCAGCTTACGCCTCGGTGCCGGTCTAGAGCGTTTTCAGGCGAAGCGGATACCGGTTCGCCGGTTCGAAAACGCGACTACTCGATAACCTGGAGCTTTTGTTCTGATTCCATCAGAACGGAAAATGCTTCAGCCGAATACTTCCTGCATCAATACCTCCCAGCTTTCGCGGTCGGTCGCCAGAAGCAGGCCGTCGGTGTGTTCGCGCGCGTCATAGTGCGAGCCATCGAAACAGGCGACATGGGCGCCGGCTTCGGCGGCGATGAGCGTGCCGGCCAGATGGTCCCAGGGATTGAGCTTGGAATACATGAGAAAATGGCCGTGCCCGCTGGCAAAGGCGCGGTATTCGTGCGCGGCGCATCTGAGGGAAGCGAACAGGCGCGGCTTGGCGAGATTGGCAAGGATGCGCGCCTTGCTCCCGGCCGGCAGAAAGCCGGTCGAGGCGTAGCCGACCATCTGCGCGAGCGGTACCGGCTCGGCCACCCTGACAGGTGTGCTTTCGCCGTTCGGTCTGCGCAGGAAGGCGCCGCCACCCTTTTCCGCCAGGATCCAGTCGTCGTCCAGAGGGTCGTAGAGGATGCCGGCAATGGCTTCACCGCGGCGGCAAACGGCGGCCATCACCCCGAAAAGCGGCAGTCCGGCGACGAAATTGGCGGTGCCGTCGATCGGATCGACCACCACGGCCAGATCGGCGTCGGGCAGTGCCTGCAAAAGGGCGGGATCGGCGGCGACCGATTCTTCGCCGACGAAAAACGCCTCGGGCAAAAGGGCCGCCACCTCGCGTTTCAAAAAGCGTTCCGCCGCCTCGTCGCCTTTGGTGACCAGATCGCTCGCCTCGGACTTGGCGCGAATGTCGGCCTCGCCGAGGCGCTTGAAACGCGGCATGATTTCCGCCTTTGCCGCGGCGCGCAGGGCATCGGCAAGCTTTTGAATGTCAAATGTCATTTGGCTCTCAAATTTCCGAAATCGAAGATGCGCGGGTCGAGCAGATGGCTCGGGCGGACATTGCCGAGGGCGCGGATCATCACGTCCTTGCGGCCGGGCATGCGCTTCTCGATGTCATCGAGCATTTTTTTCATCGCCTCGCGCTCGAGCCCGTCCTGCGAACCGCACAGATTGCAGGGAATGACCGGGAAGCTGAGCGCCTCGGCGAATTTGCCCAGATCGGACTCGGCGCAATAGATCAGCGGCCTGAGCACCTCGACATCGCCCTCGTCGTTCAGGAGCTTGCCCGGCATGGCGGCGAGCTTGCCGCCATGGAACAGGTTCATGAAAAAGGTTTCGAGGCTGTCCTCGCGGTGATGGCCCAGAACCAGGGCCGAGCACCTCTCCTCGCGGGCGATGCGATAAAGATGGCCGCGCCGCAAACGCGAGCACAGCGAACAATAGGTGGCGCCGGGCTGGAGCTTGTCGGTGACGATCGAATAGGTGTCCTGATATTCGATGCGGTGCCTGACCCCGATCGATTCCAGATAGTCGGGCAGGACGTTTTTCGGGAAACCCGGCTGGCCCTGGTCGAGATTGACGACCAGAAGATCGACCGGCAGCAGGCCGCGCCACTGAAGGTCGACAAGTACGGCCAGAAGGGAAAAGGAATCCTTGCCGCCCGACAGCGCCACCAGCCAGCGGTCGCCGGGCCGGACCATGCCGAAACGCTCGATCGCCTCGCGGGCATTGCGGATCAGCCGCTTTCTGAGCTTGTTGAAGCTGACGCTTTTCGGCACGTCCCTGAAGAGCGGATGGGCGGTTGCCGGCTCCGACCCGTCGCTGTCGTCAATTCTGCTCAGATCGTTCATGGCGGGCCCGACTGCGTTCTGGCGCTCTTCTAGCGCGGAACGGTCCCGGGCACAAAGCCTTGCGTCTTTTGCTCAAGGCCATCCCCGGACAGCAGGTCGAAAGGGGGGGCATTCCGATCCGCCACCCGGGAACAGGCAGAGAGTTGTGACGTGCTTTGCGAGCCGGAGCTAGAAGGTCGAGGACCTGAAGGATCACAAGCAAGATTGTTATCCGCGCGCCGGATTTCCTCGATGTCAAAATCGAACCGAGAATTAGTTTTAAATATAGATATGGCAAGCGCCCGCAACGAAACCGATGCGTGCGTTCAGCAAAATGCCGGGTTTGCCGCGATCACGCCAAAGTCACGACCTACCGACGGCGCTTGCCGACGCGACAGTCTGTCAGTTAGATGACGGCTTCCCGCCTGCCAAACGAATCCCGCCAAGGAGTCTTGCCCAGTGTTCCGTTCGTTTTTTCCCGAGCCCCGGATCTTCTTTCCGGCTGCGGCGATCTGGGCCGCATTTTTCATGGCCGTCTGGTTTTTGTTCGGCGCCCAGATCGAACCATTTCTCAATATTTCCTATCTGTTCGGCCTGCCGCCGGACGGCCCCAACGCGCCGTTTCTGAACGCGGATCGCCTCTGGCTTTATGAATACATGATCGTTACCGGCTACAGCTTTGCCATTCCCTGGTACATCCTTGGCAACAACCGGCATTGGCTCAACTGGTCGACCATCGGGTCGATCACCATCATCGAGGTCGTCTATTTCAACGTCCAGATCAGCGCCTGGCTCAATAGCTGGTATGGCCAGTTCTACGATCTGATCCAGAAGGCGCTGCAAACGCCGAATTCGGTCAGCTTCGACCAGTTCATCGGCTTCATCTGGACGGTCGCCGTCGTGCTGGTGATCAATATCACCATCCTGGTGCTCAACCTCTTTTTGGTGTCGCACTATCTGTTCCGCTGGCGGCGGGCGATGAGCTTCTTCTATCTGGCGAACTGGAAATCGGTGCGCCATGTCGAAGGCGCCTCGCAGCGTATCCAGGAAGACACCCGCGATTTCGTCAATATCGTCGAGAGCCTCGGCGTCTCCTTCATCGACTCGGTGATGACGCTGCTGGTCTTCCTGCCGATCCTGTGGTCGCTTTCGACCAAGCTGAACGAACTGCCCTGGATCGGTCACGTCAATGGCAGCCTTGTCTGGGTCGCGCTCGCCTCGGCCGTTTTCGGCACCCTGCTGCTCTGGGGCGTCGGTATCCGTCTGCCGGGTCTCAACTTCCACAACCAGCGCGTCGAAGCCTCGTACCGAAAGGAACTGGTCTATGGCGAGGACTATGACGAGCACGCACGGCCGCTGGCGGTCCGCGACTTCTTCAAGAACGTGCAGAAGAACTATTTCCGCCTCTATTTCAACTATCTGTATTTCAACGTTGCCCGCTACGCCTATCTGCAGGGCGCCGTTTTCATCCCCTATATCGCCATGGGGCCATCAATCGCGGCGGGCATCATCACCTTCGGCGTGTTCACCCAGATCATCAACGCCTTCGACCAGGTCTCCAGTTCCTTCAAGTTCCTGGTCAATTCCTGGACGTCGATCGTCAACCTGATCTCGATCCACAAGCGTCTTGTCGGCTTCGAGGCCAACCTGCCCGCAAAGCCGATCTACGCCGTCGACTACAACGACGAACGCTATCTGGAAAGCTGGGAAAAGGTGCCCGATCCGGAGCCCGACACCACGCCGGTCGATTTCCAGTGGGCGCTGGTGCACGAGCCCGAAGATGGCGAGGAAAGCGGCTATGTGTCCATCTGGTACGATCTGAGCGACAAAGCGCGCTATCCGGGCTCGCGTACCCGCGAAACGGCCTTCCCCTATTCGCGCGAACTCGCCTCGGAGGTCGCGGCGGCGATGGATGCGGTACGGACCGGCGAGAAGGTCGCGGCGGTTCTGAAGTTCTTCCAGCAGCGCGAGCGCGTCAAGCTCGTGGTGCCGGGTCCGGGCGCGGTCGACGAGATCGATACGTCCTATTCCGAGATGGAAGCGCCCGACAAACGCATCCGTCCGCTCAGCATGGCCTTTCCCGCCTTCGCCGGTGCCTGAGATCCGCCGGCCGGCATGACGCACAAAAAGGCCGCCCGAACGGGCGGCCTTTCGCATTCGCGGCAGCGCTGCGATCAGCGCGAGTAGTATTCGATGACCAGGTTCGGTTCCATCTGCACCGGATAGGGCACATCGGAAAGCCCCGGCAGACGGGCATAGGTCGCGACCATCTTGTTGTGGTCGGCTTCGATATAGTCCGGCACGTCGCGCTCGGCGAGATGGATCGCCTCGAGCACCAGCGCCATCTGCTTGGACTTTTCCTTGACCTCGATGACGTCGCCCGGACTGCAGGAATAGGATGCGATGTTGACCCGCTTGCCGTTGACGGTGACGTGGCCGTGATTGACGAACTGGCGGGCGGCAAACACGGTCGGCACGAATTTGGCACGATAGACGATGGCGTCGAGCCGGCTTTCGAGCAGCCCGATCAGCAGCTCGCCGGTATCGCCACGCTGGCGCGAGGCCTCGACGTAATAGCGGTGGAAACGCTTTTCCGAGATATCGCCGTAATAGCCCTTGAGCTTCTGCTTGGCCCTCAGCTGCAGGCCGAAGTCGGAAAGCTTGCCCTTGCGGCGCTGGCCGTGCTGGCCGGGACCATAGGCCCGCACATTGAGCGGGCTCTTCGGCCGGCCCCAGATGTTCTCGCCCAGACGGCGGTCGATTTTGTGTTTGGCACTGTGGCGCCGCGACATCGCGTGTCCTTTCAAAAAACGCGGCGGAACCGGCGTTTGAAAGGATCAAACCGCGCGTTCCGCAAATAACGCCTGCAACGTTCGAACGAAAAAGGCCGTGTCCGCCCGATCGCTCGCCGTTGAGGCAAGGAACCGCGCCCTCCTCTGCCTGCCGTTTCGGCAGGCCGACAGACTTCCAGCAAGGAAATCCCGGGTGCGCCCTGGGGCCGTCCGGCCCGAAGGTAGGCCGGGTTCTATGGAGGGTCGGGGCAAAAGTCAAGCGCATCGCCGGGCGGGGCGGCAGCGGGTCTGCCGGCCACCCGGTCACACCACCGGATGAAAGCCGAGATAGATCGAGAAGATGGCAAGCGAGACAAGGGTCGAGACGGCCAGGACATTGGTCACATAGGTCTTCTCGTCCGCCGCTGCCTTCTGCATGAACAGCGGGATGATGAAGGGCGGCGGCAGGATCATCAGGGTGAAAAAGCCGGCGCGGAAGCCCGGCCCGAGGCCGAGCAGGCCGGCGACGACAAAATGGTCGATCAAAAGAGCGGCAGGAACGATCAGGGCGTAGCGCAGTCCCGTCATTACCAGCACGTCGTTGAGCCCTTCGCGCTCGATGCGGATGCCGTGGCCGACAATGATCAGAATGAGCGGCACCGCCATGCCCGTCATGAGCTGCAGCGCCGCATAGACGCTCGACAGCACCGGCGCGGTCTTGATCGTGTCGGCCAGTCCCAGGGCGTTGAAAACGATGCCGCCGACAAGGCCGATCACCACCGGCGAGGTGACGAACATCCCAAGGATCGCCGCCGGATCGCTGTTGCCGTCGCGCCGGATCATCAGAAGCGGGGCGAAAACGAACCAGATGAACAGTTCGTGCGCCAGATCGACGACAGCGACATAGCCGATGGCATTGAGCCCATAGGCGGCGCCGAACAGCGATATGCCGAGCATGCCGTATTCGAAACCGGTGAACAGGAACGGAAAATAGGGATGGTGGGGGGCCACCAGCCGTCCGATCCACAATCCCAGCAGATAGAGGGCGACACAGATGGCGGCGACGAGGATGAACAGGCCGACATAGGCGGTCTCGAACTTCAGCTCGAGAAAGACGGAGAACAGAACGCTCGGCAGCACCAGCGTCACCACCAGCTTCTTGATTTCCTCTATCGTTTCGGACGAAACGACGGAAAAAAGCCGCAGGGCGACGCCGACGCCGATCAGCAGGAGGATGGGCAGGGCCTGGTCGAGAACGGACATGGTTTGGAAAGACCTTTCGGGCCTTCTCCTAGCCTTTGGACCACGCCTCTGTCGATGTGACGCTGTTTCATTATCCCCGGCGGCATGCCGCCGGCTTTGAAACTCAGCCGGCGGTGGCCTCGATCTGCCTTGCCAGGTTCGGATCGAGCCCGAGCCGGGCCGAAAGCCGGTCGAGATAGGCGCGTTCCTCCGGCGTGTCGGCGGTCATCGCCACCAGCGAGGCGGCGTAGATCTCGGCCGCCATCTCCGGCGTCGTCGCCGGCGCAACCACGGCGTCGATATCGAGTGGCGCCATCAGTTCGTCGAACACCCATGCCTTTTCCTCGGCCCCGAGCGACATGGTTTCGAGCTTGGCGAAAATGGCGCTTTTTTCCGCGCTGTCCATCTGTCCGTCCGCCTTGGTCGCGGCGATCATGGCGCGCACCAGGCTCCTGCCCGTCTCCTCGCCGTCCGGTTGCGCCTGGGCGAGAAACTGTCGTTCGTCCCCGGCCGTCGCCGCGTTCCCCTGATCCTGCTGGTATTTCTGCCAGGCGCTCCAGGCCAGCCCGCCGACGGCGGCGGCGGCGCCGAGCTTCAGCGTGTTGCCGATGAGCTTGTGCGGCTTGCCGCCGCTCAGCAGCATGCCCACCGCGAGGCCGCCAAGACCGGTCAGGGCGGAATTTTTTAGCTGCGGATCGTTCTGGAAGCT
>CAZKTH010000189.1:0-7344 GCA_964555575.1 uncultured Devosiaceae bacterium | reverse complement strand
TCGGTCCTCAGTTGGCGCAAAACCGGGACCCACTTTTGCGCACGATGCTCTAGAGGAGCGAAGCCGCTTCGCCATCCAGGAACAGACGGGTATCGCCGTGCTGCTGCAGGGCGGAGGCCGGGCAGAGACTGGTTATCGGCCCCTCAACGGCGTTCCTGACCGCTTCCGCCTTTCGGACGTCGGGCACGGTGCAGATGATTGAACGCGATTTGAGGATCTGCGGAATGCTCATCGAGAAGGCGTGCGTCGGCACATCGGAAAAAGTGGGGAACCAGCCTTCGGAGACCTGCTGGTTGCGGCAGGCGACATCGAGTTCGACCTGGATATAGGCATCGGCGACGGAAAAGTCGGCTGGCGGATCATTGAAGGCAAGATGGCCGTTTTCGCCGATGCCGATGAAGGCGACATCGATCGGGTCGCCGGCGATGGCACGATTGAGACGGACGAGTTCGGCACTGGGAGCATTCAGGCCATCTATGGCTTCGAAGCGCTTGAGGTTCTTCACCTGACTGACGAATCGCTCCGTCAGGTAGCCGACAAAGCTCGCCGGATGGGTCGGCGCCAGGCCGACATATTCGTCCAGATGGAACACCGAGCATCTTGACCAGTCGATGTCGGTGCGTGCGACGAGCGCCGCCAGCATGTCGAACTGGCTCGATCCGGTCGCGAGGATGATGCGCGCCTCGCCGCGTTCGGCAATGGCCCTGGCGACAAGGTCGCCCCCTTCCGTCGCGGCCTGGCGGCCGGAGGCTTCCCTGGTCTGGCTGATGAGGATCTTCATGTGGTTTGCAGCTTTTGTCTTTTTGTCGTCTGGGAGGAAATCGGGGCGATCTGCCAGGGGCCGACACGGGCGCCGGCGACCTGCCAGCCAGTGTCGGCGCGGCGCCAGTCAACGCATTCGGCGATGTCGCCGGTCCGGGGTTCGGCGGCGCGGCCGAGGATCGACAGCGGCGTGTCCCGCACCATCCGGAAAACCGTGGCGAAGTCGTAGCCGAACCAGTGCATGACGTTCCACAGGCAGCCGTCGAGCGTCGCGCAGGAGCCGGCAAGGTAGGGCGAGCCGGGTTCGCGCACCACGCCGTCGGCACCGCGCTCGATGGCGAGATCACCGAGCGTGTACTTGCCCGGTTCGGCCGCCGCCGCGGCAGTGGCGTCGGTGACGAGCACGACGCGCCCGGTTGTTTTGGCGCGGATCCAGGACTGCAGCATGTAGGGTGGAATGTGGATGCCGTCGGCGATCAGGCCGGCCGTCAGCCGGTCCTCGCCAAGCTGGGCGAACAGAGGGTTGTCGTTCTTTTCGAGCTGATGCGAGATGGCGTTGCCGAGATGGGTCGACATGGCGGCGCCGGCATCCGCCGCCTTGAGGATATCGTCACGCAGGGCATGGGTATGGCCGAGCGCGACGACGACCCCGCGTGCGACGAGTTCGCGGATGAAGGGAACGGCGCCGGCGCGTTCCGGCGCGATGGTGGTGAGGACGACGGGCGTCCCGAGACCTCCGGTCAATTCGTCATAGGCCGCGATCGTCGGCAGGCGCATGGCGTGCTTGGGATGGCAGCCGGCATAGCCGTCCTCGGGCGAAAGGAACGGGCCTTCGAGATGGATGCCCGCGACCATGAAGGGACCGAGGCGGCTGTCGCGAACGGCGGCGTCGAGCGCCTGCAGGCGGGCCTTGAGGCGATCGGCCGGTGCGGTGATGATCGTCGGCAGGCAGCGGGTCACGCCCGTTGCCAGCATCGCTGTCAGCGCCCGGTCGAGTGCGTCGGCGGTGAGGCCGTCGGCGTTGAAATCGACGCCGCCGAACCCGTTCACCTGCAGGTCGACAAGCCCGGGGGTGGTAATGGCATCGCCCACCTCGGCAACTACGGCGCCGGCGGCGGCGATCCTGCCGTCGTCCGCAACCGCGTAGCGGCGGGGCCGAGACGGCTGGGAGATGATGATTTCGGCTGCGGTGGCCTGTTGCAGATCCGGCATGTTCGGTCGCTCTTGATGACGTCGTCGCATATTCGTCCGGGCGCACTCAGCCGAGATGGCGGATGCGCGGGATGAATTTGTCCTCCAGTTCCCGGTTGGCGGTGTCGCCCCCGGGCATGTTGGCGCTGCGCCACACCGGTGGTGTGCCGCCCATGGCGACGATCGCCCGGATGGTCTCGATCATCAGCAGGTTGAGGGTGAAGACGTTGCAGAAGGTCGAGGTCGGCCCGGTCTTTTCGGCGCAGCCTTCGACCTCGACGATGGCGTCGCCGAGCGGCAGATGGTTGTCGAGGAAATGGTCGGCTTCCTGGTAGAGGTTCTTGCCCGAGCGGTGACGCGCCGGATGGTCGGCGGGCAGGGTGTCGGCGAAGGAGCGCGAGGTGACGCCGATCGATGTCATGCCACGTTCCCGCGCTTCCATCACGGTGTCGATGCACATGGCGTTCACGCCATAGGCGTTGACGATGATGATGACCTCGCCCGGCGTCCGGCCGACCCGGTAGGAATCGAGCACGCCCCGGGCGTAGCCATGGGTGCGTTCGATGACGTTGGAGCGCTTGGCGCCGTGGATGAGGTTGGTGCCCGGATCGAGGATGGCGTTGATTGGCGCCAGGCCGCCGGCCCGCCACAGCAGCTCCTCGGCGCCCATGTTGGAATGTCCGCCCGGACCGATGACATGGATCAGCTTGTCGTCCATGACGGCCTTCGCCACGACCTTCGCCGCCGCCTCGATGGCGGGCAGGCCCTGATGGATCTCATCGAGGAGGCCGGCAATGCTGGCGCGATAGAATTCGGTCTCACTGGACATGTGGCGTTACTCCCTTGCGTAAGGCACGTATGTGATCGGCGATGCGGTCGATGCCGATCAGAAACATCAGGACGGCGCCGACCGAGACCGCGGCATAGGCGTAGCCGGTGGGTATGTCCCAGGTGTCGAACGGGATGCGCATGCGCTTCTGGGCGATCTCGATTCCCCTGAAGAAGACGACGGCGAAAAAGCCGAGCGCCATGAGTTCGACGAAGATGGCGATGAGGCGCTGGTGCGTCTCGGAAAAGCGCGTGACCAGGGCGTCGACGGCAAGATGGCCATTGGCGGCATAGAGTACCGAGGCGCCGAGAAAGACGGCCCAGACGAACATCAGGCGGATGGCATCGGGCGCCCACAGCCAGGTCGTCCCGATGATGTAGCGCAGGACGATCTGGATGACGTAGAGCCCGAAAATGGAGATGAACAGGACCGTCGTCACCACCTTGGCGATCGAGAGCAGAAAACCGATCAGGGGTTTCATCAGTCTCTCCTCACGAGCCGAAAACGAGGTTGGGCAGCCAGGTCACCAGACCCGGCACGTAGGTACACAGCGCCAAAACGATGAGCAGGGCGACGACGAACGGCCAGATTTCCCGAAGCAGCTCTCCGAAACCGACGCCGGCAATCTTGCATTCGAGAAAGAGCAGCACACCGATCGGAGGCGTCAGCAGGCCGATCATCAGGTTGAGCACGACGATGACGCCGAAATGGGTCGGGTCGATCCCGAGATCGGTCGCGATGGGCAGCAGGACCGGGAAGAAGATCAGCATCACCGGCACCGCGTCGAGAATGCAGCCGAGCAGCAGGAAGAAGATGTTGACAAGCAGCAGGAACATGAACGGCGACAGGTTCAGCGCCGGGATCAGCGCACCGAGCTGCTCGCCGAGCTGCTCGTAGGCGATAATGTACTGGTAGAGCCCCACCACCGCGAAAATGATCATGATCGAGGAGGAAAAGACCGCCGAAGAGTAAAAGATGCCCGGCAGTTCGGAGATGCGGATGCTGCGATAAACGAACAGCGAGATGACGAGGATGTAAAGGACCGCCAGAACCGAGACTTCGACCAGCGTGACGAAGCCGAAGACCAGGCCGCCGAGAATGATGACCGGAGCCATGAGCGCGAAGAAGGAGTCGCGCATCAGGCGGATCAGGGACTCCATGCTCATCTCGATCGCAACGGTCGGATAGTTGCGCCGCCTGCTTAGGATGAAGATGGTCGCGATCAGAACGGCGCCCATCAGCAGGCCCGGCACGACACCGCCGAGAAAAAGCTTGCCGATGGAGATGCCGGAGATGATGCCGATGAAGATCATCGGGATCGACGGCGGAATGATCGGGCCGAGCACCGCCGCCGCGCCATTGATCGAGGCCGCGAACGCCCGGTCGTAGCCGCGCTTGACCATGGTCGGCACGATCACCGAGGACACGGCGCTGGCGTCGGCAACCGCCGAACCGGATACCCCGGCGACGATGACATTGACGACAACGGCGACATAGGCGAGTCCGCCCTTGGCACGACCGATGAAATAGTCCGCGAGCTCGGTGAGCTTGGTGGTGATGCCGGACTTGTTCATCAGTTCGCCGGCGAGGATGAAGAAGGGAATGGCCACCAGTGTCGTCGAATCGACGCCGCCGACCATGGTCGAGGCGACCATGCGCAGCGACATCTCGCCCTGGATGAGGATGTAGAGCAGACCGCTTATGCCCATCGCCAGCCAGATGTTCATGCCGAGCGCGACGAGGGCGAAAAGCATCACGAACAGCAGAGCGACCATTTTTTCTGCTTTTGTCCCGAGTGGAATAGTGCCGGGCGCACCGATCGATGCGCGCCCGGCGGCAAGGACGCCGAACCTATTGGAATGCGGTGATCTTGGCGATCAGGCCGGCCGGCCATTTCTCGCCTTCGAAATCGTCGAATGCCCCGTTGAGCGCCTGGCGGATGCTGTCGAGATCGGGATAAACGATGGTCATCTGGCTGCCGAGGCGGCCATAGACGCCGGCCATCAGCTCATCGAGCAGCTGGGTTTCGTAGGCGCCCGCTTCCTCGGCGGCCTTGGAGATGATCGCCTGCTGTTCGCCTGTCAGTGCGTTCCACTTGTCCATCGACATGTAGAAGGTCTCGATGTCGCGGATGTAGTCGGTCTTCATGTAGTACTTCTGCACTTCATAAAGGGATGCGGACTCGACGACGGCGGCGCCGTTCTCCTGGGCGTCCACGACACCGGTCTTCAGCGCCAGATAGAGATCGGAGAACGGGATCTGCTGCGGCAGGGCGCCGAGCGTCTGCATGGCCCTGAGGACGGTCGGGCTTGCGGCGGTGCGGATCTTCAGGCCCTTGAAGTCGGCGGCGGTGTTGACCTCGCGATTGGCGCTGAGGCCGCGCGGGGCGGTGTCACCACTGATGGCGACGACCTTGATGCCGGTCGCGTCTTCGGCCTTTGCGATGATCGGCGCGAAGATGTCGGAATCGAGCACGCCCTTCATGTGGTCGTAGTCACGGTAGAGGAACGGGATCGCCGTGATCTCGAAGGCCTCGCCGCCCTTGATCCAGGCGAAGGTGTTGATGCCGCCATAGACCATTTCGAGGTCGCCGGTCTGCATCTGGACGAACATTTCCTTCGCCCCGCCGAGCTGGCTGTTGGGATAGACCTTGACTTCGAGTTGGCCGCCGGATTCGGCCTTGACGATCTCGGCAAACTTCAATGCGCCCAGATGGGTGGGATAGTTGGTGTCCCGGATGTGTCCGAGGCGCAGCACCTCGGCGGCATTGGCCCCGCCGACAGTCATCAGCGACACAACGGCCGTGGCCAGTGCCATGGCAACGAGTTTGGATTTCATGGATGCAGCTCCCTCGCATTGATAAATTGGGTCGACAACCCAGATAGAACACTTAATATCCTAGAGTGTTATTAAATGCGGTCAAGGCGCCATGCTGATACCTTTTGACACGATTTTTGCCGGCTTCACCGCCAGCGCGCTTGATCGCGACAAGGCACGTGTTCTCAAGGAGATATGCGGCGGCGAGGACGCAACGCGCAAACGTCTGGCCAGTCGTCTGGCCATGCGTCCCACCACGATTTCGACCCTGGTCAACGAGCTGATCGAGGCCGGTGTGGTCGCCGAGGTACGAGCGGTTGCGCCCGCCGGCAGGGGCCGTCCCGAAATGCTCCTGGCCCCTGTTGTCGATCGCTTTGTCGTCGTGATGCTTCGCGTGGTCTCGCATGACATTCGCTGCGCCCTTGTCGACATGACCGGGGCCGTCGTCCGCGAAGAGGTCGCCGAATTCAACCGGGCGGAAGCGGACAATCGATCGATCATGGCCGTCGTCACGCAACTGATCGCAAGACTGACGCAGGGTGTTTCCAGACGTTCCGAGGTTCTCGGCATCGGCGTCGTCGTACCGGGGATCATTGATCCACAGCGCCGGCACTGGGTTTATTCGGCACGCTGGCCTCTGATGAAGTCATTGCCCTTTGACGAGATCGCCGAACAGGCGGGCCTGCCCATCCGCGTCGACCGGAACCTGACGCTCGAGCTGCGGACAAGGCTTTTGCGCAAGAGCGAGGAGCGCAGCGGCGGCGTTCTGTTCGTCCACTGGGGCTATGGCATCGGGTCGTCCTACGCCTGGAACGGAACGGTCATCGAATCGAGCGTCGGCAGTTTCGGCGAGTTCGGACACTGGACGGTCGATCGTGAGGCGAGCCGGCGGTGTCATTGCGGCGAGACGGGGTGCCTGGAAACCATCGCCTCGCTCTGGTCGCTCCTGCCCGAATTGCGCAAAAGCTTTCCCGACGTCCCCTCGGATGAAACCGCGTTTGCAACCTTCCTCAAGGCGAACGGGTTGTCGCGGTTGCCGATAGTCGAACATGCCGTCGACGCCTTTGCTCTCGCGCTCGCCAATCTCAACAAGGCCTTCTATGCCGACCGGATTGTCCTGACTGGGCCTTTCGTCGGCGATCCCGCCATATTGGCGCGTCTTGAAACCGGCTTCTTCCGCCGCCTGCCGGATTATGCCCGCGGCAAATGCCGGATGCATGCGGCCCAGCGCGGTGCGTTCGACCTGACCCAGGGCTGCACGATGCCGTTCTTCGAGGAACGCATGCGCCAGGTGTTCACCTCTCATGGCGCAGGCTGAGAGCGCCTGTCACGATGCGTGCTTGCCGCAAAAAGACGCGCAGTTGGCCATCGCAGGCACCGCCGTTCGCAAGCTTAGCGCTACCCTGCAGCGATGCAGTGGTCGAGGGCCCGCTTCAGCAGGGCCAGCACGGCGGCGCGATCAGGGGCTTTGTCGATGCGGTCCTCAAGGCTCATGCTGCCCCCTTCCAGTCCGTCGCCTTCGGCCTGGGCACGGCGATTTCCACGCCGGCCGTTCCGATGGCGAACAAGCTGTGATGCTGCGAATGGGCCGATCCGACGGGGCAAATCGTGCCGGCGGCACGAATTAAGGTCCGAAGGATGCGACCACAAAGAAAGTGGGCATGCGTTCCGATTCCATCAGAACGCATTTTGCTCTAGAGCATCGTGCGCAAAAGTGGGTCCCGGTTTTGCGCCAACTGAGGACC
>CAZKTH010000188.1:0-7432 GCA_964555575.1 uncultured Devosiaceae bacterium | reverse complement strand
GTTCCGGTGGCTGGGGCTCGACCCGGCCCGGGTGGTCGCTGGCCTGCCAACGCCGCTCACCCGGTCCCACTACCGCGACCTGTACCTGGCGGTGATGCGGGAAGCGGCCCGCGACCACGGCAAGGTGCGGTTCGGCGATCCAGGTGATCGGAAAGGTGGCGGGAATGGAACGGTCCGTGTCGTCGCGACCGGTGGCGCGGCGGAAGGCAGCAAGCGCTTCGGGGTCCGTTCTGACCCGAAAGCGACCGAGGGATCGGGGTGGCGGCGTCTCCGTCATGTCCTAGCTCGCCGGTGTCGCGATGAGGGTCGCGTTGATGCCGCCAAAGGCAAAGGAATTGCTCATGACGGCGCCAAGCCGTGCCGCGACCGCGCCGTTTGTCGGCAGGTTCAGCGGGCATTTGGGGTCGGGTTCGGTGCAATTGATCTGCGGCGGGATGATCTGTTCACGCAAGGCCATGATCGCGACCGCAAGTTCGAGCGCCCCCGAGGCGCCGAGCGTGTGGCCGATGACCGGCTTGGTCGAGGAGACCGGCAGGCTGTCGGTGTAGGCGCCGAAGACCTCACGGATGGCGGCGGATTCGTTGATGTCGTTGAGCACCGTGCCGGTGCCATGAGCGTTGACGTAGCCGATGTCCTCTGGCGCCAGGCCGGCATCGGAAAGGGCGGCACGCATGGCGGCGGAGGCGCCCCCGACATCGGGCTGGATGATGTCGCGGGAGTCGCTCGCCGTGCCGTAACCGACGAGCCGGGCGAGGGGCGTGGCGCCGCGTCTTGCCGCCGCCGCCTCGGATTCGAGCACGAAGGCACCGGCGCCTTCGCCGATGACCATGCCATTGCGCGTGCGCGCGAAGGGCCGGCAGGCATTGGGGCTCAACACCCTCAGCATTTCCCAGGCCCTGATGGTGACCGGTGTCAGGCAGGCTTCGCTGCCGCCGGCGATGGCGCGGTCGATGATACCGGCGCGGATCAACTGCATGGCGACGCCGATCGACTGGCTGGCCGAGGCGCAGGCACTGGTGACGGCGAAACAGGGGCCGGTAATCTCGTGGGTAATGCTGATGTCGGAAACCGCCGAACTCGGCATCAGCTTCGGGATGGCCATGGGCTGCGGACGTTGCTCGGAGCAGTAGAACAGATAACAGCCTTCATCCACGGTCGACATGCCGCCGATGCCGGATCCGAAAATGGCCCCGGTCCGTTCGCCGGCAAGCTCATCCGGGGCAATGCCCGATTGGGCAATGGCCTCGGCGGCAGCGATATGGGAAAACTGGGTGAACCGGTCGCAGCGCCTGAGCGTCACCTCGTCGATATGGCGTGTCGGGTCGAAATCGGGGACACTGGCCGCGATCCTTATTCTGAGACTCTCGCCGCGCGGCAGGGACAGGGGGCCGACCTTGCTGACCCCGTCACGCGCCGCTTCCCACAAGGAGGCGACGCCGAGGCCCGCCGCCGAAACGGCGCCCATGCCGGTAATGACGACTCCGGTCATTCGCCGGCTGCCGCTGCCGGTTCGCTCGCCGCCTGCATGGCCTGAACGATGGCGGAGATGAATTCGGAAAGATTGCGCGATGCGGCGATTTCGGCGTCCATGGGCACATAGACGTCGAGTTTTTCCTCGACCCCCATGAGGATCATCATCACGTCCATCGAGGCGATGCCGAGCGTGTCGAGCGTTGCGGTCGGCACGATGACATCGCGCTCCACGGCGCCCTCGGTGGCGATGATTTCGAGGATCGTTTCAAGAATGGTCGGGTCGTCGAGTTCGGGCCATTCGGTCGGTGGGGGCGGTAGCGTTTCTTCGGCCATCTTATTATCCCTCTTGATCCCTTGTCGGCCCACGGGCCTGGCGCCGCGTCAAGGCTTGGCACAGGAACGAAATGGCACTTTGTATCTATTGTAAAGGAGTTTTGCATGCCGATTCCGGTCGGCCAAGAAACCAAATGGACGCAGACGGTTCGGGTGAATCGGCATGGGCGTCCGGAAGCCTCGAAATGCCCGGAAAGTCCGTACCGCCGGCCAATCCGATCAGGGCGTCAGAATTCGGTGATCACCGTCACGCCAAGGGAGCGGAAATCGTCCATGCTGGTCAGTGCCGCGATCGATTGCTCGAGGTTGACCCGCGCCCCGATCAGGCGTTGCGGCATGAGCTTTCCGGACAGGATCATGGCGAGCATCGCCTCGTAGCGATAGGCCTGCATGCCGTGGCTGCCGTAAATCTCGAGCTCGTGCGAGATCACCCGGTCCATGGGGATGGACGGCGTCGCCTGCTCCGCCATCGTCAGGCCGACCTGGATGTGCCGGCCGTGCCGCCTGAGGCAGGCGATGGAATTGAAGCAGGTTGTCGGGTGCCCCAGGGCATCGAGCGAGACATGGGCGCCACCGTCGGTGATCTCGATGATCGCCTCGGGCACGCTGGCGACGTTTCCGGCGTTGAGCGTGGCGACGGCGCCGATCTTTCCGGCCAGTTCGAGCTTGTCCTCGGCAATGTCGATGGCCACGACACGGGCGCCGATGGCGCCGGCGATCTGAATGGCGGAAAGCCCGACCCCGCCGCATCCGTGCACCGCGACCCATTGCCCGGCCGAGACCCTGGCCTGATCGACCACGGCCCGGAACGAGGTGGCGAAACGGCAGCCGAGGCTGGCGGCGGTGGCGAAATCCAGTTCATCCGGCAATGCCACCAGATTGGTGTCGGCCCAGTGGATCGGCACATATTCGGCAAAAGAGCCCCAGTGGGTGAAGCCGGGCTGATGCTGGTTGCGGCAGATCTGCTGGTTGCCGGACGCGCATTCCGGGCAGTGCCCGCAGCCGGTGACGAAGGGCACCGTCACCCGGTCGCCCGTCTTCCATTTCGTCACATTGCGTCCGACGGCGGCGACGGTGCCGGCCAGTTCGTGCCCGGGGACATGCGGCAGAACGATATCGGGATCGTGGCCCATCCAGCCGTGCCAGTCGCTGCGGCAGATGCCGTTGGCTTCGAGCTTGACCACGACGCCGTCGGCATCCGGCACGGGATCGGGAACAGTGGTGAGCTTCGGCGGGCCGCCGAAACGTTCGTAAAGCACGGCCTTCATGGCATCTTCCCCAAATCGGCTGTGCCGGGCTCGGCGCAGGCGCTGCCCCGGCAACCAGGCATGTGCCCCAGATTATCCCGGAAAGGGGGCGGTTTGCCATCGCCATTCGGGCTGCGGCTTCCGCGACGCCGCACGCAGGACTGCTGCCATTCCAACCACGGCTCTCACGGCCTTCCTGCCTTCGAAAGCCTCATCCAGGCTTTTGGAGCATCCTGCGAAAAAGCGGATACCGGCTTCTGGCAGGAAACGCCGCGACCAGAAGAAAACGGCGCACATGTTCCGGAACGGTTAAAGCGCGTCGTGCGCTGATTTTGCCTTGGTCGGAACCAGCTGTGGAATGGTACGCCCGGGCGGGGTCGAACCGCCGACCATCCGATTAAAAGTCGGATGCTCTACCACTGAGCTACGGGCGCCTGCCAAACCCGGGCCGGTCGAGCGGCCCTTGAGCGGATGCGGCGGAAAATAGAGGCTCGGCCCGGCGAGTCAACCGTCAAGTGAAATCGCCAGCCATTGCCGGTCGAAACGGGCAAAATCGCTACATCGGCATTTTGTAGCCGGAATAGGGCACCGGCAGGCATTGCAGACCCGCCTTTTCGATATAGCCGCACAATTCCTCGGCGCGGGCGATGCGGTCGACCGGGCCGGCAACGATGTGATAGCCGCCATCCTGACCCGACAGGATCGGCTCCATGCCGATCAGCAGGGCGCCGATCTTGTTCCTGAGATCGAGCCAGGAGACATAGGCGTCCGAAAGCGACACCGTTCCGCCCATGGCAAGGCCATAGGCGTCGGTTTCGACCGGTTCGAGGCCGGGGTCGCTGGCTTTGGGCGCGGCATCGGCAGAAGGTGCGACCGTCTCGTTCGTGGACGGCGTTGTCGCGCCGTCCCCGGAGGAGGGGTCGGCTGGTTCGTCCGGATAAAGCGGGGTATGCGAGATCTCGACGCTGCCGCCGGGGATGTCGGTGCTTTTTGTGCCGTTGTCGACCGAGGAGGTAACGATGCTGGTATCGACCGCCTGACCCGGCGGGATCTGTTCGACCAGAAGCGGCAGGGTGTTCTCGAGGGCGCCGACGCGCTGCTGGATGATGCCGCGGTTCTTTTCGGCCAGCCCCATGCGGGTGATCATCTGGGCGTTGTCGAGCTTGAGGACTGCCGTTTCGTCCAACAGCGTCGAGATTTCGGCTCTCAGGCTGTTGACGTCGGCGCCGCTGTAACGGCTGGCATGGAGCGCGGTGAAGATCTGGGGCGGCAAAAGCGCCGGCAATGCCGTCGCCGATACGGCCAGCCCGCTCGCCGCAATGGCCATGATTCCCCAGAAAGTGACGTCGGACTGGCGGTAGTGCTCCACCGGCTTGGACACGGCGTCCATCCCCATGCGAATCAAATACAAACTGAAGTTTACCATTGCCGCCGACAGCCGTCGGCGGCATGTGTGCCACGCCACAGTTTTGTGCTAAGGAGCGGCATCTATGGCCGCCAGAGATGCCGGAGTCGGACATGAACGGTTTGCAGGTCATCATTCTGGCGGCGGGCGAAGGCACGCGCTTCAAGTCGCAAACGCCCAAGGTTCTGCACAAGGTCGCCGGGCGAGAGATCGTCCATCACGTCTTTCAGGCGGCAAAGGATGCCGGCGCCGAGACGATTTCGGTGGTGACGACGCCGGACCGGCCGGAAGTCGGCGCCTCGCTGCAAAAAGCCTTCCCGGAAGCCAGACTTTTCGTCCAGGCCGAACGGCTGGGCACGGCCCATGCCGCCCGGATGGCGCGACCGGCCTGGGAAGGCGCCAAAGGCGTCGTCGCCGTGGTTTTTGGCGATCATCCGCTGCTGCGCGGCGAAAATTTCACCGGCGTGCTGGAACGGATCGAGGCCGGTTTCGACGGCGCGGTTCTGGCCTTTGCTCCCGGGGATCCGACCGGATACGGGCGCCTGCTGACCGAGGGCGAAAGGCTGATCGACATACGCGAGCACAAGGACGCCAGCGACAAAGAGCGCAAGATCGAACTGTGCAATGCCTGCATTGTCGCCTTCCGCGCCGAAGTGTTCGCAGAACTGATCGACGAGATCGGCAATGACAACGCCCAGAAGGAGTTTTATCTCGGCGACCTGGTGCCGCTGGCCAACCGGGCCGGCTATTCGGTTTCCTATTCGGTGGCGCCGGAAGCCGACGTCATGGGGGTCAACAGCCGCGACCAGCTTGCCCGCGCCGAAGCGCTCTATCAGGACCGGATACGGCAGAAGGTGATGGTCGCCGGCGTGACCCTGACCGATCCGCAGACGGTCTATTTCTCGTGGGATACCGAGATCGCACCGGATGTGGGCATCGAGCCAAGCGTTTTTTTCGGGCCGGGCGTCAGCATCGAAAGCGGCGTCACCATCAAGGCGTTTTCCCATATCGAGGGGGCCCACATCGCCGCGGGCGCCATTATCGGGCCGTTCGCGCGTTTGCGGCCGGGCGCCGATCTCCAGTCGCAGAGCCATGTCGGCAATTTCGTCGAGATCAAGAACGCCACAGTCGGCGAGGGTGCCAAAGTCAACCATCTGACCTATATCGGCGATGCCGAGATCGGCGCGCGCACCAATGTCGGGGCCGGCACCATCACCTGCAATTACGACGGGCTGAACAAGCACAGGACGGTCATCGGCGCCGACAGTTTCATCGGCTCCGATACTTCGCTGGTGGCTCCGGTCACCATCGGCGACGGCGCCTACATCGCTACGGGCAGCGTCATCACCGACGACGTGGCGGACAACGACATGGCCATCGCCCGTGGCCGGCAGGTGAACAAATCCGGCTATGCGAAAACAATCCGGGCGCGCAACGCGGCGCTCAAGGCGGAAAAGGCCAAGGGAAAGACCTGATATGTGCGGAATCGTTGGCATCATCGGCACCGGGCCGGTGGCGGATCGTCTGGTCACGGCGCTCAAGCGCCTCGAATATCGCGGCTATGACAGTGCGGGTGTCGCCACCATCGAAAACGGCGAAATCGTCAGGCGCCGGGCCGAGGGCAAGCTCGGCAATCTCGAAAGGAAACTCGCTTCGGCGCCGCTTTCAGGGCTGACCGGGATCGGGCATACCCGCTGGGCCACCCATGGCGGGCCGACCGAGCGCAACGCCCATCCGCACGCAACCGGCAAGGTGGCGGTGGTGCATAACGGCATCATCGAGAACTATCGCGAGCTTCTGAGCGGCCTCGCCGCCGACGGCTATGTCCCGGAAACCGAGACCGATACCGAATCGGTCGCCCTGATGGTCACCCGCGAACTCGATCGCGGCGCCTCGCCGGAAGAAGCGGTCGGCAGGGTCCTGCCGCAATTGCGCGGCGCCTTCGGGCTGGTGTTCCTGTTCCGCGACGCGCCGGACACCCTGATCGCCGCCCGCCAGGCCTCGCCGCTGGCCATCGGGCATGGCGATACCGAAATGTATTTCGGCTCGGACGCCTATGCGCTCGCCGCCTTCACCAACCGCGTCACCTATCTCGAGGAAGGCGACTGGGCCGTGGTCAGGCCCGGCTCGGCGGTGATCCGCACCTTCAGCGGGCAGAAGGTCGAGCGGCGCATGGTGACCTCGTCCGCCTCGGCCGCCGTCGCCGAAAAGGGCAATCACCGCCATTTCATGGCCAAGGAGATCTACGAGCAGCCCGAGGCGATCTCGCACGCCCTGGCCCATTATGTCGACATGGCCGCAATGAAGGTGAAGTTTCATGAGTCGCTGCCGGTCGATTTCGCCGGATTGGGCCGGCTGACCATGGTTGCCTGCGGTACCGCTTCCTATGCCGCCATGGTCGGCAAATACTGGTTCGAGCGCTATGCCCGCCTGCCGGTCGATGTCGATGTCGCCTCCGAATTCCGCTATCGCGAACCGGTGCTGCCGGAGAACGGGCTGTCGCTGTTCATCTCGCAATCGGGCGAGACGGCCGATACGCTGGCGGCTCTGCGCTATTGCGCCGCCCAGGGTCAGGCCATCGCCTCGGTGGTCAACGTCGCCGAATCGACCATCGCCCGTGAATCGCAGGCGGTGTTCCCGATCCTGTGCGGTCCCGAGATCGGCGTCGCCTCGACCAAGGCGTTCACGGCGCAGCTGACGGTTCTGGCCACCCTGGCCATCGCCGCCGGGCGGGCCCGCGGCATCTTGAGCCCATCCGAGGAAAACAGGCTGGTCGAGGCGCTGGTGCATCTGCCCGCGGCGCTGGCGGAGACGCTCAAGACCGAAGAGCAGATCGAGGCACTGGCCAAGCGGTTCAAGCATGTCCGCGACGTCCTTTATCTCGGGCGCGGTCAGATGTTCCCCATCGCGCTTGAAGGGGCGCTCAAGCTCAAGGAAATCTCCTATATCCATGCCGAAGGCTATGCCGCCGGCG
>CAZKTH010000187.1:0-7445 GCA_964555575.1 uncultured Devosiaceae bacterium | reverse complement strand
CAATGGGCGGGTTGGTGACCTGGGCGAAGTTCTGCTTGAAATAGGTGTAAAGGAGCTTCGGGCGGTCCGAAAGCACCGAGATCGGCGTGTCGGCGCCCATGGAGCCGACGGCTTCCTGGCCGGTCGTCGCCATCGGCGTCATCAGGAACTTAATGTCCTCCTGGGTGTAGCCGAAGGCCTGCTGGCGATCGAGAAGGCTTTCCGAGGTCTGCGGCGGCTCGGCGGCGACCGGCGGCAGGTCCTCGAGCACGATCTGTGTGCGGGCCAGCCACTGGGCATAGGGGTGACGCGAAGAGAGCGTCTTCTTGATCTCGGCGTCCGAGATGACGCGGCCTTCCTCCAGGTCGAGGACCAGCATCTTGCCCGGCTGCAGGCGCCACTTCTCGACGATGTCCTCTTCGGGAATGTCGAGCGTACCGGCCTCGGAAGCGAGCACGACATGGCCCGCCTTGGTGACCAGATAGCGCGCCGGCCGCAAACCGTTGCGGTCGAGGGTGGCAACGACATAGCGGCCGTCGGTCATCGACATCGAGGCCGGGCCGTCCCAGGGCTCCATCAGGGCGGCATGATATTCGTAGAAGGCCTTGCGTTCGGCATCCATCAGCGGATTGCCGGCCCATGCTTCGGGAATGAGCATCATGGCGGCGTGGGGGAGGGGATAGCCGCCGCGCGTCAGGAATTCGAGGGCATTGTCGAAACAGGCGGTATCGGACTGGCCCTCATAGGAGATCGGCCAGATCTTCTCGATGTCGTCGCCGTAATGGCGCGAACTGACCGAGGCCTGGCGGGCCGCCATCCAGTTGAAATTGCCGCGTATGGTGTTGATCTCGCCATTGTGGGCGGTCATCCGGTAGGGATGGGCCAGCTTCCAGCTCGGGAAGGTATTGGTCGAAAAGCGCTGATGCACCAGCGCCACGGCGCTTTCGAAATCCTCGTCATTGAGGTCGGTATAGAAACCACCGAGCTGGTAGGCGAGGAACATGCCCTTGTAGACGATCGTCCGCGCCGACATCGACACGATATAAAAGCCGTTGTCGTTCTGCGCCTCGGGCAGGCCGTTGTAGATGGCGTTGGAGACGACCTTGCGGGCGATCAGCAGCCTGCGTTCGAAAGTCTCGATATCGAGCCCCGACGGCATGCGGATGAAGGCCTGCTCGATGATCGGCTGGGTGGCGATGACGCCTTCGGAAAGGCAGGAATTGTCGAAGGGCACGACGCGCTCGCCAACAAGAACGAGCCCTTCATCGGCCAGAGCCTTCTTGAAGATGGCGTTGCAGGTGTCCCGCAGGGCCGCATCGTTGGGATAAAAGATCACCGCCACGGCATATTCGCCGGCGCCGGGCAGGTCGAAATCGACGACCTTCTTGAAGAATCTGTGCGGAATCTGCCCGAGCAGGCCGGCGCCGTCGCCCATCAGCGGGTCGGCACCCACCGCGCCGCGATGGGTCAAATTGACCAGCATTTCGAGGCCCTTTTCGACGACCTCGTGCGAAGGCACGTTTCGGATGTTGGCGATGAAGCCGACACCGCATGCATCGTGCTCGTTGGCCGGGTCGTAAAGACCCTGAGCCACCGGTCGGCCGGTTTTGACGGTGCGGTCGGCCGTGTTCGCATCGGTTGCGGACATCCTGTCGATCTTTGCAGTCATAACCTTCTTCCTCGCGCCTTCGCCCGCCTTCTCGGGACGGACACCATCCGTGCACGCCTCTGCTTCGGGTCGACCGTCAACCGGCACGGCTCGAGGCGAAGCACGCCATTTTAGGGGAGCGGCACTGCATCCAAATGGCCGCCCATTCGGGCCAAGCCGGCCCCCGCGTTTTGGCCCGGTATACCCAGCCGCGTCCGGACCCATCGCGTTGCATCGGCCCGGGAGACGGACCTTCGCACTTCCTCGGACACCACTTTAGCAGGCCATATCCCCCAGGTCGCCTGCAAACCGTCCTAAATGGACAATAGTGCTGTCCTAAATCCGGTGGACACTGGCAGATTTTTTACGCAAGGGCAAGCGCCTGCGCAAGCTTGAGACAAGCCATGAGACAATGCGCGCCTGTCCCCTCAGCCATCCGGGCGCCGCAACCGGACACCGGCCCGTCGGAAAGGTGCTTCAAGCAAGCAAAAGGCGCCGGCTTGCGCCGGCGCCCGTCGGGGGCCTCAAGGGCCCGGATTCGTCTGTCGGTCAGTTGACCGACTTGTCCTCGATGGCGCTGTCGGACGCGTCGGTATTGATCGCGATCTGGCGCGGCTTCTTGTTCTCGGGAACCTCGCGCTTCAGATCGATATGCAGCAATCCGTTCTCGAGCGCGGCGTTCTTGACCTCGACATGATCGCCGAGCTGGAACCGCAATTCGAAGGAACGTTCGGCGATGCCGCGATGCAGGAATTCGCGCGTTTCGCTATCGGTCTGGGGTTCCTTGCCGCCCTTGATCACCAGGGAGTTGTCGGCGGCCTCGATGGAAATGTCGCCCTTGGAAAAACCGGCCACGGCAACCGAGATGCGCCACGCCTCTTCATCGAGTCGTTCGATGTTGTAGGGCGGATAGGTCTTGGTCTCCTGGGCATTGAGGCTGTCAAGCCGGTCGAACAGGCGGTCAAAGCCGACGGTCGAGCGATAGAAGGGGGAAAAATCGAATGTATGCATCTGACGATCTCCAATTGGACGAAAGCCTTGTCAATTCCGGGGTCCGTCCACGGCTCCCACTCTGGCGAGCCCTTCGGACTTCCGGCGTTCCCGGCACATTCCGGCGAACTCCTTCGATATAGGTCAGCCAAATCGCCTTTCAAGAGGGTGCGAGGCGCCGGGGCAATCGCCGCTAACCGCACGACCGGTCAGCCGTTTTTCAACTGAACCGAAGATGAACGCGCCACTCCGGCGCGGTTCAGGCTGGTTGGCGCAGTGTTCGGGTCGTGGAGGCCGGAAAAAAGCTCGCGTTGATCCTCCTCCACCCGGAGCGGACGGTTCGCCCGCTCCGGCGCGAATTCGAAAAATGGCGTTTTTCCGAGGGCGATCTCTGCCCGTTTCGCCCGGAAGCGCTTCGGACCGGATGCAACACCCGCCCCCGCTCGCGCATCCGGTCGACAGAAAGCCGGTCCGGTCCCCTTGCGGAACGGGCCGGCTTTCGCCTTGCGGACGAAAACGCGACGCCGGTTGCCGGAACCAGCCGGACTGGCTAGATTTTGGCCCCGACAGTTCTCCATCTGGATTCCGGACATGAGCGACAACGACGCGCCAGGCGGACCGGTTTTATGCGACACGCCGGCCAATCCGATCCCCGAAGGCGCGCGGGCCGGCTATTTCATGACGTCCGACAAGGTGAGGCTGCGCTACGCCTTCTGGTTGAAATCGGCCGGGGCCATGAAAGGCACGGTCTGCCTGATCCAGGGCCGGGCCGAACTGATCGAGAAATATTTCGAGACCATCGAGGATTTCCGAAGGCGCGGTTTTGCCGTCGCCACCTTCGACTGGCGCGGCCAGGGCGGTTCGGACCGGCTGATCGCCAGCAAGCACACCGGCCATGTCGAGACCTTCGAGGACTACTGGACCGATCTTGAGAGCTTTCACGCCGAAATCCTTCTGCCCGACTGCCCGCCGCCCTTCTATCTGGTCGGCCACTCCATGGGCGGGCTCATCGCCCTGACGACGGCGGTCAGGGACCGGCTGATGTTCGACCGGCTGTTCCTGTCGGCGCCGATGCTGGCCATTCCCGGCCAGCCCCTGTCGACCAGGGGCATGGCGGTTGCGGCCGAAACGGCGAGCTTCGCCGGCTTCGGGCAGCTGCCGATCGGACGGCGTGGTGACGGACCGCCGAGCGAGACCCGCTTTCCCGGCAATCCGCTGACCTCGGATTTCCGCCGCTACATGTATATGGTCGAGACCCTCAAGGCCCGGCCGGCGCTGATGATCGGCAAGCCGAGCGTCAAATGGCTGGCGGCGGCATTCCGGGCCATGGCCCGCACCGCCGATCCGGATTTCCCCGCCGAGATCCGGGTGCCGGTGCTGATGTTCGCCGCCGCCCGCGACGAGATCGTCTCGGTCGCCGCCATCGAGCATCTCGGACTTGCCATGCGCACCGGCCGGCATGCGGTGATCGCCGCGGCCCGGCACGAACTGTTCCTGGAAAACGATTCGATCCGGGCCCAGGTCTTTGCCGCCTTCGACGCCTTCATCACCGAAAAGACGGACTGATGGCGCCTGGCTTTTTGCAAACGGCGCCTTGTCTTGCCTCCCCTTTGTGGGGCTTCGAGGCGTCCCGAAGGGCCAATTGTGCCGCTGGCACGATTGGAGAGGAGAAGGCCTTGAGGCCTACGGCCGAATGGCAGGGGTTGGTGAACAGGACTTAGAGCGGCGCGCGTTCAAGTTGAATCGCTTCGTCGCTCTATGTTCTTGTTATCGCATCGTTTTTTGCGCAAAACCGGGGTCCACTTTTGCGCCCAATGCTCTAGCCCTTGCTAAGTCCGTCGTGAAGTGATGAGCCGCCGATGCAAAGGTCCGGTGGACCTTTGCCGGCGAAGAACGCCCGTAGCGCTACGCGCGCAGGGCTATGGTGGGGGTGTCAGCGCCGGCGTTTGTTGCTCCACCCCACCCGACCCGGCTCCGCCGGGCCACCCTCCCCATCAAGGGGAGGGAAAACAGGCGACGCGTTCGGCCGAACATGGCTCGTTGCAGCGCCCCTACAGCGTCAGCCCGAACCAGTTGCCCGGATGCGCCTTGACATCGATCCCCGCGATCGGGGTCATGCCGCAGGCCTGCCAGAAGGCGGCACCACCGGCATTGCGGAGACTGACCCCGACGAAGACGCCGGAAACGCCACGGGAAGCGGCCTTTTCGCACCATTGATTGAAAAGCCGCCTGCCGACACCGCGTCCCTGGGCACGGGGCAGCACGTTCATGTGCATGTGAGCCGGGAAGCGCCCGACGATGGAGTCGGGCTCGGGCTCGGGATGATGGATATGGAACCAGCGCGCCGCGTCCGCCGTCCGGTGCGGCGGCGGCCCCGGATCCTCGGACCGGCGCCTGAGCGTCGGCCACCAGTTTTTCTCCAGTTCGGCCTCGAAGGCCCGCGTGTCGGGGGCGCCGACGACATAGCCGCAGACCCCCTCCCCGTCGGTGGCGACAAAACTCCAGTCGGGCAGCAGCACGGCATAGGGAACGGCGTAGATGTCGCCCATAAGATGCGGATCGGCATGAAGCGGGGCCGCATCCCTGCCGGCATCGCCGGTTCTGAGGCAGATATCGTATAACGCGTCGCGGTCGGCCGCGACGACGGGTCTGATCGTTACGTCCATCTGTTTTACCGCTGTCGGATGCCGGCAAGGCGCGTCAGCGCTTCCTCGAGCAGTTCCGGCGTGGCCGCGGCAACGATGTCGCCGCCATCGTCCGCCGGTCCGCCGTCCCAGGTGGCGACGCGTCCGCCGGCCTGCTCGATGATCGGGATCAGGGCGGCGATGTCATAAGGGTGCAGCGCGGGCTCCACCACAAGATCGACCGACCCGGCGGCGAGCAGGCAATAGGCATAGCAGTCGGCGCCGTGCCTGACGAGCAGGGCGTCGGAAGACACCGCTTCCCAGGCGGCCTTTTTCACCGGCGTGTCGAACAGTGCCTCGGTGGTGGTGAACAGGCGCGCCTCGGCGATCCGGGTGCCGCCGCTGGCCTTCAGAATCTTGTGTTTGTCGCCGCGCCGCCATTCGCTGCGGCCGGGCAGGCCGAAAAAGATTTCGCCGGTGAAGGGCTGGCTCATGATGCCGGCCACGGTCCGGCCATCATGGGCAAATCCGATCAGCGTGCCCCAGAGTGGCACGCCGGTGATGAAGGAACGGGTGCCGTCGATCGGGTCGATGATCCAGGAAAAGGGGCTGTCGGTCTGCTTGTTTTCCTGTTCTTCGCCGATGATGGCATGGTCGGGAAAGGCCCTTTCGATGACGGCGCGGATCGCCCGTTCCGCCGCGCGGTCGGCCTCGGTCACCGGATCGAATCCGGACGAATACTTGTTGTCCACAGATAAATTGGTGCGGAAACGCGGCAGGGTCATGCCGTCCGCCGCCGCTGCCGCCCGTAATAACGTTACTGCAATCGCCTCGACGTCGAGGCCGGTCGCCTGGCGAAATTGTTCATTGTTTTCAAACATCAGGATGACTTGCCCCAATTGAGTGTTCGCGATGCGATTTCTGTGTCCTTGCGACATAAGCGCCCGGAAAAGTAGGCGTTAACCGGAAAGTAAGATGAATCGCGTTAGTAAAGCGGCAGCAGTAGTGTTGCTGCGTGAAGCGAATTGGTTCACTTCACTGTTTGCATGATGAAGACCGTTGGTTCTGGGCTCGGCCCTTTGGCTCCGGTCTTTTGTTTCCTCCCTTGACTTCGGGCCGCCATAGCGGCCCGTTTTTTCACCGTGGCGATTGCGGATCGCGTCGGTCTGCGGTCTGGTGCCGGCCTATTCGGCCGCGGCGGCCAGACCGGGTTCGGCGGAAAGATCGAGGGCCATCAGGGCCGCGATCAGCCGGTTGGCCACCGCCGCCACCAGCTCGAAGCCTTCATGGCGGGCCAGCGTCGTCTCGTTCATGTAAAGATGGCGGCTGATCTCGATCTGCAGGGCGTGGACGCCCCGCTGCGGCCGGCCATAGACCCGGGCGGTATGACCACCGGCATAGGGCCGATTGCGGGCGACCCGGAAACCCGCTCCGGCGAACACGACTTCGGCGGTTTCGATGACGACCGGCGCGCAGGTGGTGCCGTAGCGGTCGCCCAGGACGATGTCGGGCGGGGCGCGGTCGCCGGCGCGGGAAAGGCGCGGCATGGAGTGGCAATCGATCAGAAGCGCCACGCCGAACTGGTCGAGCGTTTCTCCGAGCAGCTTCTGCAAGGCGGCGTGATAGGGCTTGTAGATGCCCTCGATGCGCATCAGGGCGTCCTCGAGACTGAGCCGGTCGTGGTAGATCGGCTTGTTTTCGGCGACGATACGCGCCAGCGTGCCCAGGCCGGCGACGACGCGCGGCGAGGTGGCGTTGCAGTGGTCGGGCAAGGCATCGCGGAACATCTGCGGATCGAGTTCGAACGGCTCGCGGTTGACGTCGAGATAGGCGCGCGGGAAATGCGCCCTGAGCATCGGTGCGCCCATGTGCGGCACGCGGGCGAAGATCTCGTCGATGAAGGCGTCCTCGGACTGGCGGATGGCCATGGGGTCGAGCCGCGTCATGTTGAGGAACCGTTCCGGATAGTCGCGTCCGGAATGGGCCGAATTGATCACCAATGGCGCCATCTGCCGCCGTGGGCGAATGGTCTCGAATGCCGGCCGGTCGGCATAATCGGATCTCACCGCTTGCACCCGTCGAACATTTCCTTTTCGAATCAAGTTTGCCCTCAGCATTGGCCAATGTCCATAAGCTCGGTCAAGCGGGCCGGATACGCTTTTGGGGTGTTGCGCCGCGTGCAATCTCGATTAAACATCTGGTGC
>CAZKTH010000186.1:0-7463 GCA_964555575.1 uncultured Devosiaceae bacterium | reverse complement strand
GAGGACAATTTCGTCAAGGGCCGCCCGGACTGGGACGAGGTCGGGGCACAGTTCGTCGAGGATGTCGAACCGTTCGAGGACATGAAGCTGAGGATGCTCAACGGCACCCATTCGACCATGGCCTATCTGGGGTATCTTTCCGGCTACCAGACCATTGCCGAGACCATCGCCGATCCCGATTTCCGGACCCTCATCACCGACATGATGACCCGGGAGATCGCGCCGACCGTCAAGGTCAAGGCCGATCTGATGGCCTATCGCGACGCCCTGATCTCACGCTATTCCAATCCCGTGCTCAAGCACCGCACCTGGCAGATCGCCATGGACGGAAGCCAGAAGCTGCCGCAGCGGCTCCTGAACCCGATCCGCGACCGCATCGCCATGGGCGGATCGGCAATCCGCCTGAGCCTCGCGGTGGCGGGCTGGATGCGTTACGTCTCGGGCACCGACGAGAACGGCGACGAGATCGACGTCCGCGATCCAATGGCGGCGCGTCTGGTGGCCATCGGCAAGCAGGTGGGCAACGACCCCGACGCCCTGGCGCTGGCCTATCTCGGCCTGCATGAGATCTTCGGCGAGGATTTGCCCGACAACAACCTGTTCCGTCGCCAGGTGACGGCGCATCTCAGCCATCTGTTCTCCAAGGGTGCCAAGGCCACCGTCCAGCACGTTGCCGCGCATGGCGAGGCGCCGGAAGCGGAAAACGCCTAGAAGCATCGTCGGCCCCACAGCCAGGAGCGTGAGGCAGCGACGCAGCACGCGCCGTCCCGGAACAGATCCGATCACGACGCCGGCCGATCCGACAAGAACGCCCCGTCCGATCGCTCGGGCGGGGCGCCTTTTTTCGCACGGGCGCCGGGGGAGGAGCGCAGGCGCGAAGGCAAAATTTAGGCACGGCGGGCGCTGGAGCTACCCGCCGTGCCGAAGCGCCAGGACTAGTATCCCTGACGTTGTTCGTCGCCGCGAGGCTCGTCGTGGAAATTCCCGCGCGCGTCGCGACGGTCGCGCATGAAGCGATCGAATTCCTCGCGGTCGCGAGCCTTCCTCAGGTTGTGCATGTATTCGTGGAACTCACGCACTTCCTCGTCGAGGTGCTTGCGCTCTTCCTCGAGACGTCTGAGCTGCTCGGTCCGGTAGTCGTCGAAGGCGGCGTTGCCGCTCGACTGCCAGTTGGCCTGATGGCTGTGACGACTGCGACGGTCGCGGGCCCAGTCCTTCTGCTTCTGGACCCAGCGTTCGGCTTTTTCCGTAGAGCCGCCGAAATATTCACCCCACAGGATGTAGGCGAGCATGGCCAAGCCCAGCGGCCAGAAGATGATGAAGCCCAGAACCATCAGGGCGATGGTGACCGGAGACCATTCCGGCTTGATGATGGCTGTATGCATGTCCTTAACTCCCAGTCTCGGATGACACTGATTTGGGAAGACTCGGACCCGGTTCAAGGGGGTTCTTGCCACAATCGGTACTTGAAAAGACGTTTTGATGCGCCTACGCGGCTGGCATGGCCGGTCAAACTGGCCAAAAATCGCATGGATTCGAGCAAACAGGTGCCCAATTGACCGCCGAAATCGCTTCTCTGGACCTGACACCCCTGGGCGGCCAGTGGCGGCCGGTGCGGCTTGCCACCCTGATCCGCCTCAGATGGCTCGGCATTGCCGGACAGAGCGCCGCCCTTCTCGTGGTCGGCTTCGGCCTCGGTTTCGGCTTGCCGCTTGTCCCGGCGGGCCTGCTGGTTCTGGCCGCGGCGGCGCTCAATATCGGCCTGATCTGGCGCTACGGCTCGGGCTTCAGGCTCGCCAATACGGCGGCGGCGGCGATTCTGGTCGCCGACTGCGTCCAGCTCGCCGGATTGCTGTGGCTGACCGGCGGGCTCGAGAACCCCTTCGCCATCCTGTTGTTGGCACCGGTCTCGGTATCGGCGACGACCCTGAGCCCGCGTGCGACCGTGGTCGTCGCCTCGGTCGCGGCGGCATTCGCAACGCTGTTGACCCTTTCGCACCTGCCCCTGCCCTGGCGCCCCGACGCGCCGAACGTGCTCGATCCGCTCTATATCGTCGGCACCTGGGTGGCCCTGCTTCTGGGTGTCAGCTTCGTTGCCGCCTACACCAACCGCACCGCCCACGAGGCGCGTCAGCTCGCCGACGCGCTGGCCGTGACCGAACTGGCCCTGTCGCGCCAGCAGCAATTGCGCGCGCTGGACGGCCTCGCCGCCGCCGCCGCCCACGAACTGGGCACGCCCCTGTCCACCATCGCTCTGGCCGCCAAGGAGATGCGCCGCGACTTTCCGGAAGGCGAGACCAAGGAGGATCTCGACTTGATCATCGAACAGGTGGCGCGCTGCCGCACCATTCTGGGCAAACTCAGGAATCTCGGGGCCGACAACGATCCTTTCGCTTCGGTCACCTTCGGCGAACTGATCGCCGAGGTTGCCAAGCCCTATGAAAAGCTCGGCAAGGTGATCCTGTTCGAGGTCAGGCCCTATTCGGGGCCCGAACCGATCTTTGCCCGCAATGTCGGGCTGATCTACGGCCTCGGCAATCTCATCGAGAACGCGGTGCATTTCGCCAACGGGACCGTTTCGATCATCACCGCCTGGGACGACAAGGACATCCGCCTGACCATCACCGATGACGGGCCGGGTTTCCCCGCCGACGTGCTCGACCGGCTCGGCGAACCCTATTTGACGACCCGCCCGCATCACACCCAGGCCGATCCGGCCAAAACCGGCGGTCTCGGGCTCGGGATCTTCATCGCCAAAACCCTGATCGAACGCACCAGCGCCCGCCTCGTCTTCGCCAATGCCGAGCCCGGCGGCGCCGAGATCAGAATCGCCTGGCCAAGAACCGCGCTCGGACAAGGCATTTTGCAGCAAACAGAGGTTTGACCTCTCGGCGCGCAACCATTATTGAGTTTTTTTATGGAATATCGCATGCGCACCCTTGAAGACCTGCTTGCCGCTGACAACTCCTTGCTGCTCGTGGACGACGACAAGGCCTTTCTCGGTCGTCTGGAACGGGCGATGGACAAGCGTGGATTTGCCGTCACCGCCGTCGACAGCGTCGAAGACGGCCTGGCTGCGGTCGGCCAGATGGCACCGGCTTTCGCCGTAATCGACATGCGGCTCGAGGACGGCAACGGCCTCGACGTCGTTTCGGCCCTGCACGAAAAGCGTCCCGACGCCCGTGTGGTGGTGCTGACCGGGTATGGCAACATCACCACGGCCGTCACGGCGGTCAAGCTCGGCGCCGTCGACTATCTGGCCAAGCCGGCCGATGCCGACGACGTGGTCAAGGCGTTTCTGCAGTCCGACGAGATCAAGCCCGAACCGCCCGACAATCCGATGTCGGCCGACCGGGTGCGCTGGGAGCACATCCAGCGGGTCTACGAACTGTGCGACCGCAACGTCTCGGAAACGGCCCGCCGGCTCAACATGCACCGCCGTACCCTGCAACGGATCCTGTCCAAGCGCGCCCCGCGCTAGACCAAAACGCGTTCTGATGGAATCAGAACGCGTGCTCACTGTCTTTGTGGTCGCATCCTTCGGACCTCAGATCGTACCGCCGGCACGATCTGCCCCTTCGGGTCGGTCCTCAGTTGGCGAAAAACCGGGATCCACTTTTTCCCACGATGCTCCAGATCCCCGCCGCGCCGGCATCCCATCCTCGGCACGTCCGCGCCGCCGGCCTGCGCGGCACTTGTCCTTTATTTTACACGATGCGTACATGGCAGGTTAACGGTCGGAGCAGGTTGCACCCCGAAGCGATGCCTTGAGCGCGGGAAACCAATCGTTTGTGAAGGTGTCGGGCCCAGAAATGGGAAGAACTGGACTCGTCTTTGTTCCGCTCGACAAAGCCGGAATCAAGGCCCGGGTCCTTGCACGGTAGCGTGTTCGCCTCCGGATCGCTTGCGTCCTCTCGCCCCGAACACGCTTCAGAGGGTGAATATTTGCGCAGGAATCGCTTACCCATCATCGGTATAGTCCTGATCCTGGCGGGCCTTATCATCTCGGCGAATCTTGGGCAGTTCAGTACCCTTGGCTATGTTCAGCGACAAGGTGCGCAACACAGGGCCCTCGACGAAGCCAAAAACGTCGCCGCCACGGTGCCTGGGATCAAGGAGCTGGTGCAAACGGGCTTCCCCGACGTCACGCAGATGGCGTCGCTGAAGGCGGTAACGCTTCACGGCAATGTGTCCGCGATCCTGTTCTACGATAACCGGGGACAAAAGGTGCTGGCCTATGGCGGTGCCATCTGGATGATGGAACCGGACATCGCCGCTTCGCGCGACAGATCCATCAGCAAGGTGCTGGCCAGCGGCACGGTGCAGTCGAGCGCCGAGCACACCTTCGGCAGCGAGACGCTCCCATATCTTTTCGGCGCCGGATTCCTGCCCGTTTTGGACGAAAACGGCCGGATTCTGGGCGTGGTCGCCGTCTATCTCGACCTGTCCGACATTGCGGAGCTGTTCGACAGCGAGTTCGTCAAGCTGTCCGCCATGCTGTCGGTGCTGTTTTCGATCGTGATCGTGGCGCTGTCCGCCGGCTATCTGCTCTGGCGCCGGCGGGCGCGGCAGTCCGGGCGGCAGGTCGATTATCTCGCCCGCTACGACCAGCTCACCGGCCTTTGCAGCCGCAGCGGCTTCCATGCCCTTTTCAGGGAGATGCATCGCAAGGGCAGCCTCGATCCGGCGCGCACGGCCGTGTTCTATTTCGATCTCGACAATTTCAAATCGATCAACGACACGCGCGGCCATCGTGCCGGCGACGACATCCTGCGGCACGCCGGAACGGTCATCCGGGAATACCTGAGACCGAACGACATGGCCAGCCGGTTCGGCGGCGACGAGTTCGTCGTCATTGCCGAGACCGGCACGCTCGCCGCCGCCGTCGATTACGCCGAGCGGCTGCAGGCGCTTATGATGCAACAGGTCCAGTCCGGCGACATGATCCTGACCGCGGGAGTGAGCTGCGGCATCCGCTTCGGCATCGACGACGAGACGCGCATCGACGACGACATCCATCGCGCCGATCTGGCGCTGTACGTGGCCAAGACCGATGGCGGCAATACCTGCCGGGTGTTCTCGGCCGAACTGGAAAGTCGGGCGAACCGGCGGCTGAAGATCGAGAACGCGGTCAATCGCGGGCTCGAAAACGACCTGTTCAGCCTGCAGTACCAGCCTCTCATCGACCGCGAGAGCGGCAGATGCATCGGCTTCGAGGCGCTTTTGCGCCTTACCGATGGCGACGGCGAGTCGATCTCGCCCACCGAATTCGTGCCGATTGCCGAGGCCAACGGCGCCATCCGCAAGATCGGCGCCTGGGTGCTGTCGACGGCCGCGGCGGAGGCCGTCACCTGGCCGACGGACCTGTTCGTCTCGGTCAATCTGTCGGCCCGTCAGTTCGACGACGAGAATCTGATCGCGACCGTGCGGGCGACGCTCGAGCAGCACCGCCTTGAACCGCACCGGCTCGAACTCGAGGTGACCGAAAGCCAGCTCATCGAAAACGGCGACAGCGTCGGCGGACAACTGATGGCGCTGCACGCGCTCGACGTCTCCATCTCCATGGATGATTTCGGCACCGGCTATTCCAGCCTCGGCTATTTGTGGAAATACGACTTCGACAAGCTCAAGATCGACCGCTCCTTCATCCTCGGCCTCGACGCCGATACGGACCGGGCGCGGGAAATCCTCGACACGATCATCGTGCTTGGCCACCGTCTCAACATGAAGGTGATCGCCGAGGGCATCGAAACCGAGACGCAGGCGCGGCTTCTGGCCGAACTGTCCTGCGACCAGTTCCAGGGCTATCTGTTCGGCGTGCCGATGTCGCCGGGCGACCTGCCCGGTTTCCTGCTGAAAAACAGCCTCGAACCGTGGGCCGCGGCCGGGTTCGGCCTTGATCGCGCCTATGCCGGCTCGGCCTATTGAGCCGGACCGCCTGTCGCGCCGCGTCGGAAATCAGTCCTTGTCAAAAACCCGCCGGTCGAGACCATAGCCGGTCGGTGCCAGCTTCTCGGTGAGGTTGCGGATCGTCCATTCCGCCGCGTCCGCCGCCCAGGCCGCCATTTCCGGCTTGTCGCCCAACCGTCCCGAAACCGCCAGCGCCGTCTGCCGGGCCACGGCGGTGACGGCGATCGCCGCCGGCGTGCACTGCGCCAGCCCATAGCCTTGGGCAAAGACCGTCAGCCGGCGGAGCTGCTCACCGCCCGAATAGTCCTTGTTGCCGAGATCGAGCCAGGCGAAGGCGGAATAGCCGAGATCCCACAGCCGCATCCCGGGCGCGAGCGTGTCGAAATCGATGAGGCCGAAGGGCAGGCCGTCGCAAAAGACGGCGTTGGGCGGGCCCCAGTCATTGTGGCACATCACCTCGGCGCCGGACTGCCGGACGGCGGGAAAATCGGCGGTGGCGTCGTGGAAGCGCCGGAGAAGCGCCGCCGCCGCAGCCAGCTGGGGGTCGGCATAGGGACCGAGTCCGGTCGGCGTCTCGCCGTCGAGATAGCTCAGGATCTCGCGGTTCTCGTCGTCGATCCCGGCAAAGCGCGGCGTGCCGGCAAAGCGCTTGTCCTCGAGATGGACCAGCAGCGCATGGACCTGGGTGCGGTCGGCCGACAGCGGCCGCCGGACCGTGTCGCCGATGCGCACCACGCCGGCGGTGATGCGCCCACCCGTCAATGGCGTCCCGGATGCAGCCATGGGGATTACCCTAGCCGATTTCCCCGGGCGGCGGAACGCGGGGCTGCGTCCGCAACGAGCAAGGACAGGCCACCGCCCCGTCATGACGACGACCGCCGGGCACGCCGATGCAATCGGACCGCGCCGGGGCTTTGGTTGTCGGGCGCCGAACCGGAAAACGGGCGCCTATTATTCGCGAACGCGGACCTTCGGTTACCGAAAGCTCGCGGCTGGAGTGTTTTCAGGAAAAGTGGACACCACCTTTCCGGCTGAGCTTGTCGAAGCCTCGAAAACGCGCCAACTCAGGAACTAGATCAAGGCATCCGATTCGACCAAAACGTAACTTGCTCTAGTACCACATCAGGCCTTGGATCAGGCCGTCCTTGAGGATGGCCTGCTGCTCCAGGTGCTTTTCCACCAGGGCCTTCAGGTTTTTCTCGCCGCCGTATTTCTCCTGGGCCATGGGTTCTATCTTGGTCAGGAAGTTCATGGTCCGGTCCAGGTCGGCTTTGGTCACCTTGTCCGACCCGATGCGGCCGTACACCTCGGTGTTCTCCAGGTTCTCCGCCGCTTCGGCCCTGTATTTTTTCAGCAGGTCGGCCAGCATCTTTTCCCGGCCCTCTTTTTTCCGTGCTTCCAGCAGCCTGGTGCGCACCGTGAACTTCGCCTCTTCATAGGGCTTTTCCTGCGCGGGTTTTATCTCGGTCAGCTTGATGATATGATACCCTTTCGGGGTCTTTACCACGTCGCTGATATCCCCGGCCGCCTGCAAACCGAACACCGCCTTTTCA
>CAZKTH010000185.1:0-7464 GCA_964555575.1 uncultured Devosiaceae bacterium | reverse complement strand
TTGGCGCAAAACCGGGACCCACTTTTGCGCACGATGCTCTAGAAGAACTCGCACTCGCCGTGATCGATGCGGGCGGCGATGCCCGACATTTCGGGCACGGCAAGTTCGTCGAGATTGAGCCTGGCCCAGATTTCGTCGAAGCGCGGATGGTCGATGGTCCTGTCCGAGGCGACCAGATCGCGTACGGCACGCGCCAGATTGCGGCAGCGCTGCTCGATCCTGTCCTGGGCCTGCAGGGCGGTGACGATGTTCTGGATCGCATCGTCGCGCGCCTGTTCGTCACCCGCGGCCGCCTCGCCGAGATGGTTTATGGCATAGGAGATGCTGGCCGCCATTTCGCCGGTCTGCCGTGCGGTTTCGTCCAGTTCGCGCGCCAGTCTCTCCAGCGACATATGCAGTTCTCCCGATCAATGCAAGCGACCCTATGCGGAAATTCCTAAATGGGTATTTCGATCGGGAAGACCATGGAATCCTTTGGGTTTTTAGTTAGCGATTGGATAACGAATACGGCACTAAACTGTGGCGAGCTTTACAGGGATCGGACGATGGCGTCATCGAGCAGTCTACCTCCGGACTTCGACCGCGGAGTCGTGACAACCGTTCATCAGGGCGATTGTCACGTGTCGGGAGACGAGGTGACGTTCTCGACGGTGCTCGGATCCTGCGTCAGTGCCTGCGTCCGCGACAGGGTCGCCAATTTCGGCGGCATGAACCATTTCCTGCTGGCCGAGCAGTCCGGCTCCGCCCGCGATCGCTACGGCGCCTCGGCGCGCTATGGTGCCTTCGCCATGGAGCAGCTGATCAACCGGGTCCTTTCCAAGGGGACGGGCAACAAGGCCAATCTCGAGATCAAGGTCTTCGGCGGCGGCAACATCAACGCCTCACTGAACGATGTCGGAGCCAAGAACATAGAGTTCGTCCGGGAATTCCTGGTTGCGGAAGGCTATCGCATCGCCGGCGAGGATCTTGGCGGTACCTATGCGCGGCGCGTCCTTTACAAGCCGCTGTCGGGACGGGTCTTCGTCAAGCGTCTCGATTCCATGGCCGGGGCGCGGATCGTGCGCGAGGAACTCGAACTCGCCGGACGCCAGAAGGCCGCGCCGGTACCGGCGGACGATATCGAGTTGTTCTAGCCGAACCGCTTTTGCCACCCGGCCACGGGCCTTTTGGCCCTGCCGGGCGCGAAAGGCGCCACCGGAGCCTTGCGTTCTGCCGCGCAGAACCGCCTGCAAGTTAGCAAAACGTTATCGATTGCTGGGCGCCGATACATTTGGTTAACCATGGCGGGCCTAGCTTTTCCGCATGAACATGCGGGGCGATTCTAGTCGGGGACTGGGCGCATGAGCCGGTCGGCACTGTCGCTTTTGGCGCTGTGCGGCGGCCTCGGTGCGGGCTTTGCCGCCGGTTTCGTTTTCGCCCATCAGGGCCTGACGAGCCCGGGTTTTCTGCTTGCGGCGCTGACCGTGCTCGTCCTGGCGGGGCTGGTCGTTCTTCTGGCCCGGCGGGCCGATGCCGGCCTTGTCGCGCGCATGAGCGCCATCGGGGCGGCGGTGGGGCAAGCCGAAATGCAGCGTGGCCACGAGGCCGATTATGTCGAAGGCATCGTTTCGGCCCTGCATCAGAGCCTCAGCCGCGCCAATGCGGTCAAGACCGGCACCATGGCGCTGCCGCAACCGCTGGCGCTGGTCACCGACGCCGGCGAGATCGCCGCCGCAAGCGCCGGCCTTGCCGATCTCGATCCGCATCTGGGCCGCGGCACGGCCTTCCCCGATTTCGCCAGGCTGGCCGAAAAGGGCGAATGCACTCTTGCCCTGGCGGGGAGCGAGTATCGCGCCGTGCTGGTGCCGGCCGGCGACAATCGCGGCCTCGTCTCGCTCGTGCCGGTCGGGACGACGCTTCCCGACGGGGTGCTGGCCGGACTCGGCGAGGCGCTGGCTTCGGGCATGGCGGCGCCGGAGCTCGTCGGACGCTTGCGGGCACTCGGGCCGGCGCTTGCGCCGCTTGTCGAGGGTCTGGAGGCGATGGGCAAGGGGCTGCACCTGCTGGATGGTGTCCTTGCCGGCGAGGCGGCGGCGCTGAAGGCGGCGCGCGGGCGCAATGACGCGCTCGGGGCCCGTGCCGGAGCGCTGGCCGATCTGGTCGGCGCCTACCGGGCCGGTCGCGAGGAAGAAGAGGAAATCCGGGCGCGGCTCGAAACCAAACTGCAGCGGATCGGCGAACTGATCGACCGCCACCGCGCCATGGCGGCCAGATTGAGGGACGCGGCGACCGCAGCGCGTGCCGATGGCGCGGCGATCGGCGCCGCGCTCGAAGCGGGCCACGAGGGGGCCGCCCATGCCACCGAACTCGGCCTGTCGGCACGGCGGACGGTCAGCGAGGCGGTCGAGGCGGCCCGGCTCAGCAACGCGGCGGCAACCGGCCTCGGCGCCCTGACCGCGGAGATCTCGGAACTGGTCTCCGCCATCGAGGACGTGTCGTTCCGCACCAACCTGATTGCCCTCAACGCCGCTGTCGAGGCCGCCCGTGCCGGCGAAAAGGGCGCCGGCTTTGCCGTCGTCGCCGACGAGGTGCGTACCCTGGCGCAGCGTGCCAGCGGCACGGCCAGGGAAATCAGGGGCCTGGTCGCCCGCGGCAGAACGCAGAGCATCGACGGTGCCGAAGGCGCCGCTGGGTTGGAAAAACTGATACAGGACCTCGATGCACATTTACGGAATTTAAGTGGTGAGACCGGCAAAATATCTGATGCCCTGAGCCAGGGAAAAGGTGCCCTTGCCCGGTTGGATAGCAAGGCTGCCGGCATCGCGGACGATGCGGATCGCGCGACCGGTGGCGTCCATCCGCGTACGGACCGCCGGACGTGATCCGCTCGCTGCTCGGAGGATACAGGGAGTGATGTATTGAGTAGCGATCCCGTTGAAATTCCGCTCAGCGAAGCCGAATTCATCCGTGTCAAGAAACGCGTCTACACCATCGCCGGCATTTCGCTGAGCGACGCCAAGCGCACGCTGGTCATCTCGCGCCTGACCAAACTCGTCAAGGCGCATGGCATGCAGAGTTTTTCCGACTATCTCGACTTTCTCGACCACAGAAGGGACGAACTGCTCGATCAGGACTTCGTCAACGCCCTCACGACCAATCTGACCCGCTTTTTCCGCGAGGATCACCATTTCGATCACCTCGCCGATCACGTGGCGCAGCTGATGGCGCGCAGGCCACGGATCAACGCCAATGGCAGGCCGCGCCTGAGGATCTGGTCGGCGGGCTGCTCGACCGGGCAGGAGCCCTATACCATCGCCCTGCATCTCTTGTCGAAATTCCCCGAACTGAAGCGCTGGGACTTCCGGATCCTGGCCACCGACATCGACACCAGTGTTCTGGCCCGGGCGGCCAGCGGCTCCTATCCGGAAACCGAACTCAGCGGTCTGAGCCGCGAACGGGCGGCGCTGCTCAAGCGGTCGGGCGACGGCACCGTTCGCGTGCCGCCCGAGGCGCGCGACCGCATTTCGTTCAAGCTGCTCAATCTCATGGGGGACTGGCCGGTCAAGGGACCGTTCGACGCCATCTTCTGTCGCAACGTCGTTATCTATTTCGACAAGCCGACCCAGGCCCGCACCTTCACCCGCCTCGGTGAGGTTCTCGCCCCCGACGGCTATCTCTATGTCGGCCATTCGGAAAACGCCGCCTATGCCGACAGCCCGTTCAAACTGGTCGGCAAGACCATCTACCAGATGAAGCCCAAGCAGCAATCCGCGAGGCATGTAGCATGACAATCACCGTACTCGTCGTGGACGATTCTGCTCTTATCCGTGAAGTGCTGTCTCGGACGCTCGGCAAGGAAGGTGACATCGAGGTCATCGGCACGGCCGAGGATCCGTTCGATGCCCGCGAGAAGATCAAGCAGCTCAATCCGGACGTTCTGACCCTGGACATCGAAATGCCCAACATGAACGGGCTGCAGTTCCTCGACAAGCTGATGCGCTTGCGGCCGATGCCGGTGGTCATGGTCTCGACCCTGACCCAGAAGGGGGCGGACGAGACCATGCTCGCCCTCGAACTCGGTGCCGTCGATTTCATCGCCAAACCGAGCCACGACCTTGCCGGCGGCATTGACGGGTTCGCCGCCGAGGTCAGGCGCAAGATCAGGGCTGCCGCCCAGAGCGATGCGCGCTCGCGCGGCATCGGCATGCGCGCCAAGCTGGCCGACGTGCCGTTGCGGACAGCCGCCGCGCCCGACGGCGCGCTCATTGCCATCGGCGCCTCGACCGGCGGCGTCGAAGCCATTCGCGCCGTTCTGTCCCACATGCCGGCCGACTGTCCGCCGGTGGTGATCGCCCAGCACATGCCGCCCGGATTCACCGAACGTTTTGCCCAGCGGCTCGACGAGATCACCCCGCTCAATGTCGTGGAGGCGACCGACCGGCTGGTGCTTGAACCGGGCCATGCCTATGTGGCGCCGGGCGACTATCACTTGCGGGTGGAAAGGACCTCCGGCCAGCTCAAATGCCGGCTCGGCCACGACGATACGGTCTCGGGCCACCGACCGAGCGTCGATGTGCTGTTCGAATCCGTCGCCAGGGTTGTCGGACCGATGGCCGTCGGCGCCATCCTGACCGGCATGGGGCGGGACGGCGCCACCGGGCTCAGGAAAATGCGCGATGCCGGCGCCTATACGGTCGGACAGTCCCAGGCTTCGGCCCTGGTTTACGGCATGCCGCGCGTCGCCTTCGAGGAAGGTGCGGTCATCGAACAGGCGGCGGTCGAAGCGATCGCGGCCAAGCTCGCAAGTGCGCTCGGCAAGCTCAGGAGTGCAGCGTAAGTTCTCATGCCGATTGAGGGATTGGTAAGGGATTATTCCTAGAATGCCCAGCGCCGGACTCCGGCATGGGCGCGTAAGAGAAGTGACAAGTAGATATGCCCAAGGCGAGTGCAGTTAGCGTTCTGATCGTCGACGACCAGCAGTCGATGCGTGGAATCTGCAAGTATATCCTCAACCAGCTCGGCTTCAAGGACATCATCGAGGCCAAGAGCGGGCGCGACGCCCTGACCAAGCTCGAAAAGGCCAGTTTCGACCTGATCATTTCCGACTGGAACATGGACGACATCGACGGACTGACCCTTCTGAAGGTCCTGAGGAAGCATCCGCGCACCGCCAGCCTGCCCTTCATCATGGCGACCGGACGGTCGGACAAGGAGCAGGTGAAGGAAGCCATTGCCTATGGCGTCAACAACTACATCATCAAGCCCTTCGACGCGGCGACGATGAAAAAGCGCATCGAGGCGGTAATCGGCCAGCTTTCCTGAGCCGACCCGCTATTTCCGAGAGCCGGACTTAAGGCAGTTGGCGAAAGAGCCGGCGGCTTTTTCATGCAGGAGGCATTGCCCGGTCGCGGCTTTCCGCTGGCGAAAGCCGCGCCGTAGCCGCATCGCATATGGGCCCTCAGGCCGCCTTGCTCCTGGCAAGCTCGCGCTTCCACTTGGTCAGCGCGATCATCAGTTTCTGGGAGTGATCGCCGAACTCGCCCTTGAGCAGGGAAATGGCGGTGTCCTTGTGATCGTGGACCGCTTGCTCGAGCACCCGGCCGGCCGAAAGGTGAAATTCCCTGTGCAGACGGGTCGCGACCTGATGCGGCATGCCGGCGCGCGTTTCCGGATCGACCGTCGATCCGTGCAGCCATTTGCCGAAGGCGCAGCAATCGTCGCGCTTGACCTCGTCCAGGGACAGATCCGACGAGCCCTTGCTGATGGCGGCGCGCAACCGCATTTTCCAGGCGCCATGCGCGAAAAGTGCCTTGTTGATTTCTTCGATGACTTCAGCGTTTGACACGGGATCCCTCCAGGCTGATCACGGGCAGATGAATCTGAATCATGAATAGGGTAGGTGAAATTTCCCTAAATACGCAGAGACTCTCGCGTTCCGGCAGGATCAAAAGGCGTGTTTGCCTGGCTTGTGGACGCGGCGCCTTTGCCAAAAAGGCGGTTCACCGCCTTCTTCACCGCCGCTCCGGATCTTCCGGGCATTCCCGCACCGGCTGTCACATAGCTCCGTTGGCAGGCGAGTGCCCACCCGCGTCGGGGCCGTCCGATGCGATCCTGCCAGGACCGCTGCCCCGGAGAGGGACGCGCTCCGAAAGCCTTTCATGCCGAATTAGGCGGGAATCCTTACCGAATGCCTTTGGTCCACAATCACTAATAATTAGAGGAATGACTTTGTTATCAATTAAGTAAGTATGTTTTGTCTACTTTCTGGTGCCAGATAGCTCTCTTGGGGACGCCGTTGCCTGGCAATGAGATAAGGGGAGAGGATAATGGAATCTGCTCACGCGAAGCCATTGAGGACGCGACTGGACTTCATCGATCTTGACGACGCGGCAATGGAACGCGTTTCGGCGCTGAGGCCGATGATCGAAGCGCATCTCGATGAAGCGCTGGATGCCTTTTACGCCAAGGCAGAGAGTGTCGCGGCGGTTTCGCGCCTGTCGGGCACTGCCGACAGCAAGCGGTCGGACAGGGACAGCCAGTCGCGGCGTTGGGGCGCCATCGTCGAGGGCAGGGTCGACGACGCCTATTATGAAGCCTGCCAGGCGGTCGGACGGAAAAACGCCGAGTTGGGTCTGGAGGCGAGATGGCAGATCGGTGGATACGCGCTGATCGCCGAAAAACTCGTTGCCGGCCTGCTCGCCGATTTCCTGGCCGGCCGGACCCGGAAATCCGGCTTCGGTTTCGGCCGCAAGGACAAGGAAGCACTTTCGGTCGAGGCGTTTTCCGCCGGGCTCGCCGACCTGGTCAAGGTGATCTTTCTCGATCTGGATATCGTCATCTCCGCCTGTGTCGAACAGTCCAGGGCGGAAGCCGACGACCTGAACGCCAAGATCGCGGCGGTGGCCGAAGTCGCCAAGGTCGGCGATTTCTCGCTGCGCATCAACTGCACTTCGAACGACCTGGTGCTTTCCGGGCTTGCCGAGGCCATCGACGAACTGATGGCGGTCTTCAGCAAGGCGATCGACGATACCGACGAGGTACTGCAAGCGCTCGCCGACGCCGACCTCACCCATCGCATGCAAGGCATCCATTACGGCGTTTTCGCCGACCTGCAGACCAACACGAATTCGGTGGCGGATCGGCTGGCCGAAATCATGACGCGGCTGCGTCAAACCTCTCGGGGCGTGAAGACGGCGACCAGCGAGATCCTTTCGGGCGCCAATGACCTTTCCGAACGCACCACCAAGCAGGCGGCGACGATCGAGGAGACTTCGGCGGCGATGGAACAGCTCGCCACTACGGTAATGGAGAACGCCAAGAAGGCCGGTACGGCCTCCGACCAGGCCAAGCTGGCGTCCCACACCGCCGAGGAAGGCGGCGAGGTGATGCATCGGGCCAACGAGGCGATGGAACGCATTTCGGCTTCGAGCGCCAAGATCTCCAACATCATCGGCATGATCGACGACATCGCCTTCCAGACCAATC
>CAZKTH010000184.1:0-7577 GCA_964555575.1 uncultured Devosiaceae bacterium | reverse complement strand
GTCCGTATTCGAGACAAAGGCATCGAACACGCTGGTGGTGGATGTCACGATGGATTTCATGATCGAAGATGAGGCGAACGCGGATCAACGTTGCAAGGCCGGTTTCGAGGCCGTCTGGCGAATGCTCGAGTGACCTTTTTTTAAGCATTTGAATGAGTGATCAGTCAGACAATTTCAACCTGGAGAAGATCGGAATGACAAACAGGATCGCACTGGTGACCGGCGGAAGCCGTGGCATCGGACGCAATATCGTCGAGAGCCTCGCGCGGCGTGGTGTCGACTCGATATTTACCTATCACAGCCACGAAAAGGCCGCGGAAACCGTCATCGCCGAGGTCGGCGCCGTGGGGACGAAAGCCGTCGCGCTGCACCTCGACACCGGCGACAGCGCTTCATTTGCTGCCTTCGTCAAAAGCGTGAAGGACGCACTCGCCGGGTTCGGCGCCGACCGTTTCGATTTCCTTGTCAACAATGCCGGCAACAATCACCGCAACATGCCGTTCGCGGAGGTGACCGAAGCCGAGCTCGACCGCATCTACAACGTCCATTTCAAGGGCGTCCTGTTGCTGACGCAAAAGCTCCTGCCGCTCATCAGGGACGGCGGTCGCATCGTCAACATCTCCTCGGGGCGCACCCGTATCTCATCGCCCGGCGGATCCGCCTATGCATCGATGAAGGGCGCGGTCGAGGTGCTGTCGCGACACATGGCGCTCGAACTCGGGCCGCGCCGGATTGCGGTCAACGTCGTGGCGCCGGGCGCGGTTGCCACCGATTTCAGCGGCGGCATCGTCCGCGACAACCCGAAGGTGAACAAGCGCATCGCCGACATGACGGCCCTGGGTCGGGTCGGTCTTCCCGAGGATCTCGGGCCGGTTGTCGCCGATCTCCTTTCGGCGGATTTCGGTTTCGTCAACGGCCAGCGCATCGAGGTCAGCGGCGGCGGAATGCTTTAGCCCGCGTCGACCGCCTTCTCGTACATCCTGTGGGTCTTGTAGACGCGGGCACCCATCATGCGGGCGGCGGCGTTCATCATCCGGTTGGTTTCGAGTATCTGGCTGAACTCGCCGGTGACGTAGCCCTTTTGCTTGCCGGCATGGTAGAGCCGGTCATAAAGCACCGCGTCGATGCCGAGGCCCCGGTATTGCTCGAGCACCCCCAGGGCCAGCACGCGAAGGGAACGGATGGCACCGGGTCGTGTGTGCCACAGGAGCTTCAAAAGACCGAACGGGAACAATCGCCCGTCGCGGATCCTGATCAGCGCCTCGTTGATATTGGGAATGGCAATGGCGAATCCGACGGCCTGGCCATCGGCCGTCTCGGCCAGATAGATGAGGTCGAAATCGGCGATCTGCTTCAGATCCTCGACAAGCCGCTGGAAATGTTCCTTGCTCATCGGGGTCCAGTACCAGTTTTTCTCCCAGGCCTTGTTGTAGACCTCCCAGATCTTCAAAGCCTCGGTATCGATCTCGCGCTTCTTCAAGGCTCTTATGCGAATACCCAGCCGTTTCTCGATCTGCGGGGCGGTTTCAAGAAGGCGCTGTCGCATCTCGCCGTCGTTCATCAGGTAGCAGTACAGATCCACCGACTTCTCATAGCCCTGCGCTTCGACCAGACGCTGGTAATAGGGTGGATTGGACGGAATCATGACGAAGTTCGACGTGTCGAAGGCGTCGATCTGCACGCCGATCTCGTCGCTGATCGAGGGATTGAACGGGCCACGGACATGCGTGTGTCCGAGCTTGAGCGCCTCTGCTTCGACCGCTGCGAAAAGTGCCCTGGCGGCCTCCTCGTCATCCTCGCACTCGAAAAAGCCGAAATGGCCGGTTTTCTGCCGATGTGTCCGGTTGAGGATGTCGTCGTCGATCGCGGCGATTCGACCCACCGCCCGCCCGTCGCGATAGGCGACAAAAAGCTTGAGCCGCGCCGCGTCGTAGAAGGGATGCTTTTGTGCGTTGAGAACGGATTTGAGCTGGACGCGCAGGGGCAGCGCCCAAAGCGGATAATCGCGGCCGATGCTGTAGGTGAGATTGACGAAATCGCGAAACGCACGGCCTCGATCCGCAGGCACAACAACAGTACTGGAAATGGCGTTCAAACCCTCTTTTTAGACAATCTCTAAAAGGAATTGTCCGTCGAGGCAACCGCACGCGCCGTCTCTGGCCCCTTTCCGCAGGGGCCGTGGCTGCGGCATGGCGCCGCCGGCGGCCCCCCCTATTTCGGATCGGGTTCGACCGTCAGCACCGTGCCTTCGAATCCGGTGACCCGCACCTCGGTCCCCTTGGGCAGATCCGGTCCGGCCACCCGCCAGGTCGTGTCACCGAGCTTGGCCCGACCGAAACCGCCGGAAATCGGTTCGGTGATTTCGGCATGCTGGCCGATCACCTGCTGCGCCCGCCTGTTCAGCAGCGGCCTGTCGCTCTCGTCGAATTTGCGCCGGCGGACCAGGCCGAGCCAGGCGCCGACGCCGGCAAGGCTCAACACGCCGAACAGCACCCACTGGATCGCCAGCGGTGCCACCTGCAAAAGCGCGATGATGCCGGTGACGACGGCGGCGATGCCGAGCCAGACAAGAACGCCGCCCGGCATGATCAGTTCGAGCGCCAGGAGAATGAGCCCGGCGATGATCCACGACCAGCCGCCATATTGGCCAATCAGTTCGATGATCTGCATCTAGATACCCCCTTATTGTCCGACCGAGGGTGTCCGGCCGCCGCGCCGCGACGCGGCCGTACCGGTATCGCCGAAGGTTTCCTTGGCGATCTCGGCGATGCCGCCGATAGCGCCGATGACACTGGCTGCCTCGACCGGCAGCATCAGCACCTTCTGGTTGGGCGACTTGGCCAGGGATTCGAGCGCCTTGATGTAGTTGTTGGCGACGAAATAGTTGATCGCCTGCACATCGCCCTGGGCGATGGCCTCGCTGACCATGGTCGTCGCCTTGCCTTCGGCCTCGGCGGAGCGCTCGCGCGCCTCGGCGTCGCGGAAGGCGGCCTCCTTGCGGCCTTCGGCCTCGAGCACCTGGGACTGCTTCATGCCTTCGGCCTCGAGAATGGCGGCCTGGCGCTTGCCTTCGGCCTCGAGGATGACGGCGCGCTTCTCGCGCTCGGCCTTCATCTGCCGCGCCATCGAATCGATGAGGTCCTTGGGTGGATCGATGTCCTTGATCTCGATGCGGGTGATCTTGACGCCCCAGGGCGAGACCGCCGTGTCGACGACCCGCAACAGCCGCCCGTTGATCTCGTCGCGGTTCGACAGCAGTTCGTCGAGGTCCATCGAGCCCATGACCGTACGGATATTGGTCATGGTCAGGTTGAGGATGGCCAGTTCGAGCTGGGCGACCTCATAGGCCGCCTGCGCCGCGTCGAGCACCTGGTAGAAATTGACGCCGTTGACCGTCACGGTAGCGTTGTCGCGGGTGATGACGTCCTGGTGCGGCACGTCGAGCACCTGCTCCATCATGTTGAGCCTGCGGCCGACGCCGTCGATGAAGGGGACGATGATATTGAGTCCGGGCTTCAGGGTGCGCGTGTAGCGGCCGAAACGCTCGACGGTGAAATTGAAACCCTGCGGTACCGTCTTGACGCCGGCGAACAGAACCAGGATCAGGAGAATACCGCCCCCGATCAATACGATCGAAAAACCGTCCAGAAATTGCATGCTTCCCTCCCGACAGCGCTTCCGGGCGAGGTGGACAAAGAACCGCCCTCCGGAGATGCAGCCATTCGTAACGCGAAGCCGCCGCCTTCACCTTCAGGCGTGAAACGACTCCCTGCCCTAAGGCTTAGTGCAAAAAGATGTAGGATCAACGTCAAAAAGCTGCAATGGCCGCGGGCCGGGACGCGCCAGAGTTGATCAGCCCTGGTCCAGCCAGCCCCCGAGCTCGTTGCGGGCCACCGTCTCGATCACGTCCATGCCCGTCTCTGAATCGTTGAGACAGGGAATGTAGGCGTAATGGCTGCCGCCGGCCGAAAGGAACTGCCTGCGCCCGGTCATCGCCAGTTCCTCCAGGGTTTCCAGACAGTCGACCGAAAAGGCCGGCGCGAGGATGGCGAGTTTTTTCACCCCCTTGGCCGGCAGCGCCTTCAGCGTTTCGTCGGTATAGGGCTTGAGCCATTCCGCCGGCCCGAAGCGCGACTGGAAGCTGACCATCAGCCTGTCCTGCGGCCAGCCGAGCCTTTCGGCGACGCGACGCGTCGTTTTGAGGCACTGGCAATGATAGGGATCGCCCTGTTCGAGATAGGATTGCGGCATGCCGTGATAGGAGGTGATGACGAGGTCCGGGGTGAAATCGAGCCCCTTCACTCCCTCCGCAATGCTGTCGGCAAGGGCCGAGATGTAGATCTCGGTGTCGAAATAGGGCGGCACGGTGCGGATGGCCGGCTGCCAGCGCATCCGTTTGAGGGCATCGAAGGCCTTGTCGTTGGCCGTCGCCGTGGTCGGGGCCGAATAGTGCGGATAAAGCGGGAACAGCAGAATGCGTTCGCATCCCTTCCGTTTCAGCGCTTCGAGCCTCTGCTTGACCGGGGGATTGCCGTAGCGCATGGCGAAATCGACGATCACCCGATCCCCGAGCCGCGCCTGCAGCTTCTCGACCTGACTTTTCGAGATGACGCGCAGCGGCGAGTCATCGGCCTGACGGTCCCAGATCTTGTCATAGGCGGCGCCGCTTTTCCGCGGACGGGTGTTGAGGATGATGAGATTGAGCACCAGCCACCAGATCGCCCGCGGCGTCTCGATCACCCGCCTGTCCCACAGGAACTCGCCGAGATAGCGCCGCATCGACCGGTAGTCGGTGGCGTCCGGCGTCCCGAGATTCAAAAGCAGTATCCCGATCCTTGGCGGCACGATCGGCGGGTGGTCGGCGGGCAGTTTCGGCGGCATGGGCGGGGCTTCGATGCAAATCGGCAGGGTGCACATTAGTCAAAGCCTGCCCGAGCACAATCCTCGCACGTGCGACGATATGCCACGCATGCCGCGCCGCGAATGGCGAAACATGCCTTTGTGCCAATGTCGGAGTCGATTGCCGCAAGACGCGAGACTGTTGTCGATATCGCAGCAAGTGACTGGACGAGCGCGCCGCAACGGAATCAAATTGTGACAGTCAGGTGATAGGCAGGCGGGCAGATCAAGGAGGTTATTCCCGCCGGGTCGGGACGACATGCAACTGTCATTTGCGACAACTAACACCACTGCCATCTTGCCTTGAATTTCCGTTATGGGAGGATAAACCAATGAAAAAACTGCTCCTGGGCGCTGCGAGTTTCGTGGTCCTGGCCGGCACCGGCGGCCCCGCCTATGCCGACTTCACGTTGAACATCCTGCATTTCAACGATTTCCATTCCCGCTACGACTCGATCAACGCCTACGACTCGAACTGCTCGGCCGAGGACGAAGCCGGCGGCAAGTGCTTCGGCGGCATGGGACGCCTCATGACCGCCGTCGATGACACGCGCGCCGCCCTCGCCGGCGCTGGCGAGAACGTCGTTCTGCTCGATGCCGGCGACGACTTCCAGGGCTCGCTCTATTTCACCACCTATGGCTCGGAAGTCGTCAACGAGTTCAACAATGCGCTCGGCATCGACGTGATGGAGCTGGGCAATCACGAATTCGACAGGGGACCGGAAGAGACCGCCAAGTTCATCGCCGGCGCCAAATATCCGGTGGTTTCGGGCAATCTCAACGTTTCCAAGGAACCGCTCCTGGCAGGCAAGCTCAAGGGCGTCGTCATCCTCGATATCGGCGGCGAGAAGGTCGGTGTCGTCTCCGGACTGGCCGAGGACACGGCCGAAACCTCCTCGCCCGGCGACAATATCCGTTTCGCCAAGATCGAGGACAATCTGATGGGTGCCGTCAAGGCGCTCGAGGCCGCCGGCATCAACAAGATCATCGCGCTGACCCATGACGGGTTCAAGCGCGATGTCGAGATCGCCGCCACCGTGCCCGGCATCGACGTGATCGTGGGCGGACACTCGCACACCGTCATGTCCAATACCGACGAAAGCGCCGAGCCCTATCCGACCATGGTCACGGGTCCCGCCGGCAACGAGGTTCCCGTCGTCACCGCCGGGTCCTATGCCAAATATCTCGGCGATCTGAAGGTCACCTGGGACAATGAGGGCAATGTGATCTCCGCCACCGGCGACACGATCCTGCTCGATGCCTCCATCGCCCCGGATGAAGCCGTCAACAAGCGCCTGGCCGAACTCAGCGCCCCGATCGAGGAACTCAAGGCCAAGGTCATCGGCGTCGCCACCGCCGAGATCGACGGCAGCCGCGACACCTGCCGTGCCATGGAATGCGCCATGGGCGATCTGTTGTCCGACGCCATGCTCGACCGTTCCGCCGATCAGGGCATGAACATCGCCATCCAGAATGGCGGCGGCCTCAGGGCCTCGATCGAAGCCGGCGACATCACCATGGGCGACGTTCTCACCGTCCTGCCCTTCTCCAACACCCTCGCGACCATGCAGCTCAAGGGCGCCGACGTCGTCGCCGCGCTCGAGAACGGCCTCAGCCAGGTCGAGGAAGGCGCCGGCCGCTTCCCGCAGGTCGGCGGTCTGAGATTCACCTGGACCAGGGACAAGCCGGCCGGTGAACGCGTCATCAAGACCGAGGTTATGGACAACGGCGCATGGGTGCCGATCGATCCGAACAAGCTTTATGGCGTCGTCACCAACAACTACATGCGTGCCGGCGGCGACGGCTATTCCATGTTCGCCACCGATGCGGTCAACCCGTACGATTTCGGCCCGCCGCTCGAAGACGTCCTGGCCGACTACATCGCCAAGCTCGGCGGCGAATATACGCCCAGGACCGGTGACCGCATCACCGAAGTCCAGTAGGACTTTCCGAACCTGCGGTTTGCGGAACACGCGCCCCGGACCATGGTCCGGGGCGTTTTTGCCCACGGTCTTTCGTATATTCCCGCAAACATGGCTGCCGTCATTGCGAGTGCCCGGAGGGCACGCGGCAATCCAGCGGCCAAGTCAACAATGCCGGCACCGGACTGCTTGGTCGCTTGCACTCCTCGCAATGACGCTTCAGACGAAGTGCGGAATCCTCAATAGCCGCCAAGGCTCGCCACGAGCATCACGGACCCGAACAGGATCAGCAGCAGCGCCCCGAGGATTTCCAGCAACCGGACGACGCTTTCCGCCCGGTCGGTCCGCGAGCCGATCCTCAGGACCAGGGCCTTGCCGTTCGCTCGCCAGCACGTAGCCCGACACCACCACCTTGCCGTGCCCCGGCCCGGCGGCATGGAAGATGCCGTGCAGAAAGCTCAGCAGCCCGAGCACCAGGAAGGCGCGAGGGCTGTCGTCGGATCGGCCGGCGCGGCCGCGCCCGGCGCCCGGCAACAGCAGGAGGAAAACGACCGGCAGGCGGCGCAAGAGCAAACGGCGCATGGGCGTTTCCCCCTGGAACTAGCGTATTTTCCGTTCTGACGGAATCGGAACGGAAGCGCCAAGTTGTTGAGTGGTCGCGTTTTCGAACCGGCGAACCGGTATCCACTTCGCTTTAAACATCACATCCGGCGGAAATTCCTCACCGCCTGTCCGTGCGACGTCACAAGGCCGCAG
>CAZKTH010000183.1:0-7587 GCA_964555575.1 uncultured Devosiaceae bacterium | reverse complement strand
GTCGACGGTGGCGGCACGCCGGATGCGCCTGCAGAATCTGTCCGCGGGACAGGGTTATCCGCGTCCAGTTGGTATCGTGGTCCTGACCGGCGTCGAGGTGGCCCTGATAGGTGCCGGAATCGAGCGTGGTGGCGTCCTCGGCGTTCGTTGCGTCGAGCAGCGCGTCCTCCGGCTGTGTCTCGCTCGGCACTTCCTCGCTGCCACTTTCCTGGGTCGTAACGAAACCAAGGCTGTGGGCGTTGAAGGCGATGTGGGGATCGCTCGCCCGCACCCGCTTTATGCGGACATACAGGGGTTCGCCCGGCTGCAGCAGCGCATCGAGCGTCCGGCGCGAAAGGATCACGTCGCCGCCGACCTGATAGCCCAGCCGATCGCCGGGCGGAGAGATGTTGGGGAGCGTGACGACCTTCGTGGCGTCATTGCCGTATACCGGTCCGTAGGAGATGCGGAAACGGGCGGACGAACCGCCGGGGCCATTGATCTCGGTTGTCGCAAGGGCAACGAAATGCAGCTTCACATCGCCTGTGTCCGGCCAGGTCCGAAAGGTGAATTCGGCGATCTGGGTCCGCTGCGGATCGCGCAGCCAGAACAACCGTTTTCATGGTAACCCGTCCGACCCGCATCACTGCCATCACCGACTATCACTGGAACAATGCCCTCGGGGCGTCTCCGGGCACCATCGCGCTGTTCTCGTCGAGCGGAGAGATATTCGGTCCCTGGCGGACCTCCGGCACCCCGGGACAGGGAGGCGTTCCGAACGCCTACTGGACGGTCCGGTTCAGCGAATTCCTTCTGCCGCCCGGGCGCTACATCGTCGTCGATTCCGATATCGCCACCTGGTCGCAGAATGCCGGAACCGGCGGCGCCGGGATGGTGCGCATCGAGGGCCATTAGCTATCTGGTCAACACCGGATTCTACAGCGCTTTTTTTCTCCGATCATAGTGACGATCCGTCGGGAATGGCCGTGCCCGGGACAAGTTCCGCGATCCACGCCACAATGGCGGGATAGTCCTCAGGCTGACAAACGATGGTGTCCCTGCCAAGCCAACCGAATCCGCCAAGCTGAATCCGGATGCGATGCCGTGCGGGTTCGCCGACGGCCGCCACAATCGTCGACCAGTTCCGCTGCTCGCGCAGCCCGGCGGCACCGCCGGAAGCAACACCTGTCGTCACCGTGTCCCCGGAACCGACACCGGCCGCGCCGGCCGCCGCGATCCCGGTCAACATGCGCGGGTCGGTGATGGATGACGCATAGCCCGTTTCGGTCAGGACATAGCGTCGGCGCAGCCGGTTGAAGAACAGGCCGAAGACGACCACCAGGAACAGGACGACGAGGCCACCACTGCCGACGGCCGCCATTGTCACCCCGCTGGCAAGGTCCCTTGTGAGGAAGCCGAAAAGCACCGAGACGAACAGGAACAGCAAGACGACGGCCAGACCGAAGACCAGCGCCACCTGCGGGGTCAGCATGGCCGCCTCGATTTCCCAGGTGAGGACAGGCTTGCCGTCAGCATCTGCCTCCTGCCTCAGCGGTGCGAGCTCCGCAATCACCCTGTCGCGCGGCCAGGCACCTTGCCGCCACCTGCCCAACACCATGCCGAACCCATAGCCCGCCGGCACCTCCAGCAACGGCGCGATCAGCAGGAAGAGCAGATCGAAATCGCCACCGCCAATCAGGCCCGACGTGCCGGTGACGAGCAGGTCGAACAGATAGGCGAAGCCGAGCCAGCGCCATTTACCGAAATAACCCAGTCCGGTGGCGATGAGGAAGCCGATCACGACACTATCCGCCTACTGCGCCGAGACGATCTTTTTGACGGTGAGCTTTCCCGCCAGGTACTCGTCGAGCCTTATGCCCGTTCCGGGAGTGGCATTGCCGTTTTCGTCGAGCGTTGGATAAAGCAGGTTCTCGCCCAGGCAGTAATTCCAGGCATCCTCATCGGTTGGGAAGGGAACGCGTCCGCAGCCGCCGACGCCGTCGACGACGCACGGGTCGCCGGGATGCTGGCACATGTAGCGCTCGTTGTAGGGACCATAAGTGTCGGGGTGGTAGAAAACCGAGGTGCCGACCGAGCCGTATTGCTGGCACAAGCAGCCATAGATGCCGGTCATGGCCTCGGGATTTTCCTTGGCGGTTACCGATTGCAGTTTCTTGGCATCGAGCTTTGCCAACCAGCTGCGCACGTAATTCGTCGAGACCTGTTGGCGGCAACCCTCACCATATTCCTCCTGCAAGGCCTGCAGCAGTTGCGCCTCGCCGCGATGATCGAGCGTTCCCTTTTCGTAACTGTCGGTCAGCGCCATCAGATCGGGATTGTCCGAGGCAATCGAACGGAGGGCGGCGACGACCTTTTTCTTGTCCTCGGACTGCTTGGCCTGAAGCTGGGCGTTGCGCTGGTCCATGGTCGGCCTGAGCGGGGCGATGAAATTCTTGAGTTCGGTATCGCTGATCTTGCCTTCCATGTACTGGCGCAGCTTGTCGGTGACGCTGACCCCACTGGCGTTCTTGATGTCGCTGTAGGAATTCAGCACCTTCTCGTTGATCATGCGGTCCATGGTCTTCAGGTAGACGATGGTATCGTTCATGTCGCCGAAGAGCGGTTCGACATATTTGACGTAGAGGTATTCGCTGCCGAATGCCGCACCGGCGGCTGCAATACCGACCGGAATGGTCACGGCACCGGTGCCGGCGACGGCGCCGACGGCAATGCCGACCACGGCGGCCTTGCACACCCCCGAAGTGAGCTGCAACAGCGCTCCGGCAACATCGCCGCCTGCCCAGGCGCCGAGCACCTTGGAACCGGGATCGACCACATTCATCAGCGTGGGCAGATGGCGAAGCCGCGACAAGTCCTTGAGGCGGTCATATGTGGCCTTGCGCCATGTAGAGGCCTGTTTGGCTAGATCGCCCCCGGCGATTGCACCCTTGTCCCTGAGGATTCTCTTGATCGCCGCCGTGGAAAGCTTGTTGCCCTGAGGATCGAGACCGTTGGCCAGATTGGCCAGTTCGTTGCGATGCGCCTCCAGCCGCGAGATGAGTTCTCCGACCCCGGCATTGGAGGCAATCGGATTGAGCGATTCCAGCATCTCGTCGGTGGCATCGACCATGTCCTGCGCGGATTTCAGCGTGTCGAGCTCGGCGCGCGTGAGTTCTTCCTGATTGGCCTGTGCCGCGGGAGCAGCGAACATCGATTGCGCCATGGCGGCATGGGGCCAGACGGTGCTCGTCAGGCCGGAGGAGATCAGCAACGCAACGGCGAACAGCCTTGTCCTGCGGGTCATGGCAAAATCCCCATCTGATCGATGATCCACTGCTTCTGGTAGTTCTCGACGACGGTCGGCAACTGCGCAGCGAGGTCGTTCATGAATCGATCGGCGTCGAAGGCGTCGTCGTCGACATAGAGCCATCGGTCGAGCGCCGTCATGCCGTCGGGAGTGGCGATGCCGCGCTCGATGCGCTTGAGGGTCAGGTGCGCGGCGTCGTTTTCCACCGGCGCCTGGCCGAACACGGTGGCGTAATAAGCCGCGTTCACCAGTGTCGGGACGGTGCCGCGAACCGCCGGGCCATCCGGAATGCGCATTTCGGCCCAGCCCGGACCGACATCGAGCCAGAGACGGCCGTCCCAATGCGCCGTCATCCAGGCCGGATCGATGTCGCGGTACCAGTCGTTCCATTCATCGTGATGTACGCCCATGACCCATCGGTCCTCTTCGGGCAGGTACACGAGCGAGAACCAGACCACGTGATCGAACCACATCTCTTCCATCTTGTTGCCCGCCAGCGCCACGACGAGGTCTTCCGGCTTGTTCGGATCAAGGGTGACGGCGAGACGCATCGGTTGGGTCTCGACCCGGTGATCGAGAGTGACGAGGGGATCGGCCGACAAAAGACCGACCTTGGCCCAACTGTGATTTTCCGGCGCATCGACGACGAGTGCGCCATCGGCGAAGCGGGCAAAGCCGGCGAAGTCGCCGCCGGCGAGCTGCAGCTGCTGCCAGGTTCCATTCATGGCGCCGTCGAAGACCGTTTCCATAGGCAGCGGTTCGACGCCGGGCGCCGGGCCGGAAACCGTCGTCGCCGACGCATTGCTGCGCGTGACGGCAATCTGATCGAGGGCGAAACCGACCGGTGCATTGGCTTCGGCCGATTGCGCGTAGAACCAGAGACGCAGCCCGGCGCCGTCGACGGCGAACGGGCAGTGTTTGGTAACCGGTTCATAGCCCTCGGCCGCCAGCGTGATTTCGCCCGGCCTCAGGATGAAGGAAACCGTCGATGGCGCGGATTGATCGCCGGTCATCGACCATTGCGCGTCGAGATCGAGACGGAATTCCGCCCGGCCCTGTCCGTCAGGCGTGCGATGCCATTCAAAGGCATTGTTGTGCAAATTGTTACTGGAGAAACCGCCCCATTTCGGCTCGCCGAGCGCCAGCACGAAGCCGGTGCTTTGCGCCGGATCGATTGTGAAGGTGACGGTGACCTCGGCGTCGCCGACAAAACCGTCGAGCCAGACGAGGGGAGCGGGGCCCTGCAGCCCGACCCGGCCGCTGCCGCCGTTCTCAGGCACGTCAACGACCAGCGCGCCGTTTTCAAAACGGGCAAAGCGGTCGAATTCGAGGTTGTCGGCGATGTGGACGAAGCGATCGCTGTCGGTTCCGTCGAAAAGGACTTCGTTTTCCGGCGACCGCCAGTCCAAGGGAGCGGCGGACTTTTCGATTGGCGTTTGCTCGGCCGTGGTTTGGGTGCCGGACGCCAGGGCGGACAAGGCGTCAAGAACGGCCTGTGGCGGTGCCGACCCCTCGACCTCGGCTTCGGCGAGAATCCGGCTGACCTGCTCGGCCGCTCGCGGACGCACGTCGGAGGGATAGGCGACGAACAGGATCGCCACGCCGGTGTCGATCGGAACGCCGACCGCGTCGAACCGTGTTGGCCGAGAATTGCCACTGCCCCAGGCCATGACACCATCGTAATGGGCCGAGAGGGTAAACGGCGCCTGCGGTTCGGTTCGCGCTATTTCCTGTCCACCCTGAAGCAGGGTGGCGTTGGCTTGCGCGACATAGGCGGCGAAGCCTTGCGCCGCCGACGATTCCTGCAGCCTCACCAGGGCGATCCCCGCCACGCCCTCGCCCCGGGGGTCAACGGCGTAATAGGACGAGATCGGGTCGCCCTCGGTTGCGGAAAGCACCCAGCTATCGGGCACTCGAGTGCTGAGCGGTCCGGCGACGAAGGGCTGATAACTCGTTTCCGCCGCCGGTATTGCCGGCACCGTCGGCGTCGGGTGCGGCGTGGCCTCGACCGCGACGGCTTGCAGCTTCTGGTATTTGATGACGACGAAGCCGCGACTGTTCGCCTCGGCATTGGTGGCCCAGGTCGCGGGATCGGAATCGAGCAGTTCATAGCTGCCCGGTTCGAGAAGGGCATTCGGCTCGACATACCAATAGGCATTGTCCAGATTGCCCTGGCCGGGCTGGCCGACGGCCTGCCAGGGGCCGTAGATGCGTCCGTCCGATCCGCGCAACGAAATCGTGCCGGGCGCTTTACCGCGACCATTGTTCCAGTGATAGGTGCGGATGGACAGGATGCGTATGGGATCGGGGGTGTCGATCACCAGCGGTTTGGTCGGCCCGTTCTGAACGGCGCCCTTGTTGTCGATGGCGGCGACCAGGGTTTCCGGGGCCGGCTGCTGCGGCGCTTCGGTCTCGGCGACCGGTTGCGGAGATGGGGTCGGAGGTGCCGCATCGGCCAGCGGCGTCCGCGTCCAGAACGTTCCGTCATTCCACTCGATACGCGACCCGGTGGCATCGATAGTGCCATCGGTTTCAGTGGCACCGGACGCGATGCGAAGTTGAAGTGGCCCGAGGCGCACGACTTCGATACGGGCGTCTCCGCCCGATCCAACATCAGGATTGACGATGAAATAGGCGCCGGCCTGGGCATCGATTGCCCGCGCTTCAGGTGAGGCCTTGCCGTTGAAATACCATGTCCCATTGAGATCGGGCACCGCAAGCGGCGTCGGGTCGGGTACGATCCGCATTGAAGAAAGGATATGGTTGAAGGTGGCGTTCCAGCTGTCCCAGCCCGCTTCCGGCCCGGTGAGGATCACTGCCAGCGGCTTGCCGTCACTGTCTGCTACCTCGAAGTCGAAAACCCGCCCGCGCGTGCCCCGGTCCGGCCGCATGACCAGTTCGGTAACCGATACGCCGGCAAGCATTTCCTGCTTTTTCTTCTCAATTGCGCTTGGCGCGAGCTGATCACCCAGATGGTTGGGCCATACGGATATGCCGAAGGGCTTATCGTTGGTGTGGCGCGCGTCAGGCAGATAGACACCGAGCGTCTCCTTGACGTCGTAGACAAATTGCCAGTCGGCGGGCACTTCGAAGCTGAGATCGCGGATGCGAACCTGCTTCCAGTCCTGCGCAAAGGCAGGCGCCGCAAGACCCGAGGTCAGCGCAAGGACGAACGCCAGAAGCATCGCCTGGACAAGCGCGGCACATATGGGCAGGGGGGCTTTATGAAAGTGCCTTTTTGCGCGCATCTCCGCCTCCGCCTGTTTTCTTCCCACGACCTTGTCCTCGAACGCTTCCGCCGACAGCCACCCGCAACTCAGCGGTGAGCGGAACGCCGCCGCTCTGCAGCGCCTTGATCACCTTCTTCATGCCCGGGAAGGCGTCCGCCGGCAGGCGCAGCACTGTGCCGTCGGATCGATCGATCAAGACCGCATGACGTTCCGTGTCGGCGTGCAGCAGGGCGATGCCGGCACCGCGCCAGCCACCGAACAGCACCAGAAGCGGCCCAAGCCAGCGGGGTGGGCGTTTGGTTTCGGCACGCGCACCGGCAATGTCTGTAAAAGTCAATGTTTCGATGCCGCGAACGGTCGAGACCGTCAGGCCATTCGGCGCCAGCTTGACCCAGAAACTCTGGTAGCGGATCGCCATCCAGAAGATGGCAAGGGCGATCAGGCCCGGCGGCCAGATGAAAAGCATCAGGAACCAGGGCCCGCCCAACCATGGTTCCCCGGCGGAGATGATGAAGGGAAGCGACAGGAAGGTCGTCGCCAGAAGGAAGCCGAGCACATCCGGCATGTAGACCGACGGCCATCGCTCGTGATGGAGCGCCCCCTCGGGTGGGATGGGTCGGTGCGGCAGGACATAGGCAAAGATGGCAAGCGCAACGGCAATCGCGGCCCAGAGCCTCAATCCGTAACCAAAACCGCCGACGGCGGCCGCGATCAACAACAACAAAGCACTCGTACGCCGCGCAACTTCCAGGACGATGCGCGGACGCTCACCCCCGGACCCAACACGCACGTGGTCCACGGTGCACCCTCCATTTGGAACCAGTTGTGAGCGGGAAAATCAATTCCGGCATTGACATCGGTCAAACGACCGGCCGGCTGCGATGACACCAAAAGGCCTACGAAATCATCGAGGCCGCCGGCATTGCGAGCGAAATTTCCGTCAAGTCGTGAAGACTATTTAGCTTCGAGTACTGTGCTCGGGCTTGCCTGGGAATGGTCTGAGACCCCGATCCGACTTGGCCAAACGTCGGCTTCTGTTTCCTGGATTCTGAACCTGCCTGAATAGCCCCT
>CAZKTH010000182.1:0-7666 GCA_964555575.1 uncultured Devosiaceae bacterium | reverse complement strand
ACCTGCGCTTAGCTCCGGCCCGACCTCTCCCCCGAAGGGAGAGGTGAAGTCGCCTATTCCTTGATGTAGGGCTTGCCGTCGGCGGCCGGCATGCGGGCGCGTCCGACGATGCCCGCCACCACGACGATGGTGGCGATATAGGGCGCCATGGCCAGGAACTCCGACGGAATCGGCGTCTGCAGCAGGGCCATCTTCTGCTGCAGCGAATCGGCGAAGCCGAAGATCAGCGCCGCCATCAGCGCCCCGACCGGGTGCCAGCGCCCGAAGATCATGGCGGCGAGGCCGATGAAGCCGCGTCCGCCGGTCATGTTGTCGTCGAACCGGCCGACCAGCCCCAGGGTCAGGAAGGCGCCGCCGAAGCCGGCGACCATGCCGCCCATGATCACGTGGATGTAGCGTATCCGGTAGACGTTGATGCCGAGCGTGTCGGCCGCCTGCGGATGCTCGCCCACCGCCCGGGCCTGCAGCCCGTGCTTGGTGTAGAACAGGTAATAGGTCGCCGCCACCACCAGGATCAGGGCGCCGTAAACAAAGATGTTCTGCTGGAAGAACACCGGCCCGATGACCGGGATGTCACCCAGGAACGGAATGTGGATGGCCCGGAACACCGGCGCGTTGTTGAGGAAGCGGTAGTGCGAGAAGACCTGCGAGCTGACATAGGATGTCAGCCCCAGAACGAACAGGTTTATGACCACGCCCGCTATGATCTGGTCGACCCGGTAGGTGACGACCAGCGCCGCCAGGATGAAGCCGAACAGCCCGCCGACCAGGATCGCCGCCACCAGCCCGATCCAGCCGCCGGCCAGCGAGCCGACCAGCGCGCCGGTAAAGGCGCCGGCCAGAAGCATGCCCTCGATGCCGATATTGACCACGGCCACACGCTCGCCGAGCACACCGGCCAGGCCACCCATGGCGATCGGCACGGCGCGTACCACCGTCGCCTGCAACATGCCGGTGAGAGAAAAGGCCTTGCCCGCCGTCGCCCAGACCAGAAACGCCGCGATCAGCAGCGCGAAGCCGATGCCGAGGGCCCAGGCGGTGCCCTTGCCGGTCCTGGAAAGCCATTGCCGGACGCCGAGATAGGCCAGAACGGCCGCCGCGATCCAGTTGAACGGACCAGCCGGCACCACGAGGTTCGGCAGGACCCAGGGATCGGTCGGGCGCGACAGCCGGAACACGGCATTGTCGCCGCTGACCTGCGAGAAGATCAGCGCGGTGATCAGTGCCAGGATGATCAGGATGACGCCGGCGATCCTGGATTGCCGGAGCGCGGCGGTGTCGAGCTTGCGGGTTTCCGCGGCCGTCATCACAGCGTCGGTTGCCATAGCCGATTACTCCTTGCGCGACGCGGTGGTTCCGCGGAAACCCCACGGAAAGATGGCACGCACCAGAAGCGGCGCGGCGATGAAGACGATGATCAGCGACTGGACGATGCCGATCAGGTCGAGGCTGACGCCGGCATCGACCTGCATCTGTCGCCCGCCCGCCTCGAGGGCGCCGAACAACAGTCCGGCGACGAGGACGCCGATCGGGTGCGAGCGTCCCAAAAGCGCAACGGAAATGGCGTTGAAGCCGATCCCGGCCGAAAAGCCCGGCGAGGCGCGGCCAAGCACCCCGAGGACCTGATTGGCGCCGGCAAGCCCGGCAAAGGCGCCGGCAAGGGCCATGACGAGGACGACGATCAGCCCCGAGCGCATGCCGGCGAAGCGGGCGGCGTCGGCGTTCTCTCCGGAGGCGCGGAACTCGAACCCGATGGTGGTCTTGAACAGCAGCCAGTAGGCGAACCATACGACCAGAAGCATCAGGATGAGGCCGGCATGGACCCTGAGGTTCGGATCGATCCAGTCGAACAGGCGCGGCAGCTGCGCGCTTTCGAGAACGGCGTTGGAGATCGGGTCGGAACGGCCCGCCTTCTGGATGAACGGCACCTTCAGCAAATAGTCGATGAGACGGTAGGAAATCAGGTTGAGCATGATGGTCGTGATGACCTCATGCGCCCCCGTCGCCGCCCGGAGCCAGCCGGCGATGCCGGCATAGATGCCGCCGACGATGATGCCGGCCAGAAGGGCCAGCGGCAGGTGGATGTAGATCGGCATGCCGGCAAAGGAAAAGCCGACGATGACCGCCGCCATGCCGCCCATCAGCACCTGTCCCTCGGCGCCGATGTTGAAGAAACCGGCGCGGAAGCCGAGGGCGACGCCGAGGCCGGCGATGACCAGCGGAATGGCTGCCGTCAGGGTTTCCGAAATGGCGTTCAGCGAGCCGACCGAGCCGTAGAGCAGCGCCACATAGGACTTGCCGACCGTTTCGAGGCTGACATTGGTCGCCAGCATGACGAGCGCGCCGAGCACGAGCGCGGCGACGATGGCGAAGATCGGCACGATGACGAGATCTTCGTACACGGTCCGACTCGGAGCGGCCTTTGCGAGCAATTGCTGCGCAACCGTGCCCGGCTGTGATTGATTTTGCTCGCTCATAGCGCGGCTCCTGCCATTGCCAGTCCGATGTCGTTCTTGTCGGCGGATCGTCCTTCCGCCCCGAATTCGGCGACAATGCGGCCCTTGAACATGACCAGAATCCGGTCGCTGAGGGCGATGACCTCGTCGAGTTCGGACGAAACGATCAGCACCCCGTCGCCCTGGTCGCGCGCCTCCATGAGGCGCGAATGGATGTATTCGATCGAGCCCACGTCGAGCCCGCGGGTCGGGTGGGCGGCGATCATCAGCCTGGTGTCGCGCGACATTTCGCGCGCCACGACCATCTTCTGCTGATTGCCGCCGCTGAGATGGTTTATTGTCTCGAAAATGGAGGGTGTCCGGACGTCGAACGCGGCGGCGTATTCGGCCGCGTGTTCGTTGACCGACTTCCAGTCCATCGACACGCCCCTGGAATAGCGTGCGTCGTAATAGGTGTTGAGCACCATGTTTTCGGCGATGGAGAAATTGGCGACGACGCCGTTCTTGAGCCGGTCCTCGGGGATGTGGGCGATGCCCATGGCGTGGCGTGCCCGCGCCGAGGCGTGCGTGATGTCCCTGCCGTCGAAACTGATGGTGCCGCCGGCGACGCGATGGACCCCGGCCAGCGCTTCCACCAGCGCCGACTGGCCGTTGCCCTGCACGCCGGCAATGCCGACGACCTCGCCGCGGCGGACGGAAAAGCTGACATCGTCGACCGCGATGGAATCGTCCTCCCTGAGGATGGTCACGCCCTTGAGGTCGAGCAGCACCTCTCCGGGGGCATACGGCTTTTTGTTCACCTCGAAGCTGACCGGACGCCCGACCATGTCTTCGGCCAGTTCCAGGTCGGTCTTTTCGCCCGGAAGGCTTTCGCCGACGATCTGGCCGGCGCGCAGCACGTTGATTCGGTCGGAGATCTCGATGATCTCGTGCAGCTTGTGGGTGATGAAGACCAGCGCCTTGCCCGCATCCCTCAAGGCGCGCACGATCTTGAAGAAATCGGTCACTTCCTGCGGCGTCAGCACCGCCGTCGGCTCGTCGAAGATCAAGACGTCGGCCGAACGGAACAGCACCTTGATGATCTCGACGCGCTGCTGGATGCCCACCGGCAGGTTCTCGATCAGAGCGTCCGGGTCGACTTCAAGGCCATAGGTTTTGTTGATCTCGAGCACCTGTGCCCTGGCCTTTTTGAGATCGAGGCTGTCGAGCGGTCCGGTCGGCTCGACGCCGAGCACGACGTTTTCGGCGACGGTGAACACGGGAACCAGCATGAAGTGCTGGTGCACCATGCCGATGCCGGCGCGGATGGCGTCACCCGGTCCCTCGAAATGAACCGGCTTGCCGTCGATCAGGATTTCGCCCTCGTCCGGCTTGTAGAGCCCCGAGAGCACGTTCATCATGGTCGACTTGCCGGCTCCGTTTTCCCCCAGAAGGCCGAGCACTTCGCCGGCCTTGATCGTGAGATTCACACCTGAATTGGCAACCACCTCGCCGAAGCGCTTGGTGATGCCGCGCAGTTCGATATCCAACGGAGTTTCCCTCCGGCCTCGCGGGTAAAACCGCGGCGCCATCCATGAACAGATGGCGCCGCGACAGATTCAACAGGATCGACTAGCTGCCGCCGCCGACCTCGATTTCGCCGTCGACGATCTTCTGCTGGATCACGTCGATCTCGTTCTTGAGCTCGGCGGGAACCAGCGAGGCCATGTCGTGATACGGTGCAAGGCCGACGCCGCCATTGGCCAGCGTACCGACCGCCACGCCACCCTTGAAGGTGCCGTCCATGGCTTCCTTGATCACCTGCTCGACCGTGGCGTCCATCTTCTTGAGGATCGAGGTCAGATAGACCTTGTTCTTTTCCGGGTTGGTCAGGTACTGGTCGGCATCCACGCCGATGATCTTGAGCTTGTCCACGCCCAGTTCGTCGGCGAGCGCGGCCGAGCCGAGGCCGACCGGTCCGGCGACCGGCAGAACGATGTCGGCGCCTTCGTCATAAAGGTTCTGGGCGAAGGTCCGGCCGTCGTCGAGCGATTCGAAATTGTTGGTGAACAGCCCTTCCTTGGTCTTGGGATCCCAGCCGAGCACCTTCACGTCGGTGCCTTTTGCCTTGTTGTAGTAGTCGACGCCCCAGGCGAAGCCGTCCATGAAGATCGTGACCGGCGGGATGTTGATGCCGCCGAAGGTGCCGACGGTGCCCGTCTTGGTCATGCCGGCGGCCAGATAGCCGGCCAGGAACGCCGCCTGGTCGGTCGAGAAGATCTGGCCCAGAACGTTCGGGATGGTCGGGTCATAGGAATAGTCGACGATCGAGAACTTCTGGTCCGGATTGGCCTCGGCGGCGGTCTTGGTGGCGTCGCCCATCAGGAATCCGACCGTGATGATGATGTCGCAATTGCCGCCGAGCAGCGAATTGATGTTGGCGGCGTAGTCGGTTTCAGCCTGGGATTCCAGGAACCGTCCGCTGATGCCATAGGCCTTCTCGGCATCCGTCACGCCCTTCCAGGCGGTCTGGTTGAATCCGTTGTCGTCGATGCCGCCCGTGTCGGTCACCTGGCAGGCGGTGAAGGCGAAGGCCGAAACGGCCGAGCCCAGAACCATCAAGCCTGCAAGCAGGGCCGGCTGGGCTACACGTTTAAAATTCATGGTGTTCTCTCCCTAAGGTCCGGAGGTGCAGATGCGAAGCAAACGCGTCCCTGTTTCCTCGCGGCATTCCGGTAACAAAACACGCTAGCAAATCGCACGGCAAGAAAAAACGGTAGCCGCCGGCGGCGTTGTTGACGACTTTCGTCCCTTCGCCTACTGCGGAGCGGAACGTTTGAGATTGCGTACCCGCCCTGCGCTTGGGAGGCCAGCCTAGGTCCATGAACAACGATATCGATTCCCGGCTTTTTGCCGCCGCCGAGCGGGTCAGAAAACACGCGCACGCGCCCTATTCGCATTTCCCGGTCGGGGCAGCACTCGTGGCCGATGACGGCCACATCTATGCCGGCTGCAATGTCGAAAATGCCGCATACCCCTTGGGCAATTGCGCCGAAGCCTCGGCCATTGCCGCCATGATCGGGGCCGGCGCCAAGCGCATCACCCGCATCTACATCACCGGCAACGGATCCGAACCGGTGACGCCTTGCGGCGGCTGCCGTCAGCGCATCCGCGAATTCGCCGATCCCGACACGCCGGTCATCTGCCACGGCGTCGACGGCGAACCCCTCAGGACGACGCTCGGCGACTTGTTGCCGCATTCCTTCGGGCCCGAATATCTGGGGGCGGCAAAATGAGCTTCGAGGCACTCAATACCATTCGCGGCCGGGCCGGCTCGGACGTTGCCGTTTCCGCCGCTCTGGTGCTGGGGTCGGGCCTGTCCGGTCTTGGCGATCTGCTGGCTGACCGCGTCGCCATTCCCTATTGGGATTTGGAAGGCTTTCCCGGAGGCGCCGACAGGGAGGCGGGGGTTTCCGGCCATGGCCGCGACCTGCTGATCGGCACGCTTTCGGGCAAACGGATCGCCATCCTCACCGGCCGCGAGCACTACTACGAACACGGCAATGCCGCCGCCATGCGCCCGGCGCTCGAAACCCTCGGCGAACTCGGGGCGAAAACGCTGCTTGTGACCAATGCCGCCGGTTCGCTGAGGACCGATGTCGGCCCCGGCGAGTTGATGATGATTTCCGATCACATCAACTATGCCGGCATGAATCCGCTGATCGGCGAGCCGGGCGACCGCCGTTTTGTCAACATGGTCGACGCCTATGATTCGAATCTCAGGCAGAAGGCGAAAACGGTCGCCGACGGGCTCGGCATCGCTTTGAAGGAAGGCGTCTACATGTGGTATTCCGGTCCGTCCTTCGAGACGGTTGCCGAAATCCGGATGGCCATCGGACTTGGCGCCGACGCGGTCGGCATGTCGACCGTGCCCGAGGTTGTCATCGCCCGCATGCTGGGCATGAAGGTCTGGGCCTGTTCCTCTGTCACCAATATGGGCGCCGGCCTTTCCGACGAGAAGATTTCGCACACCCACACCAAGCAGATGGCGGTCGAAGGAGCGGAAAAGCTGAAACGCCTGATTCCGGCCCTGTTGGAGGTCTTATGAGCTTGCGCATCGTCGACAATCCCTCTGGCGCGGCGAATCACGCCCGCAATCCCGGTTTTCCCCTCGATCTGGACGTGATCGACAGAATCCGCATGAACCGTTCGGCCCTCGAGCGCCGGGCCGGCACCATCGGCGCCCGCCGCTCGGTGAAAAAGCAGTGGCAGGCGGCCTGGCTGTTGAAGGCCATATCGCTGATCGATCTGACGACGCTCAATTCCGATGACACGCCGGGCCGGGTCGAGCGGTTGTGCGCCAAGGCGCGCCATCCGGTGCGCCAGGACATTCTCGACACGCTTGGGGTCGGCGATATCGGTCTGACGACGGGGGCAGTCTGCGTCTACCACCAGTTCGTTTCGACCGCCGTCAACGCCCTTGAAGGCACAAACATCCCGGTCGCCGCCGTCTCGGCCGCCTTTCCGCACGGTCTGGCGCCGTTCGAAAGCCGGCTGACGGAGATCGAGGCGTCGGTCAGGGACGGCGCAAAGGAGATCGACATCGTCATCGAACGCGGCCTGGTGCTGACCGGCGACTGGCAGGGCCTTTACAACCAGATCCGCGCCTATCGCGAGGCGGTCGGCGAGGCGCATCTGAAGACCATTCTCGGCACCGGCGAACTGGCGACGCTGACCAATGTCGCCAAGGCCTCGATGGTCGCGATGATGGCGGGGGCCGATTTCATCAAGACCTCGACCGGCAAGGAAAAGGTCAACGCCAACCTGCCGACGACGCTGGCGATGATTCGCATGATCCGGCAGTTTTACGAAATGACCGGTATCGAGATCGGCTACAAGCCGGCCGGCGGCATTTCGACCGCCAAGGACGCGCTGACCTATCTGGCGCTGATCAAGGAGGAGCTCGGGGTCAACTGGCTCGATCCGCACCTGTTCCGCTTCGGCGCCTCCTCGCTTCTCAACGACATCGAACGCCAGCTCGAACACAATGCGACCGGTCGCTATGCGGCGGATTACCGGCAGGCGATGGCATAGTCATGAGCGTGTGGCGACACAAACAAAGGCCCCCTCACCCGGCCCTGCAGGCCGACCTCTCCCCCCAGGGAGAGGTAGTGGTTGGCCGGTTCATCGCCTCCTCCTACCTCTCCCTTTGGGGGAGAGGTCACCGCGAA
>CAZKTH010000181.1:0-7695 GCA_964555575.1 uncultured Devosiaceae bacterium | reverse complement strand
TGCGGGTCCCGCAACGGAGCCGGTGACGCTTGCCGAGGCCAAGGCCTTTCTGCGTGTCGACGGCTCGGACGAGGATCCCTTCATTTCGACGCTGATCACGGCAGCGCGGCTGCATGCCGAAAGCGTCGCCGGAAGGGCGATGATCACCCAGTCCTGGCGCCTGGTGCTTGATGCCTGGCCGGCGGATCGCCGGATCCGGCTGCCGGTCGCGCCTTTGCAGTCGCTGATCGAGATCCGCGCCTATGACGACGACGGCGACGCGACGGTGCTGGCGCTCGATGAATTTCAGCCGGAGACGGATGTGGCACCGGGCTTCCTCTTCGTTCCGATACAGATCACCGGCATGCCGGCAATCCGCGAGCGCGATGCGCTCGAGATCGACTATGTCGCTGGCTTCGGCGATGCGGCCGAAGACGTGCCGCAAGATCTCAGGCATGCCGTGCTGACCCTTGTCGGCTACTGGTTCGAGCATCGCGACGCGGTGATCGTTGCCGGCGCCGGCGCGGTGGTGCCGCCCGGCTTCGACCGCCTGATCGCGCCCTACAGACCGGTGCGGCTATGAGCACGGACAGGCCGGCGATTGCCGCGCTCCGCGACCGCGTGCAGCTCCTGCACAAGGAACAGACGGCCGAACCGGAAGGCGGACACGCGACCGTCTACGTGCCGCTCGCCACCGTCTGGGCCCGTGTCCACGCACGGCCGGCGAGCCGTTCGGATTTCGCCGATGCCCGTGGCGCCAAGGCGACCCACACGGTGGTGGTGCGCTATCGCAGCGATGTCGCTTCGGGCGACCGCATCGCCTGGCGCGGCCGGAAGCTCGAGGTGCTGTCCGTCGAGGATCTGAATGGCAGGCCGGGCTATCTCAGCTGCGCCTGCACCGAAACCCGGGTGACGGCATGACCCATCCGATCGTTTCCCTGCAGACGCGGCTGCTGGCGGCGCTGTTCGCCGACCCGGAACTGGTGACGGCGCTTGGCGGCAATTTCGTCTTCGATGCGCCGCCGCAAGGGCGAAAGCCGCCCTATGTGGCGATTTCGCGCCACGATGCCCTGAGCCGCGACGGCGACGACGCGCCCGGCCACGACCACAGGCTGCTCATCCAGTGCTGGCATCCCGAGGCGAGTCGCAGGGCGACGCTGGAGATCGCCGAAAGGGTGGTCGCGGTGGCGCTTGCCGCCGATCTGTCGAACGCGGACCTGCTGGTGACCCATGTCCAGCACGACCGCACCGACACCGCCGTTGACCTCAAGACCGGCTATGCCCGCGCCGCCGTGGTGCTGCGGATCTTCACCGAACCGAATGCCTGATTTTCCAGTGCTCGCATCGCTTCTGCAAAAAACCGGTGCCCACTTTTTCGCGCGATACTCCCTGAAAGGAACCCGACCATGAGCGCCCAGAGCGGCAAGGACATGCTGTTGAAGCTGGACCAGACCGGGGCCGGCTCGTTTCTCACCGTAGCGGGCTTACGTACCCGCAGCCTATCGCTCAACGCCGCCGCGATCGATGTCACCGACGCGGAATCGGCCGGACGCTGGCGCGAGCTGCTCGACGGCGGCGGCATCAGAAAGGCGGCGCTGTCCGGCAAGGGGATCTTCAAGGACCGGACCTCGGACGCCGAGATCCGCGCGCTGTTCTTTGCCGGGACCATAAGGGACTGGCAGCTGGTGCTGCCCGATTTCGGCGTGGTGGAGGGGCCGTTCCAGATCACCAGCCTTGAATTCTCGGCCGATCATGCCGGCGAGGTGAGCTTCGACATCGCGCTGGAAAGCGCCGGGGAACTGAGCTTCGCGGCGGTGTAGGCGAACGCTTTCACGACTATCCCGTCATTCCCGCGAAAGCGGGAATCCAGTGCGAGGCGTCGGCCGAGCGAAAGACTCTTCTCGCGCGCACGACTGCGCGCGGCTGGATTCCGGATCAAGTCCGGAATGACGGCGTGTATTTGGCATGCATGGTGCCTCACTTCAAACGCCAACCAAGGAGACCTCCCGATGGCCAATGCCCGTCGTGGCGAGATCGACGCCGTCATCGGCGGCGAGCGTTATGTGTTGTGCCTGACGCTGGGGGCGCTGGCCGAACTCGAAAACCGGCTCGCGGCCGGCGACCTCGTCGGGCTGGCCGAGCGCTTCGAAAAGGGCAGGGTGTCGGCGGCCGACCTGATCGCGCTGATCGGCGCGGGCCTGCGCGGCGGTGGCAACGCCATTTCCGACGCGGAGCTGGCGCGGCTCGCCTTCGAAGGCGGGCTGACCGGGGTGGCACGGATCGCGGCCGAGCTTTTGCGCGTCACTTTCGGCGAGTTGGACCCATGACACCCTTCCCGTGGACCGAGGCGATGCGCGTCGGGCTCGGCGTTTTGCGGCTGCCGCCGGAAGCGTTCTGGAAGATGAGCCCGCGCGAACTGGCGGCGGCGATGGCCGGGCTTTACGGGCGATCCGGCGTGGCAAGACCGATCGATCCCGCCCGCTTTGCCGAATTGCAGAAGCGGTATCCCGACAAGGAGCACCAAAGTGGCTGACACCACGATTTCCATTTCAGAGGATTTGCTCAGTGAACTCAGCGATGTCGGCGTCGAACTCGAACGCATCCAGGATCTGGCGGCCGGCGTCGGCAAGACGCTGAGCACGAGCCTTCGTTCGGCGATCACCGACGGCAAATCGTTCAGATCGGTGCTGGCCGACATCGCCGAAAGCTTCACCAAACTCGCCCTCAAGGCGGCATTGCAGCCGGTCGAGACCCTGACGACCAGCCTGATCGAAAGCCTGTTCAGTGCCACCGATCTGGCGATCTTGCCGAACGCCAAGGGCGGGATCATCGCCGCGCCGACCTATTTCCCGACGAACGGCGGGCTGGGCCTGGCCGGCGAGGCCGGTCCCGAGGCCATCCTGCCGCTCAACCGCGGCAGCGACGGGCGGCTGGGCGTGGCGAGCAATGCCGCGGCGCCGGTCTCGATTTCCTTCAACGTCACGGCCAGCGATGCCAAGAGCTTCATCGGCGCCGAGGCCGAGCTCAGCGCCATGCTGCTCAGGGCGGTCAAACGCGGCACGAGGGCAAGCTGATGGCTTTCCACCACATCCGCTTTCCGCTCGACATCGCCCTCAATTCGCGCGGCGGGCCGGAGCGGCTGACCGATATCGCCACGCTCTCCTCCGGCCACGAGGAACGCAACCAGCGCTGGGCCCATGCGCGGCGGCGATACAATGCCGGCTATGGCATCAAGTCGCGCGAGGACGTTCTGGCGGTCGTTTCCTTCTTCGAGGAAAGACGCGGCCGCTTCCATTCCTTCCTCTGGCGCGACGGGCTCGATTGCTCCTCCAATGCCGGCACCGGCGCGCCGACCGCTCTCGACCAGCAGATCGGCACGGGCGACGGCGAAACGACCGCCTTCCAGCTCGTCAAGCGCTATGGCGCCGGTTTCGATCCCTATGACCGGGTGATCAGCAAGCCGGACGCGACGACGGTCGTCGTTGCCGTCAACGGCACGGCGCTTGAAAGCGGCGCGTTCACCGTTTCCGAAACGACCGGGATCGTGATGCTTGCCAGTGCGCCGGCAGCAGGCGCGGTGGTGACGGCCGGGTACCTGTTCGACGTGCCGGTCCGTTTCGACACCGACCGGCTCGAGGTCGACCTGTCCGGTTTCGACGCCGCCGAGATTTCCGACATTCCCTTGATCGAGGTCCGGTCATGAGAGCGCTCGATACCGGTTTTGCCGAACATATCGCCGGCTGCGCAACGACGCTTTGCACCTGCTGGCGGCTGACGCGGACCGACGGCACGGTGCTCGGTTTCACCGATCACGACGCGGTGCTGAGCTTTGATGGCACCAGCTTCGAACCGGCGAGCGGCGGCGACAGTTCCGATGGCACCGTCAAGCTCGGCGGTGCCACCGACACCACCGATCTCGTTGCCGTGCTGACGAGCGAGGCGATCAGCGAAAACGACATCCGCCTCGGCCGCTACGACAGGGCGGTGGTCCAGACCTACAGGGTCAACTGGCGCGATCCGGAAATGCGCCATCTGATGCGGCGCGACCGCATCGGCGAGATCACCCTCGAGGACCAGGTGTTCCGGGCCGAACTCAGGTCGGCCCAGGCTGATCTCAACCGCCGGCAGGGGCGCTATTATCAGGCTCTGTGCAGCACGCGCCTGGGGATGGCGGCCTGCGGCATCGATGCGAACGATCCGGCCTACAGGGCGGCCGGCGCTGTGCTCTCGGTCGAGGGCACGCGCCGGCTCAGGGTGAGCGGCATTTCCGGTTTTGCCGTCGGCTGGTTTTCCTTCGGCCGGCTCACCTGGTCGTCGGGCAACAAGATCGACCTCGGCGACAGCGTCGCTACGCATGGCCGGGATTCGGAAGGCGACTGGTTCGATCTCGACAACGAGATCTCGGAATGGGTGGCTTCCGGCGATACGTTCGCCGTCACCGCCGGCTGCGACCGGCTGTTCTCGACCTGCCGCGACAGGTTCGGCAATTCCGTCAATTTCCGCGGTTTCCCGCATATCCCCGGCAACGACTTCGTTCTGAGCTATCCCAAACAGGGGGACGCGCTCAACGGCGCGCCGCTGGTCAGATGAGCATCGCCAAACGAGCTGAAACCGAGGCACGGCTCTGGCTCGGCACGCCCTATCGCCATCAGGCTTCGGTGCTTGCGGTGGGGTGTGATTGCCTTGGCCTCTTGCGCGGCGTCTGGCGCGGTCTTTACGGCAGCGAGCCGGAACCGGTGCCGGCCTATGCCGCCGATCCGCGCCGGGACGCCGATCCCGGACGGCTGCAGCGCACGGCGGAAACCCATCTGATGCCGGTCAGACGGCCGATCCTGGCGGGCGACGTGCTGCTGTTTCGTCTTTGCCGCAACCTGCCGCCGCGCCATTGCGGCATCGCCACGGCCAACCGCTCCTTCATCCACGCCCAGGAAAGGCTCGGGGTGATCGAAACGCCGCTGTCGCTCGCCTGGCAGCACCGCCTCAGCGGCATTTACGCCTTTCCGGACACCGAGAACGACTGATGGCAACCCTTGCCCTTTCCCTTGCCGGCCAGATGGTCGGCGGCGCTATTGGCGGCCCGTTCGGCGCGACAATCGGCCGGGCGCTCGGCGCCCTGGCCGGCAGCGTCGTCGATGCCGCCCTGTTCGGCGACGAGACGACATCTACCGGCAGCGACATAAGGCTGACCGGATCGAGCGAAGGCACTGCGGTGCCGCGCGCCTGGGGCTGGAATCGCCTGAGCGGCAACATTATCTGGGCCACCGAACTGGAACGCCGGAATGGCACGTCCGCGGGCGCCAAGGGGACCTCGTCCTCGTCTGGCGAGGATGTGATCACCGCCAATTTCGCCGTTGCCCTGTGCGAAGGCGAGGTGCCGGTTCTCGGCCGCATCTGGGCTGATGGCGATCTGCTCGCCACCGACGGGCTCGATATCCGCTTCTATTCCGGATCCGGGGACCAGCAACCGGACAGCCTGATCGCGGCCAGGCAGGGGGCCGGCAACGCCCCGGCCTATCGCGGCACCTGCTATCTGGTTTTCGAGGCGCTGCCGCTGACCGAATTCGGCAACCGCATTCCGGCGATTACCGTGGAAATCTGCCGGCCAGCCGGCGATCTGGAAGACGCGATCACCGCGGTGACGCTGATCCCCGGCGCCAGCGAATTCGGCTACGACCCGGTCCCGCGCCTGCGCGTCGTTTCGCCGGGCGTGACCGCGACCGAGAACGCCCATGCCCTGACCGGCGTCAGCGACTGGACCGTTTCGCTCGACCAGCTGCAGGCTCTGTGCCCCAATCTCCGGCACGTTTCTCTTGTCGTTGGCTGGTTCGGCGACGATCTGAGATGCGCGGCGTGTACCGTCGCGCCGCGCGTCGAGGGCAGTGATCGCGTCATCGACGGTGCGCGCTGGCAAGTCAGCGGCATCGACCGCTCGGCCGCGCGAATCGTCTCCGAGGTCGATGGCGGCCCGGCCTATGGCGGCACGCCCTCCGACGCCGCCGTGCTCGCGGCCATCGCCGATCTCAAGGCGCGCGGATTAAGGGTGACGCTCTATCCGCTGATGATGATGGACATCGCGGCGGACAATACGCTGACAGATCCCTATTCCGGCGAAACCGGCCAGCCGGCCTATCCCTGGCGCGGACGCATCACCTCCTCGCTGGCGCCGGGTGTGCCGGGCACGCCCGACCAGACCGCGGCGGCGGCGACCGAGGTTGCGGCTTTCGTCGGTGCGGCCGGGGCAGGGGACTTCGTCGAGGGTTCCGGCACCGTCACCTATTCCGGCCCGGCGGAATGGAGCTATCGCCGCATGGTGCTGCATTACGCCCATCTGAGCGCCATGGCCGGCGGCGTCGATGCTTTCATCATCGGTTCGGAACTCGTGGGTCTGACGGCACTCCGCAGTGCCGCGACGCGCTTTCCTTTCGTCGACGCCCTGGCGACGCTGGCGACGAATGTGCGCAGCGTCGTCGGCCCCGATGTCAGTCTCACCTATGCCGCCGACTGGTCGGAATATCACGGGCTTCAGCCCGGGGACGCGCCGGGCGACAAGCTGTTTCACCTCGATCCGCTCTGGGCGGCGCCCGAAATCGACGCCGTCGGCATCGACAACTACATGCCGATCGCCGACTGGCGCGACGGGACGAGTCATCTCGATGCGGGCGCCGGCTCGATCTATTCCCTCGATTATCTCGATGCCAATATCGCCGGCGGCGAGGGCCATGACTGGTACTACGCCTCGGACCAGGACCGGCTGAACCAGACGCGAACGCCGATCAGCGACGGGGCCTATGACGAGCCCTGGGTTTTCCGCGTCAAGGATCTGGTTTCCTGGTGGGGCAATGCCCACCACGACCGCGTCGGCGGCGTGCGCTCGGCAACGGCGACCGACTGGGTGCCGGAATCAAAGCCGGTCTTTTTCACCGAACTGGGGTGCGGCGCCATCGACAAGGGCGCCAATCTGCCGAGCGCCTTTGCCGACGCCAAGTCCTGGGAGGACAAAAGACCGTATTTCTCCAATGGCACCCCCGATGCGCTGATGCAGCGCCAGCTGATCCGGGCGCATTTCAAGCACTGGAAGCCGGACAGTGCCGGCTTCGTGGAAACGGCCAATCCCGTTTCGTCCGTCTATGGCGGCCGCATGGTCGATCCGGAGCGCCTCACTCTGTGGACCTGGGACGCGCGGCCCTATCCGGCCTTTCCGTCCCTCATCGGGGTCTGGGCCGACGCGGCGAACCATGCGACCGGCCATTGGCTGACCGGTCGGCTCGGCGCCGCCGGCAACAGCGAACTGATCGCCAGAATGGCCGAAGACTATGGCGTCGCCTTTGCCGCCATCGAAGCGGGCGGGCCGGCCATTGCCGGCGTGACGGCCGGTGGCGGCGTCAGTCTCAGGGATATGCTCGATCCGATCCTGACCGCGACGCGGACGCTGCTGCGCGATGCGCCGGAAGGGCTCGTCTGCAAGATCGAGGCGACCGATCCGATCCTCACCATCGATCCCGACGATCTCGTCGATCTCGATGCTGCCCTCAGGTCCGAGAAATGGCCGATGGACGAGGAACTGCCCGCCGAGCTTTGCCTGAGCTATGCCGATCGCGGCCGCGACTATCTCACCGCCAGCGTCACGGCCATCGGTGGCGACGGCGACACCAGCACCGCCATGCGTTCCGACCTGGTGCTCGAACCGGTCCGGCCACCGGCCGACTACAACCACCT
>CAZKTH010000180.1:0-7701 GCA_964555575.1 uncultured Devosiaceae bacterium | reverse complement strand
GATCAGGTCATGGCCTCCGTCCTCGCCAGATCAGAGTGCCCCCGAACAAGGACGACAGTCGCCAAAGCCTGTCGCGCGTCGACAAGCAGAGTGCCTGCTTCCGTACCTACTCTTCGTCCTCGACCACCGCCGGCGCCATGCCGAGGGCGTGCAGATAAAGATCGAGAACGGCTTCCTGTTCGGCCCGTTCGTGCTGGTCCTGCTTGCGGATCCTGACCACCTGCCGCAGCACCTTGGTGTCGAAGCCGTTGCCCTTGGCCTCGGCATAGATGTCCTTGATGTCGTCGGCGATGGCCTTCTTTTCCTCTTCGAGCCGTTCGATGCGCTCGATGAATGCCCTGAGCTGATCCCTTGCCACGCCGCCGTCCACCATGTTCCGACCTCTCCTGTCCTAACTTGCCGTCACGCCCAAAAATCGCCTTGTATCAACCGCACACAGGGCCGCGGCACAAGGGGCAATTGCCGCCTTTCCACCAACGGCGAATGGGGATACCTCTTCGGGCATGCAAATCAGTGGGGTGTTGGAATCTTTGCGATCACTTCGGCTTGTGGCGAATCGGCAAAGCCACCACCTCGAATCCATCGCCCGCCTCGCCTTCTGCCTCGTCCTGCTGCTGCCGGCGTTCCAGATCGCATCCGCCGCACCCGCCCATGCCGATCTGAGGGTGTGCAACCAGACCCATGACCCCGTTTCCATCGCTCTGGGCTATCCGGCGACGCGCGGCTGGCAGTCCGAAGGCTGGTGGGTGGCGGGTCCGGGAAACTGCGCCACCGTCTACAAGGGCGACCTGACCTCGCGCTACTACTACATCTTCGCTTCCGACGACATCGGCGGCGGCGTTTGGGATGGCAAGTTCTATATGTGTACCCAGGACGACGTTTTTACGATATTTGGTGTTGAGGACTGCCTGGCACGCGGGTACGAACGCACAGGCTTTTTCGAAGTCGATACACAGAACCGCAGCGACTGGACGCTGCAGCTTACGGACACCCAGTAACCCGGTCTTTTTCGGGCCGCCATCGGAAAGTGTGGTTCGACATGAAACGCTCCCGGCGCGTCAAGATCCTGGCAACACTCGGCCCCTCCTCCTTCGAGGAAGAAACCATCGAGGCGCTGTTCCGCGCCGGGGCCGACGTCTTCCGCATCAATATGAGCCATGCCAGCCAGGAGCTGATGGCCGACACCGTCGCCCGCATCAGGCGGGTCGAGGAAAAGGTCGACCGGCCCATCGGCATTCTCGTCGACCTGCAGGGTCCCAAGCTCAGGATCGGCAGTTTCGCCGCGGATTCGATCGAGCTGCACGAAGGGCAGACCTTCCGTCTCGACGACGACCAGACCCCCGGCGATTCGACGCGGGTCGAGCTGCCGCATCCGGAGATCATCACGGCGGTCGAGCCGGGGCACCATCTGTTGCTGGACGACGGCAAGGTGCAATTGCGGGCAACCGCGGTCGATGCCGGCTATGTCGACACCGTCGTCGTCTATGGCGGCAGGCTGTCGTCCAAGAAGGGCATTTCCCTGCCCAACACCATTCTGCCCTCCGGTGCCCTAACCGCCAAGGACCGGTCCGATCTCGACGCCGCCCTCAAGCAGAGCGTCGACTGGATCGCCCTGAGCTTCGTGCAGCGGCCCGAGGACGTCATGGACATCCGCAAGATCGTGCAGGGCCGCGCCGGCGTCATGGCCAAGATCGAAAAGCCACAGGCCATCGAGCGGCTGGAGGAGATCATCCGCCTGTGTGATGCCCTGATGATCGCCCGCGGCGATCTCGGCGTCGAAATGCCGGTCGAGCAGGTGCCCGGACTGCAGAAGCGCATGATCCGTCTCGCCCGCCGCAAGGGCAAGCCGGTGGTCGTCGCCACCCAGATGCTCGAGTCGATGATCACCTCGCCCATGCCGACCCGCGCCGAGGTTTCGGACGTGTCGATCGCGGTGTTCGAGGGCGCCGACGCCATCATGCTCTCGGCCGAGAGCGCCGCCGGCCAGTACCCGGTCGAAGCGGTCAAGATGATGGACAAGGTCGCCATCGCCGTCGAAAGCGACGCGCTCTATTCCGGCATCATCCGCGCCCAGGCGACCGAGCCCGAAGCCACGACCGCCGATGCCATTTCCGCCGCGACCCGCCAGGTCGCCGAAACGCTCAACCTCGCCGCCATCGTCACCTTCACGCACTCGGGATCCACCGGCATCCGCGCCTCGCGCGAACGTCCGAACAAGCCGATCCTTGCCTGTTCGCCGGTCAGGGAAACGGTCAGGCGGCTGTCGCTGGTGTGGGGCATGCATTGCGTGCAGACCGCGGATCTGAGGAGCATCGAGGACATGGTCTCCAGCGCCTGTGACCTCGCCCGCGAGACCGGCTACGCCCGGCCCGGCGATTCGATCGCCATCTCGGCCGGCGTGCCCTTCGGTTCGCCGGGCACCACCAACATGCTGCGCATCGCCTATGTCAACGGTCCGACCGACCACTGACGGCCTATCATCTTCTTCTTCACCTCCTTTTCGAGGAACTCCGCCATGGAAAACGTCGACGCTGGAATCGCCAAAGGGCTGACCTATGCCAATACCAATGAGGACCAGGCGCTTGACCGTCTGTTTGCGCTCCTGCGCATCCCCTCGATCTCGACCGACCCCGCCTATACCTCGGACTGCCGTACCGCCGCCGAATGGCTGAGGCACGAACTCGGCGAAATCGGCTTTGCCGCCAAGGTCCACAATACCGACGGCCATCCGGTCGTGCTGGCCACCGACCATGAGGCCGACGGACCGCATGTGCTGTTCTACGGCCATTACGACGTACAGCCGGTCGATCCGCTCGAATTGTGGCGCGAGCCACCCTTCGAGCCCTTTATCCGCACCGCCGAAAACGGCGAATTGCAGATTCATGGGCGCGGCGCCTCGGACGACAAGGGTCAGCTGATGACCTTCATAGAGGCCTGCCGGGCGCTGAAGGCGGAAACGGGCAAGCTGCCGGTCAAGGTGACCATCCTTCTGGAAGGCGAGGAGGAATCGGGGGGCAAGAACCTGCCGCCCTTCCTCGAAAAGATGCAGGACACGCTCAAGGCGGCCGATATCGCCCTTGTCTGCGACACCGACATGTGGGACCGCAACACACCGGCGATCACGACGTCGCTGCGTGGGCTGGTTGCCGAAGACATCGAGATCACCGCCGCCAGCCGCGATCTGCATTCCGGCATGTACGGCAATGCCGCCCGCAATCCCAACCAGTTGCTCGCCGAGATCATAGCAAGCCTCAGGACCCCCGAAGGCGGCGTGGCGATACAAGGCTTCTATGACGGGGTAAAGGAGCTGCCCGAGGAGATCGCCGAAATCTGGAAGGGCCTCGATTTCGACGACGCCGAATTTCTCGACGCGGTCGGCCTTTCCGTGCCGGCCGGCGAGAAGGAGCGTTCGATCCTCGAGCAGACGATCTCGCGTCCGACCTGCGAGATCAACGGCATGTGGGGCGGCTATATCGGGGAGGGATTCAAGACGGTCATCCCCGCCAAGGCCGGCGCCAAGATTTCCTTCCGGCTCGTCGCCGGCCAGGATCCGGACAGGATCCGCGCCGCCTTCCGCGCCCATGTCGAATCCCGCCTGCCGGCCGACTGTTCCGTCACCTTCACGCCGCATGGCGGCTCCCCGGCCATCGCTGTGCCGGTCGACGGCGCCTTTCTGTCGCGGGCGCGTCAGGCCCTCAAGGAGGAATGGGGCCGCGATGTCGCCCTGATCGGTTCGGGCGGCTCGATCCCGGTCGCCGGCGATTTCAAGCGCATTCTCGGTCTGGATTCACTTCTGATCGGCTTTTCCCTCGACGACGATTCGATCCACAGCCCCAACGAGAAATACAACGTCACCAGCTTCACGCGCGGCATCCGTTCCTGGATCCGTATCCTGGCGGCCTTTGGCAAGTGAGGAACGGCCGGGTACGACCGGCCCGCCTCTCCCCCCGTGCGAACGACAAACAAAAAGCCCGCTCCGGAGAGCGGGCTTTTTTGCATCGCGGACGACCGCGCTCAGCCCTGGCGGGCCTTGTAGCGCTTGTTGACCTTGTTGATGATGTAGGTCCGGCCCCGACGGCGCACCAGCTTGTTGGCCCGGTGGCGTCCCATCAGCGCCTTCAGCGAGTTGCGGATCTTCATTTCGGGTACCTCAAAACAAAAGAGGCGCCAGGCGCCCCCATGGATCGGCGCGGAACATAAGGTCTTGGTCCCGTCCTGTCAACGCGGCAACCGCGTCGCAAGACGGCCAAAATCGAAACCCTTGCTGTCCGGCCTGCCGGTTCCTGTCGCGGCCGGCGCTTTGCGCCGCACAACGGGAAAACATGTGACCAATATCCGCAAATCCGCAGAAATCGGCATGCCTTGCGGTAAAAGATTCCGAGAACAAATTGACGCATCAACCATTTCGGTGAATCGATTATGACCGAGGAGACATATTCCTGGGAGGGAATGTTGCGCGTCACCACCGATCTCAAGTCGGCAAACCATCCTTGGGTCGACCACTATCCCGAAGGGATCGACTGGTCCACACCGATCAATATCGTGCCGGCAACCGAACGGGTGCTCGAGACCTGCAGGAACCATTCCGATCTCGTCGCCATGGACTTCATGGGGCGGCAGACCCGCTATCGCGAACTGGGGCGGATGATCGAGAAGCTGAGTGGCGCGCTGCAGCACAAGCTCGGGATCCGGAAAGGCACGCGCGTCGCCCTGCTGCTGCCCAATATCCCCTATTATGCCTATTTCTACTATGCCGTGCTCCGGGCCGGCGGTGTGGTCGTCAACTGCAACCCGCTCTACACCATCGACGAGCTGACCCAGATCCTTGCCAATTCCCACGCCGACATCATCGTCACGCTCGATCTGGCGCAATTGTTCAACAAGGCCGAACAGGTCGCGATGAGGACCGGCGTCGGCCACATCGTCCTGTGCCCGTTTGCCGGGGCCCTGCCCTTCCCGCAGAACGTTCTGTTCAGCCTCGTCCGCCGGCACGAATTCGCCCGGCCCAAACGCTCGAGCCTGAGCGACCGGATCATGAGCCTTGCCGAACTGATGCGGAGGAGCGGAGCGTTCACACCGGTGCCGATCGATGCGGAAAAGGACATCGCGGTGCAGCAGTATACCGGCGGCACCACCGGCATCCCCAAGGGTGCCATGCTGACCCATGCCAATATCTCGGCCAATGTCAGCCAGACCAAGCTCTGGGCCAAGGACATGTACCGCCCCAAACGCAAGGTGGTGGCGATCATCCCGTTCTTCCACGTCTTCTCGATGACCACCTGCCTCAACAATGCCCTGATCAACGGCATGGAACTCGACATGCTGCCGCGCTTCGAACTGAGCGGCGTGTTGGACCTGATCAAGCGCGTCCGTCCCGAACTGATCATGGCGGTGCCGACGCTGGTGCATGCCCTTTGCGGTTCCGAACGCTCGAAACGCTACGACCTCACCTCCTTCATTCTCGGCGTCAGCGGCGGCGCGCCGTTATCCGAATCCGTCCGCCAGGAATTCGAGACGTCGACCGGCGGCACCCTGGTCGAAGGCTATGGCCTGACCGAATGCGCGCCGGTGGTGTGCTGCGGGCCGATCTGGGCGCCGGCCAAGAACGGCTCGATCGGCCAGCCCCTGCCCGGCACCGACATCCGGCTCGGCGACGTCGAAGACCCGACCAAGGAGGTCGCCCCCGGCGAGCGCGGCGAAATCCAGGTGCGCGGGCCGCAGGTCATGGCCGGCTATTTCGAGGACGAGGCGGCAACCCGCGACGTCTTCGTCGACGGCTGGCTGAGGACCGGCGATGTCGGCTACCTGGACGAGGAAGGCCATGTGTTCCTGGTCGACCGCATCAAGGACCTGATCATTTCCTCGGGTTTCAACGTCTATCCGCGCACCATCGAGGCAGTGCTCGAGACCCATCCGGCCGTCGAGGAGTGCAATGTCATCGGCGTGCCGGACGATTATCGCGGCGAGGCGCCGGTCGCCTTCGTCAAGCTCGTGGAGGACGCCGAAGCGACGGACAAGGAGATCAAGGTGTTCCTGGTCGGCAAGCTGTCGCGCATCGAGATGCCGCGCGAGATCATCTTCCGCAAGGAACTGCCGAAAACCCTGGTCGGCAAGCTCTCCAAGAAGGAACTGCGCGACGACTACGCCAGGTTGAAGGCAGGCGGCGGCGATCCGGCTCGCGAATAGCGGTCGTCCGGCTACCCCACCGCCATGCGGTGGTCGCACGGCACCTGGAACCGTTCGGCCGGTCAGAGGCGCAAAGAACAAGGCCGGCAAAGGCGTGGATCAGTCGACGCCCTGCTCGACCCCCGTACCGAGTGCGCCGGCCATGTCCGCCAGGCCGGTCGCCCCCACCACCATGGCGCGCGACCGCGGCAGCGATTCCGGGAAGTCCTGGCGCAGATAGGTGATCAGCCCTTCGCGCAACTGGCATCTGAGGTCCCAGGCGTCGCCGGAATTACGTGTCGAGATGATCACGCGGACTTTCATGGTCGCGGGATTGGCTTCGGTCACCTGGACGTTGAAGACGTCGCGGTCCCACAGCGGCGATGCCTCGACAAGTTCCCTGGCCTTGACGCGAATGGCCTCCATCGGTGCCTGGTAGTCGAGATAGAGCTCGACCGAACCGATGATGCGGGCGTTTTCGCGCGTCCAGTTCTGGAACGGTTGTTCGATGAAATAGGAAAGCGGCAGGATCAGGCGCCGGAGATCCCAGATGCGGACCACTACATAGGTCGAGCTGATTTCCTCGACCCGGCCCCATTCGCCCTCGACCACCAGCACGTCGTCGATGCGGATCGGCTGGGTGAGGGCAAGCTGGATGCCGGCGAACAGGTTCTTGAGCAGCGGCTGCAACGCCAGACCGACGACGAGGCCGGCGGCACCGGCCGAAGCGAGAATCGAGATTCCGTATTGCCGGACACCGTCAAAGGTCATCAGCATCGCGGCGATGCCGACGACGACCAGGACCGTGTCGACCACCCTTTTCAGGATTCTGACCTGGGTGACGTGCTGGCGTGCCACCAGATTGTCATCGGAATCGAGCTTGAAGCGCCTCAGATGCAGCGTCGTCCAGATGTGAATGGCGGTGCGGGCGGCGAGCATTGCCACCCCAATCAGTCCGATAAGGAAGATCTTGCCGGCAATGTCGACGCCGGCGGCCGGAAGCGGTGCAAGGCTCGTCGCCGTGGCAAGCCCGATGCACAGCATGCCCAGCTGCCCGATCAGGCGGGTTCGCGACACCAGCGAGCGCCAGAACAGATCGCGTCCGGAAACGAGCCGGGTCAGGATACTGTAGATGATGCGGTGGAGGAAAAAGGCGGCGCCGAGGCAGACGATGTAGAGTGCCGTGGCGATGGGCCAGTCCGGTGCCTGGGAGAACCATTTGACGGCCGTTTCCGCCATGTTCTGAAGTTCCGTCAACATGCTGTTTTTCCGCTTCCCTGGTGCATCCGGAGCCGCTCGCGCGAGGCCTGCATGCGATATGGCGGTGACCCTAGCACGGCGGCGGCCAGCAAGGACAACCGGCCGGCCGGAACCGCGGCGTCAACCCGCCGCCTCGCATTCACCTTACCGGTTTACCGCGTTTGCGTCCGACAGATGACAAACTACGTGGTTCTCCATAGTTAAAGAATACATAACAAATTGTTTCCGACGGCATTTCCGATGACCGAAGCCCTAGTCCGCGACGACTCCGTCCCT
>CAZKTH010000179.1:0-7806 GCA_964555575.1 uncultured Devosiaceae bacterium | reverse complement strand
CTCAAGATGGTCGAACAGGTCCGGGCCGTGGTCGAGGCTGTCGACAAACCGGTCAACGTACTGCTCTGGCTCGCCAATTCGACCATGGACATGGCCGACATGCATAAGCTCGGGGTTACCCGTGTCAGCCTCGGTTCCGGCATCTACGGCGCCGCCATGCGTGCCGCCTCCGAGGCGCTCGACGAAATCCGTGAGCGCGGCGCCTTCACCTTCACGATGGGACTGCCGAACGTCGACAGGCTGTTCGGATGATTTGGGTGATGTGTGACGATCAGGCCCTTCGACTATAGGTCTCAGGGCGTTCGAAGTTCAAATCGCGCCACCGGCGCGATTTGTCCCTGAAGGGCCGCTTCTCACTACCACCACTTCTCCGGCGAGAATCCGCCGCCATTGTTGCGCTCGATGACGCGGGCGGCGGCGAACAGGGTTTCCTCGTCGAAGGGCTTGCCGATGAGCTGCAACCCGAGCGGCAGCCCCTGGCCGTCCTTGCCGGCGGGAACGACGATGCCCGGCAGGCCGGCCATGTTGACCGTCACGGTGAAGACGTCGTTGAGGTACATCTTGACCGGGTCCGAGTTCATCTCCTCGTCGCCGATGCCGAAGGCGGCGGAAGGCGTCGCCGGGGTCAGGATGGCATCGACCCCGTCGTTGAAAACGGTCTCGAAATCGCGCTTGATCAGGGTCCTGACCTTCTGGGCCCGGACGTAATAGGCGTCGTAGTAGCCGGCCGAGAGCACATAGGTGCCGATCATGACGCGACGCTTGACCTCGCGGCCGAAGCCTTCGGCGCGGGTCTTTTCGTAAAGGTCGGTAATGTCCTTGCCGGTCTTCCTCAGGCCGTACTTCACCCCGTCGTAACGGGCCAGATTGGACGAGGCCTCGGCCGGGGCGACGATGTAGTAGGCCGGCAGGGCGTATTTGGTATGGGGCAGCGAGATGTCCCGGATGGTGGCGCCTTCGGCCTTGAGCCAGGCGAGGCCCTCGGTCCACAGCTTTTCGATCTCGTCGGGCATGCCGTCCATGCGGTATTCGCGCGGCACGCCGATCGTCAGCCCCTTGACGCCGCGCGCGACGGCAGCGGCGAAATCGGGCACCTGCCTGTTGGCCGAGGTCGAATCCTTGGGATCGAACCCGGCCATCGAGGTCAGAAGAATGGCCGCGTCCTCGACCGTGCGGGCGATCGGGCCGGCCTGGTCGAGCGAGGAAGCAAAGGCGACGATGCCCCAGCGCGAGCAGCGGCCATAGGTCGGCTTGATCCCCACCGTGCCGGTGAAGGCGGCGGGCTGGCGGATCGAACCGCCGGTGTCGGTGGCCGTGGCGCCGGCGCACAGCCAGGCCGAAACGGCAGCGGCCGAGCCGCCCGAGGAGCCGCCCGGCACCAGGTCGCGGTTGGAGCCGCTGGCGCGCCACGGATTGACCACCGGGCCGTAATGGGAGGTCTCGTTGGACGAGCCCATGGCGAACTCGTCCATGTTGAGCTTGCCCAGCATGACGGCGCCGTCGGCCCACAGATTCGTGGTCACGCTCGATTCGTATTCGGGCCGGAAGGCGTCGAGGATGTGGCTCGCCGCCTGGGTGTGGACGCCCTTGGTGGCGAACAGGTCCTTGATCCCGAGGGGAACGCCTTCGAGCGGTCCGCCCGCGCCTTTCGCCAGCTTTTCATCGGAAGCCGCCGCCATGGCGCGGGCCTGGTCGGCGGTCACCGCGATATAGGCGTTGAGGCGCTCATTGCCGGCTGCGATGGCGTCCAGATAGGCATCGGTCACCTCGCGGGCGGAAAAGCGCTTCGCTTTCAGGCCGTCGCGGATTTCGGCAAGGCTGTTGGTGGTGAGGTTGGTCAACGGGGCAACTCTTTAAGATCTGGGCAGCGGGTGTAGGTCTGGCTTCCCCCCATGCCATTGACGCCGCGCGCGGCATCTTCTTGCATCCGGTACAGGGAGGTGACGGTGATTGAGTTTTCGTCGAATTCACTGAGCGAAATCAAGTCCGGAAACGATTCGTCCGGATATTCGCAGAAGGCGGTGATGACAAGTGCGGAGCCGTCCTTGACGGCCTTGGTGTCGAGAAAGGTGCAATGGAATTGGTTGGCCTCGATACCGTCGGCCAGCGACAGGACGAAAAAATCATGCTGGAACGGCGCCGAGCCGCCTTCGAAGGCGATCCATTGGCACGCCTCCGGCCTGGAAACGAACAGGCCATCGAACGGACCGGCCAGAGCCGGACCGGTCAGGGCGGCAAACAGGGACAATGCCATAAGGCTGCGCATCACATGATCTCGTTCACGAAAGCCGCATGTCGAAAAAGGCGTTGTAGGCGCTGGCCGGATAATCGAGGAAGGCGGCGCAGGGCGTAAATCCGTTGCGCCGGTAAAGGCCCCAGGCCGACGGCATGATGTCTTCGGTGCCGGTTTCGAGGGCAAGGCGAGCGAACCCGCGTGCGCGCGCCTCTGCGACGATGGTTGCCAGAATGGCCGAGCCGACCCCCTGCCCGCGCGTTTCGGGCAGGGTGAACATGCGCTTGACCTCGGCCAGATCGGACGAATGGGCCTTGAGTGCGCCCATGCCGAGCGGCTTTCCCGCCTCGTTGCGGGCCACGAACAGGGTAGTGTGCGGCTCGGCCATTTCCGCGGCCGTCATCTGAAACTGGAATTCGGCCGGCGACAGCGGCGTGAGATAGCCATTGAGCGCCGCAACCAGATCGCGCACCTCGTCCTGCAGCGGCGTTTCTGCGGCAATCGACAGGCCCATTTACTCGACGACCTTGGGCACCATGAAGAAATCGTCTTCGGAAAGGGGCGCGTTGGAGACGATCTTTTCGGCATAGCCGCCATCGGTGATCCTGTCCTCGCGCATCCTGAGGGCCATCGGTGTCACCGAGGTCATCGGCTCGACGCCGGTGACGTCCACCTCGTTGAGCTGCTCGACAAAGCCTAGAATGGCGTTGAGCTCGCCCTGATAGCTCTCCAGTTGCTCCTCGGTGACACGAATGCGGGCCAGCCGGGCAATGCGCTTGACGGTTTGTTTGTCGACCGACATGGGAAAGTTCCTTGGGCGGTATGAAAAGGTGAGGTGCATTTAGCAAGCCGTCAGGGTTCGAGGCAACTCCCCCCGGAGTGCATCCCGCAGGACGTCAGGTTTCGAGCGCCAGCCCCACTTCCATGATCTGCAGCGGCGCCCCCTGTGCCGCCGTCGAAATGTCGCCGAGCAGCGCTTCGTCGAAATCGTCCGAGGCGAGCGCGACGAGGCGCGGCCGCGCCAGGGTGCAAAGGGCGGAAAGCGCCTCCGGCATGAGATCGAAGGCGCCGGCCAGGATCACCACCGTGCTGTCGGCGAACCGGCCCCAGTTGCCATGCGGCGGCGAGACGAAGAGCGGCGCGTCGTCCTCGGAGCCGATGAACAGTCCGCCCGTGGAAAAGCCCTGAAGGGTCAGGGCCACCTCCTCGGGCGTGTCGATCAGCCTCAGACGCGGGCGCCGGGCCCAGTCGGACGGATCGAAGGGATCGAGGCCGTTGACGCAAAGATCGATCACCGATTCCGCTCCGGAGAGCAGTTCGTGCTGTGCCACGGATGCGGGCGCGTCCTGCGGATCGGTGACGATGATGCGGCCACCGACATGGAGACGGAAACAGGACTTGGCGAACCAGGTGAGCTTCATTGCCCAATCATGCACGAATTCAGTTTGCTGTCTGGAGCATGTTCGGCGAAAAGTGGCTGTCGGTTTTCCGGTTCGAACACGCGATCACGAAAAAGTGGCGCAAGCATTCCGGTTTGACCGGAATGCTTGCGTCGGCCGGCAATATGCGGCAAAGGGCCTCATGCCAAGCACGTCCGACCAAAATCCCCTCGCCGGCCTGCCCCCCGCGGGCAAGCTGATGGGGCTCGATCTGGGGACCAAGACCATCGGCGTCGCCATCTCGGATGGCTTGAGGTTGACCGCGACGCCGCTCGAAACCATCCGGCGCGCAAAGTTCACCGCCGACGCCGAGCGGCTGCTCGCCTTGATCGCGACCCATGCCGTTGCCGGCATCGTCATCGGCCTGCCGCTCAACATGGACGGCTCGGAAGGTCCGCGGGCCCAGTCGACCCGCGCCTTCGTCCGCAATCTTTGCCAAAGGACCGACCGGCCCATTGCCTTCTGGGACGAGCGCCTGTCGACGGCGGCGGTCACCCGCACCCTGATCGAGGCCGACATGTCGCGGCAAAAGCGCAGCCAGGTCGTCGACAAGCTGGCGGCGGCCTATATTCTGCAAGGCGCGCTCGACCGGCTCGGTGCCGGGCGTTCGTCCCCGTCCCGTCCCGTCCCGCCGCCGCAATAACCGCAATGCTCACCGTCTTTGCCAGCCTTCTGCCCGTTTTTGTCATGATCGCCGCCGGCTTCGGTCTGCGCAAATCCGGCGTCATTGCCGCCGAGCACTGGCGGGGGGTCGAACTGGTCGCCTATTGGGTGCTTTTCCCGGCCCTGCTGATCCTCGTGCTCGCCGAATCGACCCTCAGTCTCGGGGACGCGGCACCTTTCGCCCTGGCTCTTTTCGTGACGATTTCCGTGGTCATGGTTCTGGTCTGGCTGGCTCGCCGACCGCTCCGCCAGCTTCTCGGCATGGACGCGCCCGCCTTCACCACCCTGTTCCAGACCACGACGCGCTGGCATGGCTTCATCGCGCTGGCCGTGGTCGACGAGCTCTATGGCGATCCTGGTCTGGCGATCCTGGCGGTGGCGTTCGCCGTCATGGTGCCCGTCCTCAACGTCGTCAACATCATGGTCCTGGCCGTCTATGCCGCCCACGAGCCGGCGCCGCTCCGCCTGATCGCAAGGGCGCTGATACGCAATCCGCTGATCTGGGGCGTCGTCATCGGCCTGTTGCTCAAATTTGCCGGCATCACCCTGCCCGACCTTTTGCGGACCACGCTCAATCTGGCCGGTGAAGGGGCGCTCGGCGTTTCGCTTCTGGCCCTCGGGGCCGGATTGAGCTGGCAGGCGGCAAAAACGGCCGGCCGGGAGGTGATGCTTTCAAGCTTCATCAAGCTCGTCGTGACGCCCATTCTGGCGGCGGGCGTCGCCGCGCTTTTCGGCGTGACCGGCATGTCCTTCGTCATCGTCATCGTCGCCACCGCCGTGCCCACCGCCGTCAATGGCTATGTTCTGGCCCGCACCATGGGCGGCGATGCCGAGCTTTACGCCGCTACCGCGACCGCTCAGGTCATGCTGTCCTTTGTCACGCTGCCCCTGTTCATCTGGGCGGCAATGGCGATTTCCGGCTGATGCGGCAGCGGCGCGACCGGCTCGGCAATTGCTGATCTGTCAACAGATTTCGGTTTTGAGGTCTTGTCGCCCGGCCTCTGCTGTTCTATTCGGCAGCAAATCCGCACAGGAACAGGCGATGGCGCGCACAAAGCCGCAAGCAACGACGTCGGGCCCGGCAGGCCGGGCGGGCGTTCCGTTTCGACACCGTCACCTTCTCGGCATCGCCGAGCTCAATCCGGTCGAGATCGTCGACCTGCTCGACCGGGCCGAGGCGATGATCCCGGTCTCGCGCGAGCGCAGGACGCTCGACACGCTCGCGAACAAAACCCAGATCAACCTTTTCTTCGAGAACTCGACCCGCACCCAGGCGAGCTTCGAGATCGCCGGCAAGCGCCTCGGGGCGATGGTCGTCAACATGTCGGTCCGGACTTCCTCGGTCGCCAAGGGCGAGACCCTGATCGACACGGCGGCAACCCTCAATGCCATGCAGCCCGACGTCATCGTCATCCGCCACTCCGCCGCCGGGGCGGTCGAGCTCTTGTCGCAGAAGGTCGGCTGTTCGGTGATCAATGCCGGCGACGGCGCCCACGAGCATCCGACCCAGGCGCTTCTGGATGCCCTGACCATCCGTCGGCACAAGGGCCTGCTCAACGGCCTGACCGTGGCGATCTGCGGCGACATCGCCAATTCGCGCGTCGCCCGCTCCAATCTCATGCTTTTGAACGCCATGAATGTCCGGACGCGGGTCATCGCGCCGCGCACCCTGTTGCCTTCGGGCATCGAGCAGTTCGCCACCGAGGTCTTCACCGACATGCGTGCGGGTTTGAAGGACGCCGATGTCGTCATGATGCTGAGGCTGCAGCACGAACGCGCCTCGGGCCGGATGATTCCCTCCATCCGCGAATATTTCCGCTTCTACGGTCTCGATGCCGAAAAACTGGCGCTGGCCAAGCCGGACGCGCTCGTCATGCATCCCGGCCCGATGAACCGGGGCGTCGAGATCGACCCGACCATTGCCGACGGGCCGCAATCGGTGATCACCGAACAGGTGGAAATGGGGGTGGCGGTCCGGATGGCGGTGCTTGATGCCCTGCTCGGTTCCGGGGCGGAGGCGGCATCATGAACGATCCTCTCATCATCGAAAACGCCCGCATCCTCGATCCGCAAAGCGGACGCGACATCCGTGGCGCCGTCCTTTGCGATGACGGAAAAATCCTCGACGTGGTGGAAGGCGCGGCGCCCGGCGCGCCGGCCAATGTGGCGCGGGTCGATGCCGGCGGACTGGTGCTCGCTCCCGGTCTCATCGACATGCGGGTCTTCACCGGCGAACCGGGTTTCGAATATCGCGAAACCCTCAAAAGCGCCTCGGAGGCGGCGGCGGCCGGCGGCGTCACCAGTTTCGTCATGATGCCCGATGCCGATCCGGTGATCGACGACGCGGCGCTGGTCGATTTCGTCAAGAGGCGGGCGCAGGCCACGGCGCGGGTCAATATCCTGCCCTCGGCGGCGATCACCCGGGGTCTCAAGGGCGAGCTGATCACCGAATTCGGCCTGTTGGCCGAGGCCGGTGCCATCTGTCTCAGCGACGGGCGGCATTCGATCGCCTCGAGCGCCGTGCTCAGATCCGCCTTCACCTATGCCGCCAATTTCGGCCTGACGGTGGTCCATCACCTCGCCGATGCCGGACTTGTCGGCGAAGGGGTGATGAACAACGGCCTTTTCGCCACCGGCCTTGGATTGAAGGGCATTCCGCGCGAGGCCGAGACCGTTCCGCTCGAACGCGATCTGCAGCTCGCCGCCCTGACCGGAGTCCGTTATCACGCCGCCCAGATCTCCTGCGCGCATTCGGTCGAGATCATGCGCCGGCACAAGACGCACAACGCCGAGATCTCCTGCGGCGTCTCGATCAATTCGCTGTCGCTCAACGAAAACGACATCGGCTCCTACCGGACCTTTTTCAAGCTCGACCCGCCCCTGAGGGCCGAAAGCGACCGGCAGGCCGTCATCGCCGGTTTGCGGGACGGGGTGATCGACGTCATCCATTCCGACCACGATCCGCAGGATTCCGAGGTCAAGCGCCAGCCTTTCGCCGAGGCGGCCAACGGGGCCATCGGCCTCGAGACCATGCTGGCGGCGGCGTTGCGGCTGCATCATTCCGGCGAGGTGCCGCTGATGACCGTGCTGAAAGCCATGACCAGTCGTCCGGCCGAAATCCTCGGCCTCAATTCCGGGCGCATCGCCAAGGGGGCGCCGGCCGACCTCATCCTTGTCGATCTCGACTATCCATGGGTCTTTTCCGAGGATGTCATCCGCTCCCGTGCCGGCAACAGCGCTTTCGAAGGCGCGCGCTTTTCTGGCAAGGTGATGGCGACCTATGTTGCCGGCGGCGAAGTGTTCCGCCATTTGGAGGAATGAGGCCATGCAATTGTTGTGGGCGCCGGAAACCCTGATCGCCATCGTCTTCGGCTATCTGATGGGCTCGATCCCCTTCGGCTTCATCCTGACCCGCCTGGCCGGGCTCGGCGATATCCGCAGCATCGGCTCGGGCAATATCGGCGCGACCAA
>CAZKTH010000178.1:0-7808 GCA_964555575.1 uncultured Devosiaceae bacterium | reverse complement strand
GCTGCGCCGCTTTGGTGGCGCCTAAGCGGACTGCCGGCGTCCCGATTCGCGCTCATCATTGCATCGCCCTGAGCGGACCGTCAGCTTTGGGAAGCCTAGAAATCCGGTCTGAATGGCTGAGATGGGGCGCGTTTCTGACCGACCGCTCATGGGCCCGGAGCGGTCTGACGGCTTTTGGCAAAGGCACGGGAGCAAGAGGACGCCACCAGTCACCTCCGGCTGCACGGACTGAAACCGTCTTCGCGGTGAGCGTCGCGCCATGGGTTTCATTCGGAGGAAACGGACGGAAGTGTCTCCAGCCAGTCCGTGACAGCATCGGCAAACGCAGAAGGGCATTCTTCTTGAGGCACATGACCGCAGGACGGAAGAACCACGAGGTCGGACTGCTTGATTTCCCGGTTCAGGCGGTTGCTTTGCTCGACCGGAATAATCGCGTCGTCCGATCCGGAAACGATCAGTGTCGGCTGTTCGATCGCCGCGATGACAGAAGTCAGGTCCGGCGTCTGCCAGGTCTTGAGATAGGCCCAGAATGCTTGATCCCAGTCCGTGATGCGCGTGTGAATCAGTGTCTTCGCCATCCGGTCGTCGTCGAGCGCATCCGGATCGGCCCAAGTGCTACCAATGAAGTCTTCGGAACTGCCGATGAATCGGGCCATCAAAGGGCCGAGATGGTCGACTTGCGGCAGGTTCATCAACCAGGAGGGGAGGCTTTCGGAGACGTAGACAGCCGGATCGCTCAACACCAGGGCGTCGACGCGCTCAGGATGAGCGTTGGCTGCAAGGACGGCGAGCACGGCACCATAGGAATTGCCGACGAGCGTGGCATTGTCGACGCCCAGTCGGTCCATCAGTTCGAATAGCCGATCGACTGCCCTGGACGTCGTGTAAGGTGTCTCCCCGGTCCAGTCGCCTGTCTTGACCTTCTCGCTCAGTCCGTATGGCAATTGATCATAGGCAACGACCCGTCCAAACGGCGCAAACACCTCCATGGTCTGATCCCAGGTCGATGCGTTGAATACGGAGCCGTGGATCAGGACGACGGCGTGGCGCGCATTCGCATTGCCGGCCTCGACATAGTGGATATCGAGGCCGTCGGTTCCTTCGAACGGCAGCGTGACGAAGCGGTCTTTCGGGCCTGCGATTTGTGCTGCTGGCTTCAGCCCTTCGAGCGGAGTGACAGGGATCAGAAGCGGAACGATAGCGATTGCGGCCAGCACCAGGAATGCGGCAACGCCGAACCATTTGAGAAAACGCTTCAAGATGCTGGTCCTTGTGCAATCGCGACGCGAATTGCGGCGCGTAGACGGTTCAATGTGATGGCTTTGCTGTCGGGATGGCGGGCGGCTGTCGCGGCACCGCTTTCAACCATTGACCAGATTAGATCGGCGAGTGCCGGATCGCTTCGTCCCGTTTCACTGACAAAGGCATCCAGGAGCAATTGCCGTGGAACAAGAGCGGCTACATCCAGTCGCTGCCGTGCTTCGACCGGCAGAGCCGCGTCCAAGGGAAGCATCATGTGTTCCGGGTCCGCCATCTCGGCCATGAAGGCCACCAGAACGTCGAGCTTCGCGTCGAGGTCGGTGGCGTTTCGGATCAAGTCGCCCAGATGCTCGTTGACGGCCTCGATATGCGCCGTCATGGCCGCCTCGATGACGGCGGCGACATCCGGAAAGTGATTGTAGATGGTCTGGCGGCTCATGCCGGCGGAGGCTGCGATGTTGGCAATTGAGGCGGCGGCCATGCCTCCGGTTCCGATCAAGTCGAGCGTTGCGGTGATGATTCGCTGCTTTTGGCGTTGTTCGTGTTCCATGTTGACCGTATGTCCATATATGGACAATTTGTCAACGTCATACCGTGACGTAAACGGCGGCGTCGACCTCCTGCCGGGAGTGGCTGGAAGCCGTCCGCTTCTGGGCGATCGTGATCAATACCTGAAAGACGGAAATTGGCCCGTTGCCGTCCGGCCGCTTTTGGCTGGTTTTGGACCCAAGGCAGACTGGCGGCTTCTGGTCCCTGAAAGACGATGGCGGGCATGCGGGTATCGTTCTTAACGAATCGATCCCCGGACGTCTTTTCAGCGCCCTGGTGAAGTCAAAAAGACAGGGCGGACCATGTCCTGCAAACCCGACATACAAGCCGCCCCTGGCAGGGGCAGGCGCACCGAAATGCACCTCATTGATCGCTCCAAAGGACGCCGCGTCCGCTGGGATGCGCAAGGTAAAGCTCCGGCTTGACCATGACGAGTTCGGCTTTGGTCATTTGATCGTCCAGAAAGCCGAATGCTTTCTTGACCAACTGTCGATGACGCTGACGGACCATGTGAACGGGAAATCGCAAAAGTTCGCCATAGGGTTCGTAGTCGAAGCATCCTACCGAAATCTCCTGCAGCTCCGCCTCCGGAAACTTGATGAGGTATTTCAGCAGGGCCTCGAATACATTGATCGAATTGGCGAAAAGTCCGGCGGGAAGGCCGCCGAGGCGATCGCATAGCTGGATGAACTGGGTCAGCGCGATGTCGGGATCGTAGCCACAGGCGATGATCTGATCCGGATGACAGATGCCGAACTCGGCTTCGATCGCGGCGCGAAAGCCCGAGATGCGGCGCGAGGAGGCGTGCAGGCGCGCATCACCGCCGACCAGATAGATCCTGTCGCGTTCCGGCGTCCGCCGGCCCGGCCGCAGGGAGGCGATGATGGACTCGGTCAGACGGCGGGCGCCATCCGCGTTGTCCGTGATCACCGACGGCGCCCCCCGATATGGCTGGTCGATGAACACATGCGGGAGCGCCGATGCCCGGCACACTTCGCTGATATGCTCCGGATCGGAGGCGCCGGCGATGACGAGCGCGTCGATCGAATAGGCCATGAGATCCTGGGCCGTTTCCAGTTCGGCCGCCGGGTTGCGCTGCGTAGCGATGATGATCGGACACTGATTGCGCTGTCTGGCCTCGAGGGTGAAACTCTGGCTGAGATCGGAAAAGAACCGGTTGTTGTGCTCGGGCAGGATGAGGCCGATCAGTCCGGAACGCGCGGTACGAAGCCCTCTTGCCTGCAGATTGACCGAATAGCCCAGTTGCCCGGCCATCTCGATGATCTTGTTTGCCGTCGATTCCTTGATGCGCCGCGCCTTCCAGGTGCCGTTGAGGGATGCGCTGACGGTCGACGGCGACGTACTGAGACGCTGCGCGATGTCGTAGATCGTCTGTTTCTGAGGCGGTTTCATCTGGTCGCACCCCTGTTTGGCATCTTGACATGTTGAGCCGGCCTCGGGTAATTTGCAACATCGATTGTGCAACCTATAATTGTGCTTTTCGCTGTTGACACGGCGGCAGAGCACTTAATCAAAACCGAATTGCACAATCGATTGTTCAAGCTGCAACCCCACGCGATGGGGGGCTTTGGTGGGGCGTGCCCCAAAGGGAGGAATGAATGAAGAAGCTTCTGGCATTTGCCGGCGTTCTCGCGCTGTCCGTAGGTCTGGCGTCCGTGGCGCCCGCACAGCAAATCGGTGTGGTTGTCAAGATCGGTGGCATTCCGTGGTTCAACGCCATGGAGGACGGCATCAAAAGGCAAGCCGACGCGCTTGGCGTTTCCGCCGAAATGATCGGCCCGACCTCCGCCGACCCGTCGCTTCAGGTGCAGGCCATCGAAGACCTCATCGCCAAGGGCGTTGACGTGATCGGTGTCGTGCCCAACGATGAGAACGCGATCGAGCCGGTGCTCAAAAAGGCCATGGATGCGGGCATCCTGGTGATTGCCCACGAAGGTCCCGGCATCAAGAACAAGGACTGGGATTTCGAACTCGCTTCCGCCAAGGGCTTTGGCGAAGCGCACGCCAAACTGTTGTCCAGTCTCATCGACGGGGCCGGCAAGTATGCCGTCTATGTCGGATCGCTGACGGTTCCGCTGCACAATGCCTGGGCCGATGCCGCGATCGCCTGGCTCAAGGTCAATCGTCCCGACCTCGAAATGGTCGGCGACCGCTACGGCGTGGCCGAGAATGTCGACGAGAGCCGCAAGACCGCGCTCGATCTGATGGCTGCCAATCCCGATCTCAAGGGCTTCCTCGCTTTCGGCAGCCAGGGCCCGATCGGCGCCGGCCGCGCGATTGCCGAGCGCCATATGGGCGGCAAGGTCTTCGTGGTCGGTCCGTTCTCGCCCGGACAGGGTGCGAGCCTGGTCCACGAAGGCGTCCTGGCGGGTGGCTACATGTGGAACCCCGCACAGGCCGGCGAAGTGTTTGTCACAATCGGCAAGATGCTGGTTGACGGTCAGGAAATCACGGACGGCATGGACATTCCCGGCCTCGGCGTCGTCCATCCCGATACTGCGACCAAGAACATCATCACCGACAACCTTCTCGAGCTGAACGCTGAGACCGTCGACGGCTTGGCCGCCATGGGCCTCTAGCACCTCAGCCATCCACACACGCTGGATGTTTCGTCGCGGGCGTTTGCGCGCCCGCGACATTTCCGAAGGAAATCCGTCATGACCGATGCTGGAACTGACCGGTTTGCCTTGCGACTGAAGGGCATCACCAAGCAGTTCGGGGGCATGAAAGCCCTTGATTGTGTCGATTTCGATGTCCGTGTCGGCGAAGTGCACTGCCTTGCCGGCGAGAACGGATGCGGCAAGTCGACCTTGATTAAGATCGTAACCGGCGTTTACCAGCCGGACGGTGCCGAGCTGATCGAGCTTTTCGATCAAAAGCTCGATTCCATTACCCCGGTTCACACGCGGGCCATGGGCGTGTCGGTGATCTGGCAGGACCTGGCATTGTTCCCCAACATGTCCGTTGCCGAGAACATCGCCTTCGATTCTCTTGTCGGACTGCGCCCAGGTGGGGTTAACCACGCGATGATGCGCGCGCAGGCGCGCGAGGCGCTGTCGCGCCTCGGGGTCGAGCTCCCGCTCGAACGTCCGCTCGAGACCCTTCCCATCGCGCAACGCCAGGTCGTGGCCATTGCGCGTGCCCTGGTCAACGAGGCGCGCCTCATCTTCATGGACGAGCCGACGGCTTCGCTGACCCAGACCGAGACCAACCGGCTGCTCGACATCGTGCGCAAACTGTCCTCGGACGGGGTGGCCGTGGTGTTCGTCAGCCACCGCCTCGCCGAGGTGCTGGCGATCTCCGAACGGGTCACCGTTCTGCGCGATGGCAAGCTGGTGGGCGTGTTTCCCACCAAGGACATGACCCAGGCCCGGCTCGGCGAACTGATGACGGGTCATCTGCTCGAGAGCAGCGTCGCCGCCCGGGACGTCGGCGCGGCCGATGTCGTGTTCGAAGCCAGGAACCTGACGCTGCCGGGGCAATTCTCGGACATCAATCTGACCCTTCGTGCCGGCGAAGTGGTCGGTCTGACCGGACTGATCGGCGCCGGGCGCACCGAACTCGCCCACGCCATGATCGGCATGAGTCGACCGACGCGCGGCGAAATGCGGCTGAAAGGGCGGCCCTATCGTCCGTCCTCGATCCGCGACGCCATCGCCCAGGGGCTCGCCTATGTTTCGGAGGACCGGCTGCAACTCGGACTCATCCAGAAACAGTCGATCGCCGACAACATCGCCGTTTCCGTACTCAAACGCCTGCTCGACCAGCTTGGTCTCATCTCTGCGGCCAAGAAGCAGACGCTCGTCGCCAAATGGATCGAGCGTCTCGGCATCAAGATCGGCGCCCAGGGCGATTCGATCTCAACGCTATCCGGGGGCAATCAGCAAAAAACGGTGCTGGCGAAATGGCTGGCGACCGAACCCAAACTGCTCATTCTCGATAGCCCCACCGTCGGCGTCGATGTCGGCGCTCGGGCCGGGATATTCCGCATCGTGCGCGAGCTCGCCGATCAGGGGCTCGCGATCCTGATGATCTCGGACGAGGTGACCGAGGTGCTCTTCAACGCCGATCGCGTGCTTCACATGGCCGGCGGCCGGATCACGGAAAGCTTCGATCCGCGCCAGACCACCGTCGCAGAACTCGAAGAGGCGATCTATGCGTGACCTCACCAAAAACCTTCAGGTCGAATTCCGGCTGTTCATCGCGCTTGTCGCCATCTGTATCGGCCTGTCGCTGACCACCGACACCTTCCTGACCCTGGCAAATCTGACTTCGCTCCTGAACAACAATGCCGTGAACCTGATCTGGGCGGTCGGCCTGCTCGTGGTGCTGATCTCGGGTGGCATCGACATCTCGTTCGCGGTCGCGTCTTCGGTGGTTCAGTATGTGGCGGCGCAGTTCCTGATCGGCATCGGCGGCGGAAACTGGCTGTTCGGCTTTCTGGCCTGCGGCGCTCTCGGGATCAGCCTCGGGCTCATCAATGCCGCTCTGATCCACGGCTTCCGCATCATTTCCATCGTGGTGACAATCGCCACGTTCAACGCCTTTTTCGGCCTTCTGATGTTCTTCACCCACGGGCGCAGCATCTACAATCTGCCGGGCTGGTGGGTGGATCGGGTGACCTTGTTCGAGCATCAGTCGCCCGACGGCACCTGGTCCGAACTGACCCTGCCGGTTGTCGTCATGATCGTGTGCGTGCTCGCGACCTGGGTCCTGATCCGGTACACCAATATCGGCCGGCAGATCTACGCCTTCGGCGACAATCCCGAAGGCGCGCGCCGCGCCGGCGTCAACATCGCCGTGATGCAAGGGCTGGCCTATGGCTGGTCGGGCATGATGGCCGGCATCGCCGGACTGATGCAGGTCAATGTGGTGCAGGAGGTGGTGCCCAACGCCCTGTACGGCCGCGAGCTCGAAGTGCTGGCGGCCGTGGTTCTGGGCGGCGCCCGCCTCGGCGGCGGCAAGGGCACGGTCATCGGCTGCATTCTGGGGGTGATGTTCGTCGCGGTCACCCAGAACGGACTCAATCTGCTCGGCATCTCGCCCTTCGCGTTCAAGATGATCATCGGCGCCGCGATCCTGGTGGCCATCTCGACATCGAATCTGTCGTTCCGCGGACTGTCCGTCGGCCGCGAGGAGCGTGCGAAATGAACACCGTCCTGTCCCGCGCCCGTGACACTCTGGGCAGCGAAACCTTCGGTCTGCTGGTCCTGATGGCCGTGATCATCGCGGCCTTCAGCCTGGCCAGCCCCCGTTTCCTGACCGAGGCCAATTTCGCCTCCATGGGCTTTCAGGCGCCGCTTCTTGGCCTTCTGACCCTGGCCATGCTCGCCCCGATGATTTCGGGTGGCATCAATCTGGCGATCATCTATCTGGCCAACATCTCCGGGCTGACCTTTGCCTGGTTCATGCTGCAGGGGGGCGGACCCGACGCCGGCATGCCGTTCATCATTCTGGGCGTGTTCGCGGCGCTGCTCGTGGGTGCGGCCTTCGGAGCGATCGAAGGAGCGGTGGTCGCCTATGTCGGCGCCCATCCGATCATCGTGTCGCTGGCCATGATGATCTTCCTGCGTGGCCTGGGCGAGTTTCTGACCAAGGGCGGCGACATTTCCGGTTTTCCCGAAATCGTCGGCAGGCTCGGGCATGACACCATCATCGGCATTCCGCTTCCCCTGATCCTGTTTGGATTGGTGGCGTTCGCCTGGCACGTTCTCTTGCGGCGTAGCCGGCACGGCTTCGCCGTCTACATGGTCGGCTCGAATATCGAAGCGAGCGAATATGCCGGCATCAACACCAAGCGCACCCTGGTTGCGATCTACGCGCTGTCGGGCTTGGTGTGCGCCATTGCCGGCATTCTGATGCTGGCGCGCTTCAATTCGGTGCGCGTCGGCCATGGCGAGGCCCTGCTGCTGGTCACGGTCCTGGCGATTTTCCTGGGCGGCATCGACCCGTTCGGCGGCTACGGCAAGGTCGCGCCG
>CAZKTH010000177.1:0-7823 GCA_964555575.1 uncultured Devosiaceae bacterium | reverse complement strand
CGCCGCTCGGCGCGCAACCGGGGATGTTGTAGTCGATCTCGACCACTTCCGAGCAAGGATAGACCTTGTCGAGCACAAGAGGCAGGGCCGGATCGTTGGGGATCTGATGCGTGGTGTTCCGGATATACTTGCCGGTGATGTAAGCTTCATCGAGGCATTCGCGCAGCGGATTGTCCGAATGCATCACGGCGTTGCGCATGGCCGGCAGTCCGCCCATGATGGCGCATTGCCCGAGAGCTATGAGCACGTCGCAGTTCTTGCGGAACTCCCTCAGCGTGTGGACGTTTTCCTCGTTGGCGCAGCCGCCCTCGATGATGCCGATATCGCAGCGCCCGGTGAACTTCTTGATGTCATTGAGCGGCGAGCGGTCGAACTCGACCAGATTCATCAGCCCGATCAGCCGTTCGTCGATATCCAACACGGCCATGTGGCAGCCAAAGCACCCGGCCAGCGAAGCGGTGGCGATGCGTGCCTTTCTCAGTTCAGGCATTGCGCTTCTCCTCGATTTCGTGCCCGATCAGTCCCTTGTCGAATTCGCGCTCGCCGATCGGAATGGAAAAGCCCTCGCGCTTGCGGATGATGCAGCCGACCGGACAGACATCGGCCGAAATGGCGTGGTCGGTGACTGCGGCGTCGGTGTGGGCCAGATCCATGCCGTTGACGGCGACACGGCGGTGAATGCCGCGGCCGACATAGCCGAACAGCCCCTTGTGATCGACGTCCTGGGAAGCGCGGATGCAGCGGCCGCAGGAAATGCAGCGATTGGTGTCGAGGGCGATGTCCGGATGGGTTGCGTCGACGTCGCGGCTCGGTTCGAGATAGGGGAACTTGGTCGGTTCGGTCATGTCGAGCCGATAGGCCATGGCCTGCAGCTCGCAATTGCCGCTGGCTTCGCACATCGGGCACAAATGGTTGCCTTCGTGGAAGAGCATTTCGACCAGATTGCGCCTGAGCTTGGTGACGTGCGGGGTCTCGTTCTCGACGACGAGATCGGGAGCCGTCGGCTGGGTGCAGGACGAGACGCTGCGCCCGGCCGCCTTGACGGTGCACACGCGGCAGCCGCCCTGGTGGCGAAGGCCTTCATGGTCACAAAGGCGCGGAATGTAGATGCCGGCTGCGTCGGCCGCCTCCATGATCGTCTGACCATTTTTTGCGGGGACGGTCACGCCGTCGATGGTGAAGGTGAAATCGTGGCCGCTCACTTTGTGAAATCCTTATCGAAAATGTAGGACCGACGCTGGGCGAGCTTGCGCGCGCCGTCGATGGCCGATTGGATGTCGAACGTCGCCCGGATGCGATCCGTCGACGGCTTGACCAGGGCGGAATAGACCAGCGGGAAGTTTTCGAGCGTGGTCAGTACCGGCTTGGGCGAGGTCTGCCCGAGGCCGCAGCGGGAAGTCTCGATGATCGTTGACGAGAGATCCTGCAGGTAATCGATGTCCTCGGGATTGGCGAGGCCCTTGCGGAACTTGGAAATGGCCCTCTGCAGGAAGACGTTGCCGACCCGGCAGGGGGTGCAGTAGCCGCAACTCTCATGCACGAAGAAGGACAAGTAGTACTCGACGATCTCCAGGACGTTGCGCCGGTCGGAGAAGACGATGATCGCGCCGCCGGTGGCCAGGTCGTCGAAGGTCAGACGCCTGTGGAAGCTGGCCCTGCCGATCATGGTGCCGCTCGGGCCGCCGATCTGGACAGCGCCGGCGTCGGCGCCGCCGACCATTTCCAGCAGTTCCTTGATGGTCAGGCCGTAAGGCAGCTCGTAAACGCCCGGATTGAGGCAGTCGCCCGAGACGCTGAAAAGCTTGGTGCCGTGGCTGCCTTCGGTGCCCATGTCGAAGAACCACTTGGCGCCCTTGTCCATGATCCGGGCGGCATGGCAGAAGGTCTCGACATTGTTCACCACGGTCGGACAGCCGAGATAGCCCTTGGTGACGGGGAAGGGCGGACGGGTCTTGGGTTCGCCCGGCAGACCTTCGCAGGAGGAGATGAGCGCACCTTCCTCGCCGCAGATATAGGCGCCGGCGCCCATCTGCAGCCGGACGTCGAAGTTGAAGCCGGCGACGCCGAAAATGTCCTTGCCCAGCATGCCGCGGGCCCGGCGTTCTTCCAGAACCTCCTCGATCAGCTCGCGCAGATAGACATATTCACCGCGCAGATAAAGGATGCCTTCGGACGCTCCGATCGCCCGCGCGGCGATGGTCATGCCCTCGATGATCAGATGCGGCCGTTCGGTCAACAGAACCCGGTCCTTGAAGGTGCCGGGCTCGCCTTCGTCGGCATTGCACATGATGAAGCGCTTGTCGGCCTTGGCGCCGGCGGCGTACTGCCACTTCATGCCGGTGGTGAAACCGGCGCCGCCGCAGCCGCGCAATCCGCTGGCCTTCATGGTCTCGATGATCTGCTCCGGAGCGATGTCCAGAGCCTTCTTGAGGCCGGCATCCATGGGAACCGGACCGAGCAGCACGGCGCCGGCATGGCGGATGTTGTTGTCGACCATGCGGTTGGCCCGCTCATGCGCAGATGGTGTGCTGAAGCCGGGCACCGCGATCTTTTCCGGGCTTTCGCCGGCCTTGAGGGCCATTGCGATCTCGCGCGCCTTTGCACGGGTCAGCTTGGTGACGACGACGTCGTTGATCATCGCAGCCGGGGCCTGGTCGCACATGCCGATGCAGGGCGTGTATTCGAGCGAGAAGGCGCCGTCGGCGGAGGTCTCGCCGACCTCGATGCCCAACGCTGTCTCGAATTCCGCCACGACCGCGTCGAGACCGGCATAGCGATCGATAATGTCGTCGCACAGGCGGATGGTGACGCGACCCTTCGGGGTCAGCGAGAAGAAGGTGTAAAAGCTCGCCACGCCCTCGACCTCGATGCGCGACAGGCCGGTCGCCTCGGCGATCGCCTCCATGGTCTCGGGTGCGATCCAGCGATAGCGGTCCTGAATCGTGTGCAGGATGTCCATCATCCTGTGACGGTCATTGCCGAAGCCGGCGCATATTTCCAGAATCTCCGATTTGGGAGTTGGGGGAGCGTTGACGGCGGGGTTGGGTTTTTTTGATGTAGTCACATCCATCTCTTCTCTCCGGGTCCGCATTGAAAAGCGGATAGGCCGGCTCCGGATTTCGCGGCCTCTTATAGAAGGGCTGCAGCCGCGGTTTGCAATGGCAAAATGCCGTTTGAAAAAAGCCGGCATTTGGGAGGAACCGGCGGGCGAGTTCTGGCAGGCATTGGCTGGACGCCGCTAATCCACTGAAGCACCTTTTTTATTCGCAAGTGTTAGGGCCTCTGGATTGTCAACTTCAGCGTGACACAACCTACTGCCTATGCCTTCTGGCGACAATATGCCACGAGCGCGCAGTTACGTGGTAAACCTTTATTATATAAAGAGAATATTCGAATATCGGCATATAGAAAAGCCGTTGATTCAATCCCGGGACAGGGTGATTTTGACCCTGCTCGGAGGCGATGTTCCGGAGGGGATTCCTGGCCGTTTTCGCGGGAAGGGCGCGGCCGGATTCCGGCCGGAAATCCTGCCCTGCACGCCGTTGCGGCGTCGTGGCTGGCGCCCCTTTGTGAAGCCGGATCCGGGTGGTGCCGCCGGGCCGTTTCCGACGCGAGGCGAAGCGGTGCCGCAAAGCGCGTGACCCAACGACGATGCCACCGATGGCGGGCGGCGATCGGCAAGAAAAGTGATCGCGCCCGTCGCGGCCGGAAGGCGCGAAGCAGGCGAATCAGAGCCACCCCGATCGGCAATAAATCTGTAAAAAATACCGGCGCCCGAGAAGGCGCCGGCATCTGGAAAAACCGATGGTCGAGGTGAAGGCTTAGTCGGCCTCGTAGCCCTGCAGGACCTTGATGTAGTTGGCCCGCTCATAGGCCTCGGGATTGGCGACCTTGGCGTGGCTCAATTTGCCGCGCACGTCGTCGGGCGAGGCGATGCTGCGGGCGCTGAGCCAGTCCGACAGGCCGTCGACGAGCACCTGCATATGCGCCGGTCCGTAGCGCAGAAGCGCCGAGGTGGTCATGATCACATCGGCACCGGCGAGCAGGTATTTGACGGCGTCATCGGCCGTCTCGACGCCGGTGGTGGCAGCGAGCGACGCCTTGATGCGCCCCGACAGCACGCCGATCCACAGAAGCGGCAGGCGCATTTCCATCGGACGCGACAGTTCCAGGCTCGTTTCGACGCTGAGATTCACCGGATCGATATCCGGCTCGTAGAAGCGGTTGAACAGCACCAGTCCCTTGGCGCCGGCCTCGACCAGCTGGCCGGCCATATGCCCGATCGAGCTGAAATAGGGGCCGATCTTGACCGCAACCGGCAGTTTGACCGCCTGGGAAACCGTCGAGACCACATCGAGATAGCGCTTCTCGATATCCTGTCCGCTGGACGCGATATCGGAGGGCACGAAGAAGATGTTGAGCTCTATCGCCTGGGCGCCCGCCGCCTCGATGTCGCGGGCATAGTCGATCCAGCCGCTGGTCGTGGTGCCGTTGAGGCTGGCGATGACCGGAACGTCGAGTTGCTTGGCGGCCTGCTCGATCAGGTGGATATAGCCCGAACTGTCGAAGGCATAGGCGGTCTCGGCCGGGAAATAGCTCAGGGCCTCCCCGAAGCTTTCCGTGCCGGACCCCATCAGGGCGTCGACCATCTCCTGCTCGCGGGCGATCTGCTCCTCGAAGATCGAAGGCAGGACCACGGCGCCAGCGCCGTGATCCACGATCTGTTTCAGGGTGTCGATCTGCCGACCGAGCGGGCTCGGGCTTGCCACCAGCGGGTTCCTGAGAGTCAGGCCGAGATATTGGGTCTTCATGTCCATTTTAGCCTCCCTCACAGCTTGCTGGATGCGCCCAAGGCCCGAGAGGCTTCTGGCCCCGCGTCCATTGAAGCGAACTCTTCATAGGTGTGGTACTTGTCGATGATCTGCCTCTGGGCTTGCTCGAGCAGTGTCGCGGCTTCTTCCGGACGGCTGACGCTGAGGGCCCGATAACGCAACTCGTTATAGGCATAATCCTTGAACGCAATCGTTGGACGCGGCGAATCGAGCCGGAAGGGCGCCTTGCCGATATCCTTGAGTGCCGGATCGTATCTCAGAAGCGGCCAGTAGCCGGAAGCCACCGCCTTGTCCTGCTGGCTGAGACCGTTCTTCAGGTCGAAGCCATGGGAGATGCAGTGGCTGTAGGCCAGAATGATCGACACGCCCGGATAGGCTTCCGCCTCGCGGAAGGCCTGCAGGGTCTGTTGCGGATTGGCGCCGAGCGCCACCTGCGCCACATAGACATTGCCATAGGCGATCGCCTGCAGCGCCATGTCCTTGCGCGGGGTGCGCTTGCCCGCCGCCGCGAACTTGGCGATGGCGCCCAGCGGCGTCGCCTTCGAGGCCTGACCACCGGTGTTGGAATAGACCTCGGTGTCCATGACCAGGATGTTGACGTTGCGTCCGGCAGCCAGAACGTGGTCCAGACCGCCATAGCCGATGTCGAAGGCCCAGCCGTCGCCGCCGAGGATCCAGATCGAACGCCGAACCAGATGGTCGACGATCGACAGCAGGTGCTCGGCATCGTTGTTGTCCTTGAGGGCCAGAAGCTTCACCTTGAGCTGGGCAACGCGCTCGCGCTGCGACCGCAACTCGGATTCGTGAATCTGCGGGGCCTTGAGGATTGCGCCGACCAGATCGTCGCCGATCTCGGACGAGAGCGACTTGAGCAGGCTCTCTGCCGTTTCCAGATGCTTGTCGGCGGCAAGACGGAAGCCGAGGCCGAATTCGGCATTGTCCTCGAACAGCGAGTTCGACCAGACCGGACCACGTCCGTCCGGATCCTTGGTCCATGGCGTCACCGGCAGATTGCCCGAATAGATCGAGGAACAGCCCGTGGCGTTGGCCACCATGAGCCGGTCACCGAACAGTTGCGACAACAGCTTGACATAGGGCGTCTCGCCGCAGCCGGCGCAGGCGCCGTTGAACTCGAACAGCGGCTGCAGGAACTGCACGCCGCGGACATTGGCGAAATCGATCCGCGACCGGTTGTTGATCGGCAGGGTGTCGAAGAAGGCCATATCCTTGCGCCCGAGCTCGACGACCTCTTCGTCCTTGTGGTGCATGTTGAGCGCCTTGACGCCGGGCTCGGTGGCGCTCTGCGCCGGGCAGGCCTCGACGCACAAGCCACAGCCGGTGCAATCCTCGACATAGAACTGCAGCGTGAACTGCGCGTCCGGATAGCCGCGGGAATTGACCGGCGCCGACTTGAAGCTGATTGGCGCACCCTCGAGGGCGGACTTGTCGAAATACTTGGCGCGGATGACGCTGTGCGGACACACGAACGAGCACTGGCCGCACTGGATGCACAGATCCTCGCGCCAGACCGGCACTTCGTCGGCGATGTTGCGCTTCTCCCAGGCGGCGGTGCCGGTGGGGAAGGTGCCGTCGGCCGGAATCTTGGAGACCGGCAGATCGTCGCCGAGGAACTCCATCATCGGGGCCGTGACCTCGCGCACGAAATCGGGCGCAGTGTCCGGCACGGCGGGCGGACGCTCGAAATTGGACGAAACCGCGTCGGGAACCGTGACCTCGTAAAGCCGTTCCAGGGCGCCGTCGACGCCGGCGAAGTTCTTCTCGACGACCGCACGCCCCTTTCGGGAGTAGGTCTTCTCGATCGCCGCCTTGATCTTGAGGATCGCCTCGTCGCGCGGCAGCACGCCCGAAAGCGCGAAGAAGCAGGTCTGGAGGATCGTGTTGGTACGCGACCCGAGGCCCACCTCGCGCGCCGCCTTGGTGGCGTCGATGACGAAGAACTTGAGCTTCTTGTCGATGATCTGCTTTTGCACCGAGCGGGGCAGGTGGTTCCACACCTCGTCCGCGCCGAAGGGCGAATTCAGCAGGAAGGTCGCGCCGTCCCTGGCCTGCTTGAGCACGTCGACCTTGTTCATGAAGTGGAACTGGTGACAGGCCACGAAGCTCGCCGTGCGGATGAGATAGGGCGCTCCGATCGGTTTGGGGCCGAACCTGAGATGGGATACCGTCAGCGCGCCGGACTTGTGGCTGTCGTAGACGAAATACCCTTGCGCAAAACGGCCGCCGTCCTCGGCGATGATCTTCACCGAGTTCTTGTTGGCGCCGACCGTGCCGTCGGCGCCGAGGCCGTAGAACATGGCCCGGACGACGTCGTCCTTCTCTGTGCCGTAGGACGGATCGGATTCGAGACTGGTGAAGGTCACGTCGTCATTGATACCGACCGTGAAGTTGTTCTTCGGATCGGGCTTTTTCAGCTCGTCGAAAACGGCCTTGACCTGGGACGGGTCGAAGTCCTTCGAGGAAAGGCCATAGCGCCCGCCGATGATGCGCGGCATGCTGGCACGCTTGCCGGTTGCCACACCCTGGGCGATGGTCGCGACCAAATCGAGATAGAGCGGTTCGCCGGTTGCGCCCGGTTCCTTGCAGCGATCGAGCGCGGCCACGGCCTTGACGCTTGCCGGCAGGGCGGCGAGCAGATGCTCGGTCGAGAACGGCCGATAGAGCCGTACGGCGATGAGGCCGACCTTTTCGCCCTTGGCGACGAGATCGTTGACCGTTTCAATCGCCACGTCGACGCCCGAGCCCATGAGGACAACGACGCGTTCGGCGTCCTCGGCGCCGTAATAGTCGAACAGGTTGTAGTGCCGGCCGACGAGGTCGCCGAATTTGTTCATCGCCTTTTCGACGATGCCCGGCACGGCATTGTAGTACTGGTTCGCGGCTTCTCGGCCCTGGAAATAGACGTCCGGATTCATCGCCGTGCCGCGCATCACCGGGTGGTCGGGATTGAGAGCCCGTGCCCGGTGTGCCCGG
>CAZKTH010000176.1:0-7846 GCA_964555575.1 uncultured Devosiaceae bacterium | reverse complement strand
GCAGGTGATGCCCGGTTTCAGGAAATGGCCAGGCGGGTCGCCATGTCTGATTTGGGGCGCACGGCTGTCCGGCAGTTTGGAGGCCAGTGGCGGACCGGCGGCGTTCGGCATCCGCAAAAGGGCAGCGGACGTTTCTTCAGGCGGGACGGACATCCCGGACAAGCCCTTTGCGAACTGTGACAGACGTTGGCTTCGAGGCGGCGGCATGGAGACTTTCATCTCGAGGTCGCGGGCAAATCGCCGCCATGTTCGAGCCCGAAGCGCGTTCACCGCCCTTGGCGCGTGTCTTGACAAGACCATGCAGATTGAATATTCCTGCATAAGTTTAACGTAAAACCTCCGGCATTTTGCGATGCCCTGTCGGGCGCGAGCGCTTTGGCGGAAATATGAGGTTTATCGATAAACCTACGAAGGAGGCCTCGGGGGGAGGGAGTATGGCGCGCTCAACCATCAAGGATATCGCCAGAACGGTCGGCGTATCGCCGATGACGGTGTCCAATGTCATCAATGGCCGGCGCGCCAGGGCGTCCGAAGAGACGATCAAACGTATCGAGCAGGTGATCACCGAACTGGACTACACGCCCAATCAGTCGGCGCGCAGCCTCGTCTCCAGGACCTCCAGGCTGGTCGGGGTTCTGACCCCCTTCACCGAAAACCAGAACAAGCTGCTCCTGGACAATCCCTTCTACGCCGAGATGATTAGCGGTATCGAAAGCGCCCTCAGGGCCAATGGCTACTACATGATGCTGGCGGGCATCGACGAGGCCAATGTCGATCTGACCTCCCTGTCGCGCTGGAATGTCGATGCCCTGATCGTTCTCGGCATCTACCGCGAAGCGCTTTACCAGAACATCAAGGCACTGCGTGTGCCGACCCTTTTGATCGACAGCTACATAACCGACACGCATTTCTATCACCTTCGGCTCGATGATGCCGCGGCGGCGGAGCAGGCGACCTCCTATCTGATTGGCAAGGGACACCGCCGCATCGCCCTCATTACCGGTGCCGTGCGCTCGGACGGCGTCATCGCCAAGCGCCTTGCCGGCTATCGCGCCGCCCTCGACGCGGCCGGCGTCGGCTTCGACCCGGATCTGGTGCTGTCGGAATCGGTGAGTTTCGACTGGGGGAGGCGGGCCGCCGGACATCTTTTCGCCGATCCGTCCGTCACTGCCGCCTTCTGCACCGCCGATCTGATTGCCGCCGGGGTGCTGGCCGGCCTGCACGCCGCCGGCAGGTCGGTACCCGAGGATGTCAGCGTCATGGGCTTCGACAATCTGTCGATTTCCGAAATGGTCTATCCCGCCCTGACCACGGTCGATCAGGCCATCCTCTCCAAAGGCGAGACGGCGGGCAGGCTGATTACCGAAGCGCTGGCCGGCAAGCGGGTCGAACGCAACGTCGTCATGCCGGCGCGCATCGTCGAGCGCGACAGCGTGGCGGAGCGGCGGGAACCGACACCATGATGCGGCGGGCCGATTTCGGCAAGCTGTTCGCGCTGAGCGTGCTGTTGCTGCCCAGCCTTTTGGGCATGGTGGTGTTCGTCATGGGGCCCGTGCTGGCGTCCTTCGGGCTGAGCTTCACCAAGTGGGACCTGTTCTCCGACATCGAATGGGTGGGCCTTGCCAACTACGCGCGCGCCCTCACCGATCCGGCGGTGCAGCAGGCACTCGGCAATACCTTGCTGTTCATCGCCGGCTATGTTCCCGCCGTCATGGTGATCGCGCTGCCGTTGGTCCTGCTGCTCACCGGCAAGCTGAAGGGCAAGGTCTTCTTCCGCGCCGTCCATTTCGTGCCGGTGATCACCTCGTGGGTGGCCATTTCGCTGATCTGGCGCTGGCTGCTCAATCCCGAATACGGCATCATCAACTATGCCCTGTCGCTCATCGGCATCAAGGGGCCCGGCTGGCTCTACGATCCGGACTGGGCCATGTTCGGCATCATCCTGACTTCGGTCTGGAAGGACATCGGCTATGTCATGGTGCTTTATCTGGCCGGGCTGCAGGATATTCCCCAGACCCTTTACGAAGCCGCCGAAATCGACGGCGCCAAATCCTGGCAGAAGTTCTTCACCATCACCTGGCCGCTTCTGGCCCGGACGACGTTTTTCGTCACCACCATCCTTCTGATCAACTCCTTCCAGGTGTTCGACCAGGTCTGGGTGATGACCGAGGGCGGCCCGGCGGGCGCCACCAGCGTGATGATGGAGCTGATCTACAAGAACGCCTTTTCCTACTATCGCATGGGCTATGCTTCGGCGATCTCCTGGGTGCTGTTCAGCCTGATCTTCGTGGTGACCCTCGTCCAGAACCGGATGCAGGCCGGTCGGGTGGCGCGCAGTGTCTAGTTCCGTCGCCACCGTCGTCCCGCGCCCCCATCGGATAACGCCGGCGCGTTTGGTCCGGCAGGCGCTCACCTATGGCGTGTTGGCGCTCGGGGCGGTCGTCATGCTGCTGCCCTTCTTGTGGATGGTCTCCACCTCGCTGAAATCGAAGGAAGCAACCTTCGTCCTGCCGCCGCAATTCATCCCCTCGGCTCCGACGCTCGCAAACTATCAGCAGGTGTTTGCTTCCGCGCCGATGGGGCAGTTCATGCTTAACAGCATCGTCGTCGCCGTGGCCAATACCTTCCTGCTGGTGCTGTTTTCGGCCATGTCCGGTTACGCCTTCGCGCGCATCCGCTTCCGCGGCCGGGAGGTGTTGTTCTACGCCTATCTGGCAACCCTGATGGTGCCCCAGCAGGTGACGCTGACCCCCTTGTTCATCCTGATGACGCTGCTGGGGTGGACCAACACCTATCAGGCCCTGATCCTGCCCGGCGCCTTTTCCGCCTTCGGCACCTTCCTGATGCGGCAGTTCTTCGCCGGTCTGCCCAACGAGATCGAGGAAGCCGCAGTTCTCGACGGGGCGGGCCATGTGCGCATCTTTTTCGACATCGCCATCCACCTGGCCAAGCCGGCCATGGCCACGCTCACGGTCTTCGGCTTCATGGCGTCGTGGAACAATCTCCTGTGGCCCCTGATCATCACCAGCGATGCCTCGATGATGACGCTGCCGCTCGGTCTGTCCTTCCTGCAGGGCCGGTGGGGGACCGACTGGAACATTCTCATGGCCGGGACGGTCATCGCAACGCTGCCCGTCCTGGCGGTCTATGTATTTGCCCAGAAATACATAATCCAGGGCTTTTCACACACTGGGTCGAAATAGAAAAACAGGAGGAATGAATGCAAAAACTCGCAAGGCGTCTGGCAACCGGCATGGCCGCGCTGGCGCTGTTGAGCGGCGGTGCATACGCCGAGGACGTGACCATCGACTACATGACCTTCTCGGCCGCGCCCAACTACATCTCGGATCTGGAAGCCACGATCGCCGCCTTCGAGCAAAGCCATCCCGGCATTCACGTCAAATACCAGACGGCGTCCTGGGATGCCTACTTCACCAAGCTGCAGACCATGGTGGCCTCGCACAAGGCGCCGGACGCGTTCGAGCTCAACTACGAGAATTTCGTCACCTATGCCTCGCGCGGGGCGCTGGCCGATCTCGATCCGCTGATCGCGGCGGACAAGAGCTTCGACCCCGCGATCTACAACCAGCGGGCCCTCGACATCTTCAAGGAGAAGGGCAAGCAGTACGGCCTGGTCGAAAGCTTCTCCAACGTCGTTTTGTTCTACAACAAGGATTTGTTCGATGCCGCCGGCGTCGCCTATCCCGAGCCGAGCTGGACCTGGACGGACGAGCTGGCTGCAGCCGAGAAGCTGACCGATCCGGCCAAGGGCGTCTGGGGCGATTATGCGCCGATCCAGTTCTGGGAGTTCTACAAGACCATCGCCCAGAACGGCGGCAGTATCCTGAGCCCGGACAAGAAGACGGTGACCATCGACTCGCCGCAGAACGTCGAGACGCTGACCTGGATGATCGACAAGGTCAACAAGTACCATGTCAGCCCCAGCGAGGCGCAGATGGGCGGCCAGAAGTCGGAAGATCTGTTCATGGCTGGCAAGCTCGCCATGGTCCGGACCGGCATCTGGTTGCTCGGCTCTTTCCAGGAGGCGCCGTTCAACTGGGACATCGCCCTCGAACCTGGCAAGACCCAGAAAGCGCATCACTTCTTCGCCAATGCGGCGGCGATTTCGGCCAATTCCGCCCACAAGCAGGCGGCCTATGAGTGGATCAAGTTCCTCACCTCCAGCCGCGAAGCCGTCGAGATCCGCATCAAGGCGGGTTGGGAACTGCCCGCGGTCAGCGATCCGAGCTATCTCAAGGCCTATCTCGACCAGCCCGTGCCCGAGCACCGCGAGGTGATTTTCCAGGCGCTCGACACCGCCGTCGTGCCGCCGGTGATCGGCAACTGGAACCAGTTGACCGACGTGGTCGGCAAGGAGCTCGACCAAGCGCGCCTCGGCCGCAAGACCCCGGCACAGGCCTTGAAGGATGCCAAGACCGCCATCGAGGCGCTTCTGTAACCCTGCGGAAACCTGGTGGGCACCGTATCGGGTGCCCACCTGTATTTCCTTTCTGGCGAGACACGATGACCAGCACCTTCCTGCCCACGGGCAACGACTATGTCGCCCTGCCGACCATCGGCGCAGCCGGTACTATCGACAGCATCAACGTCATCTCCATGACCGATCGGGGCCTGCTGGAGATCGTCGGCAGCCCGCTTTTCACGCCGGCGCTCAGCATCGACGGTCAGGAGGTCGATCTCGGCGGCCTCAACTGGACCATGCTCGATCACTGGATTCCCCGGGCCGAACTGGTCGCCGGCGACGTGACGCTGCGCCTCACCTATGTCGCGCCGCCCGAGACGCGTGGTTTTTTCCTGCGCGCCGAAGTCGAGGTGCAGAAGCCCCACGACATCTCGTTACGGCTTGCCGGCGCCTTCGAGAGCCTGTTGCACTCCATCAACGAAACCAAACCCTGTCGCGGCGACATCGCCGGCTATCTCAGCACCTGGACCAACGCCCCGGTGGTCGATTTCCGCGCCACCACGACCAAGCTCAGCCTTGCCGTCCACACCGAGGGCGGATTCGACCGTCAAGAGGTTTTGGACGATGGTCGGTTCGCGGTCGAAAAGACGCTTCTTTCGGCGGGGCAGGGCAGCGAAACAGCCGTTTGCGACATCCAAATCGGAATCGGCCTGGAAGAGGTCGGCGCGGCCACCCAGACCATTCACATGCAACGCGAGACGGGCGACGTGCTGATCGAACGGTTGCGCAACTGGCTTGGCGCCCGCGCCAGAAGCATCGGCGACGCGCGGCTCGATACCGTCCTCAACCGCAATCTGTTCTTCAATTTCTTCTATGCCTCCGGGCGAACGATCGATACCGAAGAGCTGGTGCTGTGCACCTCGCGCAGCCCCCGCTACTACGTCAGCGCCGCCTATTGGGATCGCGACAGCCTGATCTGGAGCTTTCCTGCCCTCCTGGCGGTCGAACCGGCGCGGGCCCGCGAGGCGCTCGATTATTTCCTTTCCCGACAGTTGCGCAATGTCGGTACCCATTCCCGCTATATCGACGGCACCGTGCTCGAACCCGGCTTCGAACTCGACGAAGTGTGCGCCCCGGTACTGGCGCTGGCCCATTATCTCGATGTGACGGGCGACAAGGACTATCTCAGGCGACCGGCCGTCGCCAACGCCCTCGACACCATCGTTTCGCGGCTCGACCCCTGGAAGCACCCCGAAATCGATCTTTACGGCACCTTCCTGATGCCGACCGACGATATGCGCCGCTATCCCTATCTGACCTACAACAACGTGCTGTTGTGGATGGCGCTCGGCCGGATGGCGGACATTTTCGCCCTGCAAGGGCGTGAGGAACGCGCGGGCTGGGCGCGGGCGCGTGCCGGCGCCGTACGCGACGCGGTCTGGGCCCATTGCGTCACCGAAATCGACGGACGCCGGCAATTCGTCTGGAGCACCGACCTCGAGGGGCATTTCGACGTCTATGACGAGCCGCCGGGCAGCCTGACCCTTCTGGCCCATTACGGCTTTTGCACCCAAGACGATCCGGTGTTCCACAACACGTTCCTGGCACTGTATGACGAAGGTTTCCCGCATTATTTCGCCGGAACGAACTATCCGGAGCTGGGGTGCACCCATGCCGAACACCCCTGGGTGCTCTCGATCGCCAACAGCCTTCTCAACGGACGCGCCGAGATCGCGCGCGACATGCTGCGGCGGGCACCAATGGACAATTCCTTCGCCTGCGAGAGCATAGACGAGGTGACCGGCACCTGGGTGACCGGCGCGCATTTCGCCACCTGCGCCGGCTTTCTCGCCCACGCCCTTCTGACCGCATCGGAGAAGGGGCGTAAATGAGTTATGCCGGAATTGCGGTCATCGGCTGCGAAAAGCTGGCCGGAACCTATGGCGTCAACGAAGGGATCGTCGATGCCAAGGGTACCGGTGTGCAGCACCTGTTCTTCGACGGCTTCGAAACCGATCTTGTCCACACCGCAACAACGCTGATCAGGGATGGCGACACCATCTATTTCGGCAACCGGCGCCAGCGGGCGGGGCAGCATCCCGTCTATCTGAAACCGGACTCGTCCGAAGCCGAACGGGGCTACGTGTTCACCGATAGTTTTGCCTGCGACGGTTGCGAGCGCACGGACCGCATTTTCGGGTGGGGCACCGCCAATCTCGGCTTTGTCACGCGCATCCGCGACACCAGAGGCGAAACCCGGGAAATCGAAATTTACGCCCTTGTCATCGCCCGGCCCGGCGCGGTGGCGCGGCTCGAACGGGACGGGGACGGCGTCATCGCCGAAGGAGAAAAAGCAAGTTTCGGGCTGCTGTTGGCCGGTGCCGACCGGGTGCATCTGATGGAGGAAGGGCCGACCGGCTATATCTACCGGCTGACCGGTGCCCTCCTTCATGGCGGCGATTTTTCCGGACCCGTCGCCATCGCCGCCGCACAGCATGCCGGCATTCTGCTGGGACGGCGCGTGGTATTGCCCGCCAATGGCGAGGTTGAGATCACATGGACGATGACGTTCGATCATGACCGCGATGGCGCGCTGGAAACGCTTGCGACCCACAGGGACATCGACCCGCAAAGCGAAGCCGAACGCTACTGGGAGGGTTATCTGTCAAGGGGTCGGCCCCTCGACGAACACTGGCCGGCGCTTGATCGCGCCAACCAGGTAGCGATCAAATCCGCGACGATCAACGGTTTCGTCCCCGCCGATCTGACCGGCCACTATTATGCCGGTGGGCGCCCCTGCTATTATGCGCGCGATGCGCTGATGGTGGCGCGGGCCTTCCTGCTCGCCGGTCATAGCGATGAAACCCGCCAGATCGTTACCTATCTCAAGGCGCGCGCGCGTAAACCGACGGGTGAATTCTTCCAGCGTTATGACGGGATCGGCGCACCCTCCGAGGGGGCCAACAACAACGTGTTCCGCCAGCTCGACTCGGTGGGCTACATGCTGCGCGTCGCCGACGATTTCGCCCGCACGACCGGCGAGAACCTGCTCGATGAAACCGAAATCGCCGGCCTCGCCCGGGTGATCCTCGGCGCGGCGAGCAAGAACGGGCTGGTCGGCCCGGAAGGTGGTGTCAACGAGGGGGTTTTCGGGCCCGCCTATATCGTTTCGTCCAACATGTTCATCCATGGCGGACTGAAATCGGCCATGGCAATGCTGGGCGCCGAACATCCGCTTGTTCCAGAACTGGCGGCGGCCAGCGCCGCCATCCTCGCCGGCATCGAAAGGACCTTCGTGCCCGGCATGGGCTATCGCTACGGCTATGTCAGCTATCACGACGATCTGGTGATGACCTATGACACGCCGCAATATTTCGGTCTGCTCTACGGCTTCGAGGATACCGACAACATGCGCTTGACCCA
>CAZKTH010000175.1:0-7872 GCA_964555575.1 uncultured Devosiaceae bacterium | reverse complement strand
GGCGCCGAGGCGCGTCTCGCCGTGCAGGCGGTCGGCCCGCGCATCACCACCTGGTTCGACCGGCCATGGCGGGAAAACGAAGCGCGCGAGACTTCGCTCGTCGTCATCGGCGAAAGTCCGCTCGCCAAGGACGCCATTGCCGCCGGGCTGACGGCCGGCAGCTGATGCACCTGCTAGCGGCACGTGCCGGCCAGATCCAGCAGGAAGGCGAGGCCCATCGCGTGTCCCCGAAAAGTGGGAACCGGTTTTCGGAAAAGGACACGCGCAAGAGACACGATGGCCGGGGAGGTAGACAATGCACCTGCTAGCGGCACGTGCCGGCCAGATCCAGCAGGAAGGCGAGGCCATCGACCTCGGCCAGACGCCGGGCCGGATCGTCTTCGCCTCGGCGGCGGACAGCGAACTGACGGCGCTGGCCGCGGCGGTCGACCGGGCCGGCGCGACGGATCTGCGCCTCGCCAATCTGCTGCGGCTTTCGCACAACCTGTCGGTCGATCTCTGGCTGGAACGAACCGTCCGCCACGCCCGGCTGATCGTCGTTCGCCTGCTTGGCGGCGTCGCCTATTGGCCCTATGGCGTCGACGAACTGTGCCGGCTTGCCGAACAGACCGGCGCGGGACTGGCCCTGTTGCCCGGCGATGCCCAGCCCGACCCGGCCCTGCTCGCCCGTTCGAGCATCACGCCGGCCGAGTGGCAGCGCCTGCACGTCCTGTTCGCCGCCGGCGGTCCGGCCAATACCGATCTGGCCTTGCAGGCGCTTCTTGCCCTTGCCGAGGACCGGCCCGTACCCGACGCCGCGCCGACGCCCTTCCCGGAGGCGAGCCTGTGGTGGCCGGGCAAGGGGCTGGTGGATGCGGGAGAGCTTGAGGCCCTGCATGGCGTCACCCCCCTCCCATCCACCCCCACACGGGGGGAGGTGGACTCGCTGCCGTCCTTTGCACCCACCCTCCCCTTGATGGGGAGGGACGGGGAGGGGTGGGGAACGCAAGCCTTTGTCCCCATCCTTTTCTATCGTGCCGTGCTCGAGGGCGCTGGCACCGCGACGCTTGAAGCGCTGATCGCCGGGCTCGAAAAGGCCGGTCTCGCACCGGTGCCGGTGATGGTTTCCTCGCTCAAGCAGGCGACATCAATCCGTTTCGTCACAAAGGCTTTCGCCCGCTTCCCGCCGGAGGCGGTACTCAACCTGACCGGCTTCGCCCTTGGCATCGACGGGCTGGCCGAAAGGGACAATCCCTTTGCCGGCACGGACGCACCGGTGATCCAGCTCGTCCAGTCCGGTCGGCCGCAAGAGCAATGGATGGCGGATTCACAAGGGTTGTCGCCGCGTGATCTTGCCATGCAGATCGTTTTGCCCGAACTCGACGGCCGCATCGGCGGACTGATCGTCGGCCACAAGGAAGGCGCATCCTGGCACGAGGCGACTGAGTGTCCACTCGCCGCCTACGCGCCGGATGAAAACGGCATCGCCCAGGCCGTCGAACTCGCCGCCAATATTGTCCGCCTGCGCCGCACACCGCGCGAAAAGCGTCGGATTGCCCTCGTCCTTGCCAATTACCCGATTCGCGACGGACGCCTGGCCAACGGCGTCGGCTACGACGCGCCGCAGGCGACGGTCGAGATTTTGAAGGCGCTCGAGGGAGCGGGGTATGGGCTCGGGCAAAGGCCCCCTCACCCGGACCTCCGGTCCGACCTCTTCCCCGGAGGGAGAGGTTTTGGCGGGGAAGGGGCGGAGCATACCTCTTCCTTGGGGGGAGAGGTCGGCGTGCGCAGCACACCGGGTGAGGGGGCCTTCCCTCAGACCGGCAACGCCCTGATCGAGGCCCTGCAGCAGGGCCCGACCAACGCCCATCCCGAGCGGGGAGAAAGCCCGGCGGTTCTGCCGCTCGCCGACTATCGCCGTCTCTTCGCAACGCTGCCGGGCAAAGTCCGGGAAGAAGTGACGGCGCGCTGGGGCGATGCGGCGGACGATCCTTTCGTTCGGCAAAGGCCCCCTCACCCGGGCCTTCGACCCGACCTCTCCCCCGGGGGGAGAGGTGAAGATGGCAATGGCGCAGAACGCACCTCTCCCCCCGGGGGAGAGGTCGGCGCACTAGCGCCGGGTGAGGGGGCCTTCCACCTGCCGATTCTTGTTTACGGCGCCGTCGTCATCCTGCTGCAGCCGGGGCGCGGCTATCACCTCGACGAGGAGGCGAGCTATCACGATCCAGACCTCAAGCCGCCGCACGCCTATCTTGCCGCCTATTTGTGGGCGAAACACGTTTTCGGCGCCCATGCTCTCATCCACAACGGCAAGCATGGCAGCCTCGAATGGCTGCCCGGCAAGGCGGTGGCGCTCGATGCACAAAGCTACCCGCAGGCGCTCTGGGGCGGGCTGCCGCATCTTTATCCCTTCATCGTCAACGATCCGGGCGAGGGCACCCAGGCCAAGCGCCGTACCGGGGCGGTGATCATCGATCATCTGGTGCCGCCGCTGACCCGGGCCGAAACCTACGGGCCCCTGAAGGATCTCGAAGCCCTGCTCGACGAGTACTACGCCGCCTCCGGCATGGACCGGCGACGGCTCGCCGATCTCAAAAAGCGCATTCTCGATTTTACCCGCGACACCGTCCTCGACCGCGATATCGGCATTTCCGACGACAGCGATCAAACGCTCGACCGCATCGACACTTTCCTGTGCGATCTCAAGGAAGCGCAGATCCGCGACGGGCTGCATATCTTCGGGCAGAGCCCGACCGGCCGGCTCGAACGCGATCTCGTCGTGGCGCTGGCGCGGGTGCCGCGCGGCGAGACGGCGGGCGAAGCCTCGCTGATCCGGGCGTTGAGCGACGATCTCAAACTCGGCTTCGATCCGCTTTCCGCCGAGTTGGGAGCCAGGTGGGAAGGGCCGGCCCCCTCATCCGTCTCGGCTGCGCCGAGCCACCTTCTCCCACAAAGGGGAGAAGGGAAGAAAGCGCCAGCATCCAACACTCCTTCTCCCCACCGTGGGAGAAGGTGGCGCGAAGCGCCGGATGAGGGGGCTTGGCGCAGCAATGGCGATGTCGTCGAATTCCTCGAATCCCTTGCCGCCGATCTGGTCGATGGCGCGCCCGTGCCCGAAGACTGGCATGCTACCCGCGCCGTCATGGCAACGGTCGAAAGCGAAATCCGCCCGCGCCTCGCCGCTTCCGGGCCCAACGAGATCAAGTCCCTGCTCGACGGGCTCGACGGCAAATTCGTTGCGCCCGGCCCGTCCGGCGCGCCATCGCGCGGCCGGCTCGACGTGTTGCCGACAGGACGGAATTTCTATTCGGTCGACAACCGTGCCGTGCCGACCCCGACCGCCTGGGAGCTGGGGCGCAAATCGGCGGAAAATCTCGTCACCCGCCATTTTCAGGACACCGGCACCTGGCTCAGATCGGCGGTACTGTCGGTCTGGGGCACGGCCAACATGCGCACCGGCGGCGACGATATCGCGCAAGCCCTGGCCCTGATCGGGGCGCGGCCGAAATGGGATCCCGGCTCCTTGAGGCTCTCCGGCTACGAGATCATCCCGCTGGCCAGGCTCGGGCGGCCGCGGGTCGATGTGACCTTGCGCATCTCCGGTTTCTTCCGCGATGCCTTTCCGCTCATGATCGTGCTTTACGACCGGGCCATCCGAGCCATCGGCGCCCTTGACGAGTCGGAGGACCAGAACCCGATCGCCGCCCGCATGCGCACCGACGCGCTCGGACTGATGGCGAAAGGCGCGAGCGAAGCCGAGGCCTTCCTCAAGGCCGGTCACCGCATTTTCGGCGCCAAGCCGGGCGCCTATGGCGCCGGACTGCAAGGCCCGATCGACAGCGGCAAATGGACGGATGCGTCCGATCTTGCCGAAGTGTTTCTCGACTGGGGCCAATATGCCTACGGCGCCGAGTCAAAGGGCGAGCCGGAACGCGACCGCTTCGCCGCCCGGCTCTCCGATATCGAGGCAGTGCTGCACAATCAGGACAATCGCGAGCACGATCTTTTCGACAGCGACGACTACTACCAGTTCGAGGGCGGGCTGACGGTGGCTGCCACCGAACTCTCGGGCCGTCGGCCGGCGATCTATCATTCCGACCATTCACGACCGGAACGGCCGCTGACGCGCACCCTTGCCGAGGAGGTGTCGCGTGTGATGCGCTCTCGCGTCGTCAACCCGAAATGGATCGCCGGGGTCAAGCGCCACGGCTACAAGGGCGCCTTCGAGATCATCGCCACGCTCGACTACATGTTCGCCTTCGCCGCGACGACCGGGGCGGTCAAAACGCATCATTTCGACCTCGCCTTCGACGCCTTCGTCCTCGACGAGGCGACGCGGGCCTTCATCGAAGACAACAACCGCCACGGGTATGACGAGCTTCTGGCGAAATTCCGCGAGGCGCGCGAACGCGGCTTCTGGACGCCGCGGTCGAACTCGGTCCATGCTTGGCTCGCACCTGATGAGGGGAGAGCGGGATGAAACACAAGGCGGTCAATCTTTCCGAAAAGCTGACGCTGTTTTCCGAGCACTGGAGTCCCAAGATCGTTGCCACCTATAACGGCAACGAGGTCATGGTCGCCAAATTGCATGGCGAATATCACTGGCACAGGCACGAGGACACCGACGATTTCTTCTACGTGCTCAAGGGCCATCTGCTCGTCGAAACCGAACACGGCAATGTCGAACTGGGGCCGGGCGAACTCTATGTCGTGCCCAGGGGCGTCATGCACCGGCCGGTGGCCGAGGAGGAGGTGCATATCCTTTTGCTGGAACCGATGGGCGAACCCAATTCCGGCGATCCGGCGACGGCGGCGGTAAAGGTGTGGATCTAGAGCGCTCTTCTCCCTCCCCCTTGTGGGGAGGGTTGGTGAGCAGGACTTAGCTCCTGCTAAGTCCGTCGTGAACCTGGGTGGGGGGATCTACGCCGGCGCTTGTGGCCTCACCCCACCCGACCCGGCTTTGCCGGGCCACCTTCCCCATCAAGGGGAGGGAGAAAGGACAGCAACAAGCCGAATGACCGACAAGGCAGCAAAAAAGACCGATCTGATGAGCGAGGCCGAACGCGACGCCTATCACGCCGAAAAGATGAAAAAGAAGAAGGCTGCGCGCGACAAGATCCTTGCCAGCAAGACCGAGGAAAAAGGGCTGATCATCGTCCACACCGGCAAGGGCAAGGGCAAATCCACGGCGGCGTTCGGCATGGTCTTCCGCGCTTTGGGGCACGGCTTTCGTGTCGGCATTGTCCAGTTCGTCAAGGGCAAATGGGGCACCGGCGAACGCACCATCCTGGAAAAATTCACCGAACAGGTGACGATCAGGGCGATGGGCGAAGGCTTCACCTGGGAAACGGCCGACCGCCAGCGCGACATCGCCGCCGCCAGGGGCGCCTGGGAGATGGCCAAGGAGCTGATCCTCGACGAGAGCTACAAGATGGTGCTGCTCGACGAACTCAATATCGTGTTGCGCTACGACTATCTCGACATCGCCGAGGTGGTCGATTTCCTCAGGACGAAAAAGCCGCGCGACACCCACGTCATCGTCACCGGCCGCAACGCCAGGGACGAACTGATCGAGATCGCCGATCTCGTCACCGAGATGACCATGATCAAGCATCCCTTCCGGGAGGGTGTCAAAGCGCAGGCGGGGGTGGAGTTCTGACAAATAGTTGGGAGTTGGCTATTCGATTGTTTTGAATTTCTCGATCATGCGCTGTACGGCTGCATGCAAGGCAGTCAATTCGCCACTCTACCGGCCGTTCCAAAGAATCTCGAGAAAGCGCTCGAATGCAGCGCGTTTGACCCGATTCTCATTTACTGCTGCAAAATCCGAAGACTCAAGAAGTGCATCGATCTCCGCGATGGCTTGGCAGATATCGTTGAGTCGGAAGATCGTGCGATCGGTCATCAGAAAACCGGGATACCGTCGCGCTCGATTTCGCGGCGGAACTGATCGTCGAGTGCGCGACGCATGAAGGCGTTGGCCGGCAGCCCGGTGGACTTCGTCACGATTTGCTCGACGCCGACCAGATTGAGCACGGAAAACGCACTGTCCGAAGCGACATCGATGGCGATGTCGATATCGCTGTCGATACGTGCAGTGCCGCGCGCCTGAGAACCGAACAAGACAAGTGACGTTACGCCCTCGGCTTCAAGCAGGGGACGTGCCGCAGTCAGCCTTTCAACGATCCGTTCGGTATTCATCAAGAAGGTTCCGGACTGGCACCGTGTGTTCATAGCACAAATGCGATGTGGAAATCCTCAATCACAAAAACCAGCGGAGTGCATGCAAAACGCTATTTCCGCCTGAGGTCGATTCCGGCTTCCTTGAGCATCCTGTCGACATCGACGACCTCGCCGGTCGCCATGCTCCTGTTGGCGGCGATGCCGGTCAGGATCGACCAGGCGCCGTCCTCGTGGGTCGAACCGCGCCTGTAGGGGTCGGGGCCGACGTGTTCGGCGTCGAACAGATAGGAAAGCATCACCGGGTCGGCGCCGCCATGGTCGCCCTTGCCGGACCACACCTCGATCTCGACAGGGTTCTTGCCGGCCTGGTGCAGCGTGGTCGTGACGTTGCCGGTTTCCATGCGGGCACGCTTGCCGCCGAAGACGCCGTGCACCTCGACATGGCGGTGGCTCAGTTCGCCTTTGGTGCCGTAGAACTTGATCTCCAGCCCTTCCCAGGGGGCGTAGGCGGTGAGGGTGTAGTTGAGAGAGACATCGTTGGCGTAACGGACCTGCACCTGCATCGTGTCCTCGATGGTGATGTCGTCGTCGAAGACGCAGCGGTCGCGCCAGTAGCCGTCCTCGTCCTCGGCATCGAGATAGAGCTGCTTGAGGGCGATATCGTCCTCGATATCGAGCTCGAAAACGCAACTCTTGGCGATGGAGCAGGTGTGGCAGCGCTCCCCGCGTCCGCCAAGCCCGAGTTCGACCGCCGTCTGAGGCGTGTAGAAATCGCGCTTGCCGTTGGCGTGCACGGTTTTCGGCGACGAGCCGACCCACCAGTTGATCAGGTCGAAATGGTGCGTCGCCTTGTGGACCAGCAACCCGCCGGACTTGTCCTTGTAGCGGTGCCAGCGGCGGAAATAGTCGGCGCCATGCACCCGATCGAGATGCCAGCGGAAATCGACGGCGGTGATGTCGCCGATGGCACCGGACAAAAGGATGTCCTTCAGTTGGGTCCGGGCCGGCGTGTAGCGGTAGTTGAAGGTGACGGTGACCCTGCGGCCCGTCTGTTTCTGGGCGTCGACAATGGATTTGAGCTTTTCGAGGTCGATGGTCATCGGCTTTTCGGTGACGACGTCGCAACCCTCGCGCATCGCCTTAACGATGTAGTCGTGGTGCAGATAGTCCGGCACGGTGACGATCACCGTCTCGGGGGTCTGTTCGGAAATCATCCTGCCGAACTCGGCCGGGCGATAGGTGGCGATGCCGTTGCCCATCTTCGCCGGCACTTTCGATGCCGCCAGGGAAAGCCGTTTGGGATTGATGTCGCAAAGGCCAACCAGTTCGTTGGTCTCGCCATAGGTTTCGGTTATGGCGCGACGGAACATTTCGTGCCGGGCGCCGGTGCCCACGAGTGCGTATTTCACGTTTCGGCCTGTTGTCTGCGGGGGATCGGCGGGAGATTAACTTGTATACCAGTGTATACCACAAGCGTTGCGGAGGCCAAGAAGTCCGGCGGGAATTCGTGCCAGCAAAGGCCGGCGGCGGTTTGCGCCAGACGGCTTCACGTTCTGGCGGAAACGCTACCGCCGTCATCGCGAGCGCCCAAAGGGCGCGCGGCAATCCAGAACCGAAAGATCGGTGCCGCAGCACGATGGATTGCTTCGTCGCTCACGCTCCTCGCAAGGACGACAAGTGCTTCCGCCAAATGAGAAATGCGCTAGAGCG
>CAZKTH010000174.1:0-7902 GCA_964555575.1 uncultured Devosiaceae bacterium | reverse complement strand
GAGGCCGTTATGGGCAAAGCCAACTTCAGTGACGATTTCAAGCGGGATGCGGTGGCACAGATCACCGAGCGAGGCTATCCGGTTGCGGAGGTTTCGAAGCGCCTTGGGGTCAGTTCGCACTCGCTGTACGAGTGGAAGCGGAAGTTTTCGAAGCCATCCGGGACGGACGATGACGATGGCAAGGACGCAGAGATCAGGCGCCTGAGGAAGGAACCGACGCGCGTCACTGAGGAGTGTGATATCCTAAACTGAGGAGGACAAGGGAAGACCCCGGTGGGGTGTTTCCCCGACGAAGGCGACCGCGTATTTCGCCAAGGATGCATCCCTCTCGGCATTTGCTTCGCAATTGCCTGCCGGTCAATGAGTGAGATACGCGTTCGTCGCCGAGCATCGCCCGCAGTTTTCGGTGCGCGCGATGTGTCGGTGCCTGCGCATCCAACCCAGCGGTTTCCACGCCTGGCTCAAGAACCCATTGAGCACGCGGGCGAAGGAGGACGTCCGGCAGACCGAGCTTGTCAAGGCTGCATGGAATGACAGCGGCAAGGTCTATGGGTACCGCAAACTCCACGATGTCTTCTCGATCAGGGCGAGACCTGTTGCTCGAACCGGGTTGCGAGATTGGCGAGGTTGGCCGGCATCAAGGCCCAGATCGGCTACAAGCGCCGGCCGGGACGCCATGGCGGCAAGCCTTCGGTCGTCGTCGACAACACGCTGGACCGGCAGTTCGATGTCGAAGCCCCGGATCGGGTCTGGGTGACGGACATTACCTATATCCGAACCCTCGAAGGCTTCGCCTACCTGGCGATCGTCATCGATCTCTACTCGCGCCGCGTCGTCGGCTGGTCGATGCAGAGCTGTCAGACGACCGACGTCGTCCTGCGGGCATTGTTGATGGCGGTGTGGCGCCGGAAGCCGAAGGGCAAGGTTCTGATCCACTCCGATCAAAACTCTCAGTTCACCAACACGGACTGGGCGTCATTCCTGCGGGCTCACAACCTGGAACACTCGATGAGCCGGCGCGGCAACTGTCACGAGTTCAAGCCGATCCGCGCAGCGGATCGGATGATCCGGCGGATCATCCGAAGGAGCAGAACGCAGTGGCCGAGAGCTTCTTCAACCTGCTCAAGCGAGAACGCATACGGCGCCGGACCTACAAAACCCGCGCCGAGGCCAGGCAGGACGTGTTCGATTACATCGAGATGTTCTACAACCCGAAACAAAAGCACGGCAGGAACGGGATGCTGCCACCTGTCGCGTTCGAACGGCAGCAGAGAATGAGCACCGAGGGCGTCTAGAAAACTCGGGGCTATTCAGATCACGCAGCTGTCGAACAGGGTAACGCACACCAACCGGCTTTCAGTAAAGCCGGCGGTTTAGTTGCTCGTCCACATCTGCGTCCTCGACCCGCTTGAGCCAGGCTTCCCGCCAGAAATGCGCCTGCGCCCGCGGGCAGTTCTTGGCGCAGAGACCAGCGCAGCGGACATTTTTCAGCGCCACCGTGTTGGTCAGATGAACCATCTTGCCGGTTTCCTCGGAAATGATCCGCTCGATCCTGAAATCGACTTCGAACCGCTGTCCTGCATATGGCGTCATGTCCGGCTCGAACAACAATCCGCGATTTCGTCCGGTCGGACCGACCGTCTGGCGGATCTCGTCGACTGGGCGGATTTCGACGCGTTCACCCGGATACAGGTCGAGATCGCCTTTCGCGTGCGGTCCTTTCGGGCCACGCACGATGTCGATGGGCGCAATGCCGCTCACCGCACGAACCCGATTGAGGAGCACTCGGCCAATGATGCGCAGGAACTTGCTGACCCCAAGCTCCCCATCTGCCATCTCACGAAAATACTTGAACAGATTATATTTCCGCAGCGGCTTTGTGGCTCCAAGCAGCAGCGAGGATTGGCAAAGATAGCGCTCGCCATCCCGCGTGCTGTCGACGAAAGCCTTCACGACGTTGGCACTGAGTTGCCTGTCGGAACCTGCGCGGCTCCTTTCGCTTTCACCAACCGGCTCCAGCCAGGCTTCCTTCCAGAATAACAGGCAGTTCCGCTGGCACCCGTCATGATGGGCACCGTCACAATAGCTGTCCTGCAGAAGCACGGCATCGCGCATCGTACGTACTCCGTGACCTTCAACGCACGTCCGGCTGGCCCGCCGGTAAACCCGCATCCGCTGGCCACAGAATTTCAGCATTTCCGGCATGAACGGCAGACCGTCGAGTGTGTAGTCCGCGTCGAGCGTCGCAAGAATCTCGGCGGCCGGGCGAACTCTGACCATCTGATCGTGAATCGGACGAAACGTCATGATATGCTCGCCCTGCGCGGCGTAGTCGAATGCGGCACGACCGCCATCAGGATTGACAACCGCTTGGCGGGCATTCACCCAGTCATAAAGCTTGGCCGTAGTCATGGAACCCTCCGCAACATCCGCTGCATTTCCATTTGCCAAGCACTAACACGCGCAAGATAGGAATCGTTCTCACACGTCCGTGTAAGCGAGGTTATTCAATCGTTTACCTTAAATGTTATGGTTAGGATCGACGGTTGCCATCGTGACCGTGTACGTCGAACCTGGTGGGCAATGCTCAAGCATTTTCCACGATCAGGCTGCCGCGCAACTTCGACTCAATGACGAGTCCCGTTCTCCAGAAAAATCACGCCGCAGTCTGGGCCAAATGTCCTGACGACGGACAGTCGACGGCGCCGGATCAACATCTGAGATCAAGGTCGCCCCCTACCAGATCAAAAAATCCCGGGTCGGAGAAATCACCTCTTGCCGCAACCGTGACAGGCGGCGGGAACACCTTGCCAAGCTCGCCAGCGATGTCGGCGTCCAAAGGGGAGGAAAAAACGGGATGACGTCGACAATCTTCTGCACGCTACCCGCGCCGTCAGACGGCGCGGGAGCAGGTTGCAGGATCACGCCGCTGTCAGGGGAGGACCACGGCGTCGATCACGTGGATGACGCCATTGTCGGCGGCCACGTCCGGCGTGACGACCCTGGCGGTGTTGGAGGCGGATACGGTCACGCCGTCCATGGACTTCGTCACGGTCAGCTTGGCATCCGGATTGAGCGTATCGACGGTGACCGAGCCGTCCTGCAGGTCGGTCGACATGACCTTGGCTCCGAGCACATGAAGCTTCAGGATCGCGGCGAGCTTGTCCTTGTTTTCCGGCTTCAGCGGGTCGTCCACGGTGCCGGCGGGAAGCGCCGCGAACGCGGCGTCGGTCGGTGCGAAGACCGTGATGTTTTCCGTCGTGGCCAACGCATCGGCCAGGCCAGCCGCCGTCGCGGCAGCCAGAAGAGTATTGAACGAGCCCGCCTGCTGCGCGGTTTCAACGATATTGGCTGCGTTAGCCGTGGTCGCGGCAATCGGGGTCGCGACCAGGGCAATGGCAAGGGCGGCGGATTTGAGAAGGTTCATGTCGTTGCTCCATTGTGGCGATGCCAGGGGATGCGATCATCGCGTCCCGTCAGCGATCTCTACGGAGCGGCCCGCCCCCCGGATTGCCGTTCCGAATGTGGCGAAATCCGGGATGATCCAAAATTGCTACTTGATATCAATGTGTTGCTCGACTTCATGCGGCGAAATCCGCGCCTTCAACACTAGTTGATCGCAAATGTGATCCGTCCCCCGGCACGACGCTCGGTGACGCCGTCGTGTGCCGTCTTTCGGCCATCTCCGTCCGGCAAAGACCGCGTGCAGCGCCGCGATGGCAGTTTGTCCTGACGGCGCCCCGCGGAACCTGCCCGTGTGGCTCGATCAGCACGTAAGACGGGCCGGCGCTTGCGCATTTCCGGGATCGATCGCACGTGCTGTCGGGGTGTCCGGAAGCGCTACAGCGCTGCTAAAGGTTCCCGGCGTTGAACCAAGACCGGCACTTCCCGTCGGTCCCCTCACGCATCGACGATCTGGCCCTCGTCGAGATGGATTTCGTCGTGGCAGCGCGCGGCGATTTTCTCGTCATGGGTCGAAATCAGGAAGGTGGTGCCGATATCGCGATTGATCGCGTCGATCAGGTCCATTACCTGATCGGCGGATTCGCGGTCCAGATTGCCGGTCGGTTCGTCGGCGAGCACCAGTTCGGGGGCATTCATCAGGGCCCGCGCAATGGCGACACGCTGCTTCTGTCCGCCGGACAACTCGGTGGCGCGATAATCGATCCGGTCCGCCAATCCCACCTGTTCCAGGAGTTCGCGGGCGCGGCGGCGCGCCTTCAGGGTTTCGCGGCCGGCGCTGACCGCGGCGGGGAACACCACGTTCTCCAGGGCCGTGAAGTCGGGCAGGAGGTGGTGGAACTGGAAGACGAACCCGAGATGGCTGTTGCGGAATTCGGCAAGCGCGCGCTCGGGGATGTCGATCAGGTCCATGCCGAGCATTTCGTGGCTGCCGCCGCTCGGCTGCAACAGGGTGCCGAGGATCGACAAAAGGGTCGACTTGCCCGAACCGGAGCGTCCCTGCAGCGCCACAAGGCTTCCCTTTTCGATGGTGAGATCGATGCCCTTGAGCACGAGTTGCGCCGCATCTCCCGAGCCGTAGCTCTTGGTGATGGCTTTTGTGCTGACGAGCGTGTTGTCCGCGGTCATTGGCTGATCACCGTGACCGGATCGACCTTCGCTGCCGCCCGTGCCGGCAGGATCGATGCGAGGATGGCGCCGACCAGCGTCAGGGCGATGGCGAGACCGAAACCGCCCTGGCTTATGTCTATGGGCAGGCTGCCTGTGGTGATCTCGGACGGTGGCGGAAACGGAGACAGCGCCAGATAGGCGAGGCCCGCCCCGGCGAGACCGCCACCGAGGCCGATCAGCGCGCCCTGCAGGACGAACACGCCGACCACGAACCCCTTGCCGGCGCCCATGGCCCGCATGATGCCGATCTCGGAACGCCGGCGGTAGGTCGACAGCAACAGCGCGCTGGCCACACCGATGACGATGGTGATCAGGGCAAACGCCTCGATGATCGTTCCGGAGCGCGCCTGCGCCTGTAATCCCGACAGGAGCTGGGTGTTGTTGGCTGTCCACGGCGTGGCGTCGAGCCCGGTCACCGCTGCGGCGCGCCTGGCGAAATCCGGCGCGGCCCACAGATCGTCGAGACGCAGTTCGATTTGGGTCACGCCGTATTTGACCCCGAGCAGGCCGCGCGCCGTCTTGAGATTGACATAGGCGGTGCGGGCGTCGAGCCGGTCGATACCGAAGGTGAAGACACCGGCAATGGTCAGGACGGAATCGACGCCTTTGTCGGAGGTCAGTCGCAGGCTCTGGCCCGGCCTGACACCAAGGTCCTCGGCCAGTGTCTTGCCGATCAGGATCGATCCTATCGGCAGGTCGGTGCTGCCGGCGACGAGCCGCGCCCTGACATCCGCAATCGCCGAGACCTTGTCGGGCAGCACGCCGACAATGCCGACCGGCTTGACGATTTCGCCGCGCGTGACGAAGCCGTTGCCGGTGATTTCCTCGGACAGTGCCGTTACGCCCGGTATTTGCCGCAACGTCCTGATCGTTTCGGCACTTGACCGGATCTGCGCCCCGCGGGAGTTGGCTTTTTCGACGGCAACGAGCGCGCCTTCGTCTGGCGCGTAGAGGATGGCTGGCGTGCGTTCGGGCGCCGTGACGGTAACGTGAGCGATATTGCCCACCGTCTGGTCGATGAGATAGACCGCCAGCCCGCCGATCAGGGCGCTCATGAACACGAAGACGAAGACCCCGACCGCCACCCCGAGCACCAGCAATCCGGTCTGGACGAGACTGGCGCTGAGATAGCGAAAGGCGATCTTGAGCTGATAGAGCATGGCGTCAGCTTGCGGGCCGGATCGACACGGGCATGCCGTCACTAAGCTTGCCCGGATCGGTGATGACCCGGTCGCCCGCCTTGAGACCATTGGTTATGCGCACCCGGTCGGAGGGCCAATCGGCGAGATGGATAGCGCGACGGACGGCTTTTCCGTCTTCCACGACGAAAACATGCGGGTTCGTGCCGGAATCGAGAATGGCGGCGCGCGGAATGCCGATCGCATTCTCGTATTTGGCGACAACGATGTTGACTGAGACGGACAATCCGCTCGGCAGCATCTGTTTGGGTGGCGTGTCGAATGCAAGTTTCACCGTGCGCCCGCCGGTATCCGGATCGACGCTCGGTGCCAGAAAGGAGACTGTTGCCGGCATGGGTGTGTCGGCCCCGACAAGGGTAACCCGCGCCGACAGCCCGGTGCGCAGCCGGTCGCCATAGGTCTCGTCGACGCTGGTCTCGATCCTCGGTTCGGACAGGTCGCCGATGGCGAACAGGGTCGAACTGGTCGAAACGACCTGGCCGGGTTCGGCGGAAACGGACAGAACGGTTCCCGCCATCGGCGCGCGGATCTCGTATTGGGCGAGTTTTTGCCTGGCCTGCATCTCCGCCGCCGTCAGCTGCGCGACATTGGCTTTTGCGGCTTCTAAAGCGAAACGTGCCGCGTCGCGACTCTGCGCCGAAATGGATTTGCCCAGCGCTTCGGCGCGTTGCCAGTTCGCCTGAGCTTCCTCGACGCTGACCTTGGCAGATTGCAGCGCCGCCGTGGCCTGGCTGGCCGTGGTCCTGGCGATGGCGTCGTCGAGCTTTGCCAGAATTTGCCCCTTCTTGACCAGGTCTCCCTCGGCAACGGCCACTTCCGCGAGCTGACCGGCAATCGGAGCGGCAATGTCGACCTGGCTTTTCGGCACGATCTGGCCATTGACGGCCAGGACGTCGCGAAGCTCGGTCGGCGCAACCGTCTCGACCGCCACGTTCACGGGCTTGGCTTCCCAAGGCCTTGCCCAAAAGGCGTAGCCGCCCGCACCGGCAACGAGCACGCACACCACCAGGAGGCGGCGAATAGTCCTGGCGATGCGTGGCTTCGGCATTGTCCGTGTCGCTTTCTCCCCGACCGGCCGGGGATGTATTGGCGGTTTCATTTTATATATCATACGAGATATAAAATGAGCGAGGCGCTTTCAAGGCGCTCATGCGATAGATACGTTTCAAACCTGAGACCGGATTGCTCATCGAGGCAGAATCAATGGCGCGTCCCATGGGTGCCAGAAACGCGGACTACGAAACCAAACGCGCCGATATGATGCTGGCGATCCGTCAACATCTGTCGAGCCCCGAGGGGCGCCTGTCGAGCTATCGCGATCTGGCGCGCGCCTGCGGCGTCAGCGTGCCGACCCTCAATCACTATTTCGGATCGCGCGAGAAGATGGTTCAGGCCATTCTCGCCGACGCGCTCGAAAAGGGGCAGCCCTATATCGAGCGGGCAGCGGTTCCCGATGGCCCGTTCCCGGAGTCCATTGCGGGGCTCATACGCGAAATCGCCTTCGCTTTTTCGACGGCGCTGAGTGGCCTTAGCGCCACCGGCCTGCTCGAAGGCCTGCATCATCCGACCCTGGGCCCGGTCTTTCTCGAGGCAACGCTCGAGCCGTTGATCGGCTCCCTGACCAAACGGCTTTCGGCGCATATGGAGAAAGGCGACATGCGCCGAACCGATGCGCGGGCGGCGGCGCTGATCCTGATTTCGCCCGTCATCATGGTGTTCCTGCACCAGCGCGATCTCGGCGGCGCCGTACGCTGGCCGCTCGACATCGAGGCTTTCCTCGACGTGCATGTCGACGCCTTCGTACGCGCCTTCGCGGCCAAAACCTGATCTCGCGACAATCCGGTCGCCCGTTTCCTGCGTATCGCTCAAAGGAAACGGAGACTTGTCTTGGACCATTCCATCGTCTGGATCACCGGAGCGGGCAAGGGCATCGGCCGCGCCCTGGCGCTCGAACTGGCCGCATCGGGTCACATCGTGGCGGCAAGCGCGCGGACAAAAGCCGATCTTGCAACCCTCGTCGCGGAAGCGGACGACAGGGGTGGCGAAGTCCACGCCTATCCGCTCGACATCA
>CAZKTH010000173.1:0-7911 GCA_964555575.1 uncultured Devosiaceae bacterium | reverse complement strand
CTAGCAGGCCGAGCACATTGGGGCGATTCCAAACTGTAGCGGGGCGGCCGGCGCGTGAAGGTCAAAATGCCCGGCCGGAACGCGCCGTCAGGGCTTCGCCGCACCGCCGGCCAGCGCGCGCAGAAACGCGCCGACCTCGTCGGACAGCGTGCCGCGCTCGAAACCGGCAAGCCTGTCCTGCGTCCAGCCTTCGTCGGGATCGAGCAGATCGATCAGGCGGCGGCGCTCCGCCTCGGTGGCGGCGGCAAGCGCCAGGGCATGGGCGGCGTCGAGCAATTGCAGCAATTGGTGGATGCGGCGCATGGCGCGGAAGGCGGCGGACATGGGAGCGAGCAGTTCCGGCCGGGCCTGCCAGTCGCCGCCGCCGAAGACGTCCTGGGTCACCCGCTGGCCGGCGCCGAGGCAGTCGAAGCGGACGCAGCCGCCATAGCCCCTTGCCGCAAGATCGGCATGGATGCGGCAGCGATGGTCGCGTTCGAGATGGATGCAGGCCGTGTCCGCCGGCTTGTCGTGACCGAACTCCTCGGAGCGATCGAAGGCGAAGGCGACGCAGCACAGGGCGGCGCAGCGCGAGCAGTCGGCAACGAATCGGTCAGCGCTGAGGGTCATTGTCCCCGGCGCCGGCCGAAATCCGTGTCCGTCTCAATCCAGTTTTACATATTTGTGCCAGTCGTGCTCCTCCTTGAAGCCGAGCACCTCGCGGATCTTCCTGTTGGAGATCGGCGCTTCCCACTCGCCCATTTCCTGGGTGATCGGGGTGTTGGGTGCGTATTTCCTCAGGAACGGCACGGTCGGTTCGTTGGCGGTGATGGTGTCGTTGACGGCATTGAAGACCTGGAAGCCGAGCCCGGACTTCTCGATGCCGAGATGGACGATCTGGCCGAGATCGCGGGCGTCGATATAGGACCAGGCATTGCGTTTGCGGCTCGGCGGATCGGTGAAGAACGTGCTCCAGTTGCCATAGTCCCCGGGCGACATGACGTTGCCGATCCTCAGGGCATAGATGTCGGCGCCAAAGCGCATGGCGAAGGCGCGTGCCGTCTTCTCGTTGCACACCTTGGACAGGCCGTAGCTGTCCATCGGATCGCTGTCATACTCCTCGGTCAGCGGGAATTCGTGGAAATCCTGGTCGCCTTCGGCGAAGCACACGCCATAGGTCGTCTCGGACGAGGCGATGATGACCTTCTTGATGCCGAGCTTCATCGCCGCCTCGATGACGTTGTAGGTCGACATGACGTTGTTCTGATAGGTCACGTTGTCCGGCTGGATCATCACGCGCGGGACGGCGGCGAAATGGACGACGGCATCGATCCGGTCCGGAACATGGCCGAGTTCGTAGCCATCCATCCAGAAATGCGACGTCATCGCATTCATCACCTCGCCCTCGTTGGTCAGGTCGGTGATCAGGGTCTTGACGGTGGGATGATCGAGCGGCACGAGATCGAGATTGAGCACCTCGTAGCCCTTGTCGACGAGGTACTGGACGGCATGGACGCCCGCCTTGCCGCTGCCGCCGGTGAAAATGACGCGTTTGCCCATGTCAGGCCTCCTGCGTTGCGCGAAATGTTGGTGTTATCGTTACTCCTTAGCGCCTGAGGCTGGCGGAAGCCAGAGAGCCTCATGGCGATATGCTGGATTATTCGACTTTTGCCGGCGGTGTCGGGCGAATGCCGGGTCGCAGCCGGGCTCGCCGGGACAAATCCGGGCCTCAGAGGGTCGCAACGCCGTGCCGGCCATGTTCCGGCCGTCGCCGAACGGGCGTATCCTCGAGCGTCCCGAAGCGTATCCCGGAGGGCTCGTTCCCAGGGTCCGGATGCTGCGCGCCACCCAGGAGGAAAGCTCATGCCGAACCGCCGTCCGAACGTGCACCTCATGCGTCCGATACTGGCCCTGCTCCTTGTCGGGGGCCTTGCATCGGTTCTTGCCGGCTGCGGCGGAACGACGGTGCCGCCCGCGCCAAAGCTCGATGCCTGCACCATGGTCGATGCCGCCACCGCCGCCGAAATCCTGGGCGAGCCGGTCACCGCCAAGCCGATCGAATCCGCCGCCGCGTCGAAAAACGGCATCAGCCTGTGCAATTACCAGACGGCGACGCTCAACAACGGCTTCATGGTGACGGTGGGACGGCACGGTCTTTCCGACGTCAAGACTGATGCCGCGGGCGAAATGGAGCAAAACGTCAAGTCGAGCGAGGAGGCGCTGCCCGATATCAAGGTCACGCTGACAAAGCTGCCCGGCCTCGGTGACGCCGCCTTTCTTCTCACCACCGACATCTACATCCAGGTCTATGTCTACAAGGGGCCGGAACGGGTCATGATCAATCGCAATGTCGCGCCGACGCCCGCGGCGATCGCGGCGACCGAGAAACTCGCCAGGCTCGCCCTTGCGTCGCTGCCCTGACGGCAGATGCGCGACTATTTCCACCGCCCATAGCGCCAGGGCAGATACCAGGCCGCCTTTTTCGGCGCGTCCTCGGGCACCGGATCGTAGCCATGGGTGCCGCCGGGCCGGCAGCGCCAGAGCCGCGCCAGACCCATCCAGCCGCCGGGCCAGAAGCCGAAGCGCCAGATGGCGTCGCGGGTGAATTCCGAGCAGGTCGGGGCGTGCCGGCAGCTGCGTCCGGCGATGGCCGACAGCGTGTAGCGGTAGACCTGGATCATGCCGACCGCCAGCACCGAGACCGGCGTGTCGATCGCCTTCAGCAGGAACGGCCAGTTGCGCCGCATCTAGGCTTTCCTTTCGATCTGGTCGAGACAGTCGACCACCGCCTCGAACACCAGCATGGTCGAGGTGTGGCGCGGTTTGTAGTCGCGGACCGGCTCGAGATATTTCAGGTCCGACCAGCGTTCGCCCGATGGCGGCGGGCCGTTCTGTTTCAGCATGGCAAGCATCTGATCGCGCAACTGCCGCAATTCGTCAGCACGCGCGCCGATAATGTGTTCGGCCACGATCGAGGCCGCGGTCTGGCCAAGAGCACAGGCATTGACGCCATGAGAATACTGACTGACGACGCCATTTTCGACACTGAGGGCCACCTCCACCGTCGATCCGCAGACGCGGCTGATCCTTTTTGCCCGCGCCCCGGCGTTCGCAAGCGGAGGCAGATCGCGCAGACGTCCGGCTATGGCGAGGATTTTGTCCGAATAAAGCTCGGTCAGTTCCATTTCATCACTCAAGGTGCAAGGCAATCCGCCCTGCGGGCAGGGCCGTTACCGCGCTTGTTCCATATTCGACTTGTCCTATATAGGAACAAGCGCCACGTTTTGTCCCATTTCGCCGAATATTCGGGATCGGACTTTTTCAACGCGGCATGACACCCCGGCAGCACAGGGAGTTCGGGCATGGACGGCATACTTGACAAGGGGCGCATCAGCGCCAAAGCCAAAACCGCGCCGACCGCGCGACCGAGCGAAGCGGAAGCCGAAGCGGCGATCCGGACGCTGCTCGCCTATGCCGGCGAGAACGTGGCACGCGAGGGTCTCCAGGAAACCCCTGCCCGCGTGCTCAGGGCCTATGGCGAACTCTTTTCCGGCTACACCGCCGATGTGAAGGAGATCCTTGCCAAGACCTTCAGCGAGGTCGGCGGCTACAACGATATCGTGCTGGTCCGGGACATTCCCGTCTATTCCCATTGCGAGCACCACATGGTCCCGTTCTTCGGGGTGGCGCACATCGCCTATCTGCCGCATGAGGGCGTGATCGGGCTTTCCAAGCTCGCCCGTCTGGTCGATGCCTTTGCAAGGCGTTTCCAGACTCAGGAAAATCTCACCGCCCAGATCATCGACGCCCTCAACGAGCATCTCAATCCGCGCGGCGCGGCGGTGATGATAAGGGCCGAGCACATGTGCATGACCATGCGCGGCATCAGGGCCCATGGCGCCCTGACCGTGACCCAGCGCTTCACCGGCGTCTTCGCCGAGGAAGGGCCGGAACGGCGGCGGTTCTTCGAACTGGTCCGCGACCGGGACTGAGAATCCCGGCCGAGCGCCCTGCCCTTGACGGGTGCTGCCGCCTGTCCGACTAATCCCCTAGGCTGAAGGGGGACGGACATGGCGCAGTATTGCCTGATCATTGTCGATCTGCAGAACGATTTCTGTCCGGGCGGGGCACTGGCGGTCCCGGGCGGCAACGAGATCGTGCCGCATGTCAACCGACTCATCGGCGAGTTCGATCACGTCATCCTGACCCAGGACTGGCACCCTGACGGCCATTCGAGCTTTGCCAGCCAGCATCCGGGCAAAAAGCCGTTCGACGTGATCGATCTTTCCTATGGCGAGCAGGTCCTGTGGCCGGACCATTGCGTGCAGGGCACGCGCGGCGCCGGTTTTCGCGACGATCTGAGGGCCGACAAGGCCGAACTGGTCATCCGCAAGGGTTTCCGTCATGCCATCGATTCCTATTCCGCCTTTTTCGAGAACGATCACGAGACCCCGACCGGGCTGACGGGCTATCTGCACAATCGCGGCATCGAATCGGTGACGCTGGTTGGCCTGGCCTTCGATTACTGCGTCGGCTATTCGGCCCTGGATGCCGTCGAAGCCGGTTTCAGGACCTCGGTGATCGAAAGCGCCTGCCGGTCGATCGATCCGAACGGCACCGGCGCCACGATGCGTGACAGGCTCAGCGACGCTGGCGTAAACGTTCTGTAACGGCGCACAGCGAGAGGAAAAATGCCGGTCACCGATATCGCCCGCAGGGTCTACAACCATACTTGGAAGCTCGACCCGATCGTTCGCAGCCTGCTCGACACCGATTTCTACAAGCTCCTGATGCTGCAGATGATCTGGGAGCTCTACCGCGATGTCGAGGTCACCTTTTCGCTGCACAACCGCTCGCGCGGGGTCCGCCTCGCCGAGGAAATCGACGAAGGCGAATTGCGGGCCCAACTCGATTTCGCCCGCACCCTGAAACTGACCAAGAAGGAAATGATCTGGCTCGCCGGCAACTCCTTTGCGGGCAAGAAGCAGATCTTCGATCCCGAATTCCTCGCCTGGCTCGCCGATTTCCAGCTCCCCGACTATGAGCTCAGGAAAAAGGACGGCCAGTTCGAGCTCGATTTCCACGGTCCCTGGGCGGCAACCACCATGTGGGAAATCCCGGCCCTGGCCATCATCAACGAATTGCGTTCGCGGGCAACGCTGCGGGAACTCGGCCCGTTCACCCTCGATGTCATCTATGCCCGCGCCAAGGCAAAGCTGTGGGAAAAGGTCGAAAGGCTGCAGAAGCTGCCGAACCTGTCGATTTCCGATTTTGGCACGCGGCGGCGCCACTCCTTCCTCTGGCAGCGCTGGTGTGTCGAGGCGCTGAAGGAGGGCCTGGGGGAAAAGCTGACCGGCACCTCCAACGTGTTGCTGGCCATGGACAACGATCTCGAGGCGGTCGGTACCAACGCCCATGAACTGCCGATGGTGCTGGCGGCGCTGGCCGACACGGAAGAGCAACTGCTCGATGCACCCTATCAGGTGCTGCGGGACTGGAAGCGCCATTACGGCGGCAATCTGCTGATCGTCCTGCCCGACAGTTTCGGCACCACCGCCTTTTTGCGCGATGCGCCGGACTGGGTGGCCGACTGGACCGGCTTCCGGCCCGACAGCGCGCCGCCGATTTCCGGCGGCGAGCAGATCATCGACTGGTGGCGGGCACATGGCCGCGATCCCGCGCGCAAGCTTTTGATCTTCTCGGACGGGCTCGACATCGACTCGATCGAGGAAACCTATTTCCATTTCGACAAGCGGGTGCGCATGGCCTTTGGCTGGGGCACCAACCTCACCAATGATTTCCGCAACTGCGCGCCGTTCGACCTGCCCGGCCTCAGCCCGATCTCGCTGGTCGCCAAGCCGTCAAGCGCCAATGGCCGCCCGACGATCAAGCTGAGCGACAATCCGGAAAAGGAGATCGGCGATCCGCGGGAAATCGCCCGCTATCTGAGACTGTTCGGCACCGCCGGCCGGGTGGAGCAGCCGGTTTACGTATAGGAGTTCAGGATGGAATTCGCCAACCAGGCCGATCTGAGCAGAACCGAGATCGAGGAAGGCGGCGTGCTGGCGCCGCGTTTCGATGCCTTCGGGCTTGTCACCGTCGTCGCCATCGAAGCGGGCAGCAACGAACCGCTGATGCTCGCCCACATGAATGACGAGGCGCTGGCCCTGACCCTCGAAACCGGGGCCATGCATTATTATTCGCGTTCGCGCGGGCGCATCTGGAAAAAGGGCGAGACCTCGGGCGAAATCCAGAAGCTCGTCGAACTGCGCGCCGATTGCGATCAGGACGCCTTTGTCGCCGTGGTCGAGCAGACCGGGCGCGGCGCCGCCTGTCACACCGGCCGCAAGTCCTGCTTCTACCGGCGGGCGGTGCTGGCGGATGGCGCGGCCGGTCTGGAACCGACCGGCCTCGAGCCCCTGTTCGACCCCGACGAGGTTTACGGCGAAAAGGGCTGACCAGGGGCCGTCACATTTCCGGCAAAGCCTGCCTCGTCATTGCGAGCACCTAAAGAGTGCGCGGCAATCCGCGAATCCCAATGCTGACGGCTCGCTGCTCCCGGATTGCTTCGTCGTGTCGCTCCTCGCAATGACGAAGGTAGTGTTTCCGTCAAACGGGCGACATGCGCCGGGGATCAGGATTCATTGCCCTGCATGGCCCGCGCCAGATCCCGCCTTGCCCATTCCTCGATGAGCGGGGCGATGAAGAAGCCGGCCAGAAAGCCGGCGATATGGGCCTGCCAGGCGATTTCGGCGCTCATGCCGACGAAGATCGGCAGGAACGGGGTCAGCGCGTTGAGCGCCAGCCAGATGATCGTCAGGCTGCGGGCGCGCGTCTCGGCGAAGACTTCCCGGATCGAGGCCAGTTTCCGCCCAACCGGCACCGGCTCGTCGGTCACCGGATGACGGGCCCAGACAAGCGGCTGGAAGATGAACCGCACCGCCAGCCCGGTCAGGCCGGATATGCCGCCCGACGCCCCGACCAGAACGGCAAAGTCCGGACTCACCAGGGCGAAGCCGAAGGCGCCGACAATGGAGCTGAAAACGAACACGACGAAAAAGCGCAAGCCCCCATAGCGTCGTGCCACCGGCGTGCCGAAAATGGCGAGCCAGGCGGAGTTGAGCAGCACATGCGGCCAGCTGGCATGAAGAAAGGCATAGGTGACTGGCGTCCAGAAAAGCGGCAGCATGCCGCCCGGCACCTGCCCCGGATTGGTGAGGCGGGCCGGATTGAATCCGAACCAGAGTTCGAGATCGATCAGCGCCTGCCGGCCAAGGATGAGGTTCTGCCCGGCATAAATCGCGATCAGTGTCCCGATCAGGAAAATGACCGAGGCCGGCATGTTGAACATTGGTTCGCGGCGCGGGGCGCTGGGATCCGACATTGGGTTACTCCGGTTCGTTGCGGCACAAGGCCCGCTTTTGCACGACTTGTCCACACCGGGGCAACCGCGTTAACCTTAATTAAGGTTTAATGGCGCAGTGCCCCGGCATTTTTGCAACTATGGGGTACGGGCGATGCGGAGCCCGCGTATCGGGTGGGCAGGTGCATGCAGAAAAAGAGTTCGAAACTGTTGTTCGCGTACTGGAACACATTGCGCGGTTCCCGTTCGGCACCGGACCGGCGCGACCTCGATCCGACCCAGATCCGCGACGCCCTGGCCCATACCTTCATCCTGCAAAACGAGGAAGATGGGCGCTATACCTTCCGCCTTGCCGGTTCGCACCTTTGTTCCGCCTATTGCCGCGAACTCAAGTCGCGTTCTTACCTTGCAATGTGGCCGGAAAAGGACCTTGACGCCGTCGAGACCCTGATCCGCGCCGTTACCGACGATCACGCCGTGGCGCTCATCACCTTCCAGGGCATGACCGCGACCGGCCAGAACACCAAATTCGAGACCGTCCTGATGCCCTTGCGACACAATGGCAGCAC
>CAZKTH010000172.1:0-7927 GCA_964555575.1 uncultured Devosiaceae bacterium | reverse complement strand
AGGCGCGCAACTTCGACATCCGCAAGAACATCCTCAAATACGACGACGTGATGAACGATCAGCGCAAGGTGATCTTCGAACAGCGCCTCGAACTGATGGACGACGACAACGTCACCGACGCCGTGACCGGCATGCGCCACGACGTCGTCGAATCGATTATCGAGAAGACCATCCCCGAACGCGCCTATCCCGAGCAGTGGGATGCCGCGCAGCTGACCGAGCTCGCCCTGTTGCGCCTCGGCGTCCAGGCGCCGGTCGCCGACTGGGCCGCCGAGGAGGGAATCGACGTCGAAAAGGTGCGCGAGCGCCTGATCGACCTTTCCGACCACCACATGGCGGCCAAGGCGGCGCGCTTCTCCCCCGACATCATGCGCCAGGTCGAAAAGTCGATCCTCCTGCAGTCGGTCGACAATCTGTGGCGCGAGCACCTGGTGACCCTTGACCATTTGTCCAAGGTCATCGGCTGGCGCGGCCTGGCCCAGCGCGATCCGCTCAACGAGTACAAGCAGGAAGCCTATGATCTGTTCCATGGCCTTTTGACCAATCTCAGGGAAGTGGTGACGACCCAGCTCGCCCATGTCGAGATCCAGCAGCGCCCGCCCGAACCGCGCGGCCCCGACCTCAGCGCCCTCGAGACCACCCATATCGATCCGACGACCGGCGAGAACGACGCCGAATCGGACATCACCGGCACGCTGCCCGACGCCGCCATGGCCGCGGCGCTTCTGACAGCCACCGGCGGGCGGGCGAATGGCGCCGTCGCCGAGGCCGATCCGGCCCTCAAGCCGCTCGATCCGGCGCTTTTGAAGAACATCAGGCGCAACGACCTCTGCCCCTGCGGCTCGGGCAAGAAGTTCAAGCACTGCCACGGCCGGTTCTGATGCCGGCCGACCCGGACAGGATGAAAAGGGCGCCCCGGGGCGCCTTTTTTGCGTGGGAACCGGGCCTATTCCGCTCCTTCCGCGAGCAGCCTGTCGAGAAGGTCGAAACTCGTCCCCATGCCGCCGGTCATGCCGGTGCCGAGCGCCAGCTCCTCTCGACGTAATAGCGTCAGACGGGCATTCTTGTGGATGTTCATTCGGATCCCAAATCGTGCCGCCGGCACGATTTGCCCCTTCGGGTCGGTCCTCAGCTGGCGAAAAGCCGGGATCCACTTTTTCGCACGATGCCTAAAAAAGCGCGCCGCTTCCTCGCCACAACCATCAAGAGCGTTTTCAGGCGAAGTGGATACCGGTTCGCCGGTTCGAAAACGCGACCACTCAACAACCTGGAGCTTCCGTTCCGATTCCATCAGAACGGAAAATGCTCGAACCACAGGCAGGGCGTGATCCTCGGCATTTCACGCGTCCTTTTTCCGGCCCGTGCCGGATTTCAGCTCTTCGAGAAGGGTATCGGGGCGGACGAAATTGGCTTCCCAAGCCTTGCGATAGGTCTCGATCCAGTGTTCGGCCGCCAGAAGCCCGTCGACCTGAAGCCGGCAGGGCCGGCGCTGGGCATCGCGTCCCTTGACGATCAATCCGGCCTTTTCGAGCACCTTGAGATGCCTGGAGATGGCCGGCTGGCTCATGGCGAACGGCGCCGCCAACTCGTTGACGCTTGCCTCGCCGGCGGCGAGACGGGCGAGAATGGCCCGCCGGGTTGGATCGGCCAAGGCGGAAAAGACCGCATCGAGCGCCTGCATGGTCATCTATATAACCAAATTATTATAAAACATACTGGTTATATTGTGGCGCATGTCAAGAATCAAGTGGCCGGCCCCGGACGCATCCGGCAGGACATGGGGAAAAGAACCGGATCAGGTCAGCTTCGATCGATCGCCGAGGCCGGCTGCGGTGCGTCGGTCACCGTCTCCGGCGTCTGCGGCGGCTGGAAACCGCCGAACAGACTACCGAAAAAGCCCGTCACCGCGCCACCGATCGCCTCGGTCTTCTCCTTGACCGCAGCGTTGAATTCGGCTGTGCGCTTGGCGCTTTCGGCGGCGGCGACCTTGGCCTCCTCCTCCTTCTTCATGCGCTCGATGTCCTTGTTGTCCAGATCAGCGGCGGCGATCCTGAAGGCGGCCAGATCGGCAGCTTCCTTGGCGGCGATCCTGGTCATCAGCTGCGGTTCCGTCGTCTCGGCCGGGCAGGCGCCGGTGGCGCTGAGCGGCCCGCCGGCCGGGAAGAAGACATAGCGCTTTTCGCAGACATCCCAGGCGACGTTCTGGTGGGTCATCTCGAAGGCGTCATAGCCGATTTTGAGATTGCGCCAGAAATCGATGTTGGGATCGTTGCGGTATTTCAGGAGGTTCTCGTTGGTCATCCGGAACGGGTAGATCTGCACCTCGAAGGTCCGCTGCCCGCCCCTGAACGCTTCCCGCCCGAGGGCGTAGATCTCGGCGATACCCTCGTCGGTCATGGCGTAGCAGCCGCGCGACGAGCAGTCGCCATGCACCATCAGATTGGCGCCGGTGCGGCCCCAGGCCCGGTCGAATTTGTTGGGAAAGCCGGTGTCGAAGGCGAGGTAGTAGTTGGAATGCGGGTTCATCAGGCCCGGCGTGATCGAATAGAAGCCTTCCGGCGCCTGCCGGTCGCCTTCCCTGACCTTGGGACCCAGATCCCCGGACCAGGCGCAGATGTCATAGGTCTTGAACAGCGCATAGGTGCCGTCGCGGGTGCGTTTCCACACTTCGAGATGCGATTCCTGCTTGAAGATGCGGATGATCATCGCCTCGCCCGGCGAGGAGCCCATGGAAGCGAGCCGGCTCACGGCCGATTCCGACAACGGCGCCAGCGCCCGGCCGTCGCCCTCGATCAGGCCGCTGCAGGACGAAAGGAAAAAGGCCGCCATCAACAGGACGGCAAGCTGCAGAACTCTCACGATATGCGTCAATCGTACCAATTTGCGCTGCTCTGGATGTCAGGTGTCCACCAGGACTGCAACTTGCCCATCAACTTGTTACTCGCCCGTAACCATGATCGCCGACTCCTATCACGAAAGCGTTCATGCCCCCATCATTTCACGCCGGCGCGATGGTCGTGGTCATTTTCAGGAACTTGTCGCGGCGGTGTTCGCGCAATTGCTGGCGCGAGAAATTGGCGTATTCGGACAGGAAGGTGCCAATCTCGGCCTCGGTCGCCTTCATCACCGTCTCGTGGTGACGGTGGGCGCCGCCGATCGGCTCGTTGATGATGCCGTCGATGACCCCGAGCCCGAGAAGATCGGCGGCGGTGATCTTCTGCGCCGCCGCCATTTCCGGCGCCTTGGCCGGGTCACGGAAGAGGATCGAGGCCCCCGCCTCCGGCGAGATCACCGAATAGATGGCGTGTTCGAGCATCAAGACCTTGTTGGCCACGGCAATGGCGATGGCGCCGCCCGACTCGGCCTCGCCGATGACGATCGAGAGGTTCGGCACCCCGACCATCAGGCACATGTCGGTCGAGCGGGCGATGGCCTCGGCCTGGCCGCGCTCCTCGGCGCCGATGCCGGGATAGGCGCCCTTGGTGTCGACGAAGGATAGGATCGGCAGGTCGAACCTGTCGGCCATTTCCATGACGCGCACCGCCTTGCGGTAGCCTTCCGGCCGCGCCATGCCGAAATTGTGCCTGAGGCGGCTTTCGGTGGTCGAGCCCTGCTCCTGGCCGATCACCGCCACCGGCGTGCCGTGGAAGCGCCCGAAGCCGGCCTGGATCGCCGCGTCCTCGGAGAATTTGCGGTCGCCGGCCAGCGGCACGAATTCGGAAATCAGGGCATGGGCGTAGTCGGAAAAATGCGGCCGCTGCGGATGGCGCGCCACTTGCGTCTTCTGCCAGGGGGTGAGCTTCTTGTAGATGTCGTTGAGCGCCTCGTCGGCCCGGGCCTGCAGCCGGCTGACTTCCTCGTCGATCGACACCGCCTCGTCGGTCTGGGCCAGCGACTTGAGTTCCTGAATCTTGCCCTGCAGTTCGGCGACGGGCTTTTCGAAATCGAGATAGGACTGCATGCGCCTGAGGCCTCAATGGAAATGGCAGTGCTTCGTGCCGCGCCAATTTGGCTGGAAAGTGGCTATCGCACCGGCAGGTGTCAAGTTTCGCCCCTATCGCCGTCCGCGTCGTCATTGAGCGGGTGATGGGTCTCGACCAGCGCCCTGAGCCGCTCGTCGAGCACATGGGTGTAGATCTGCGTCGTCGAGATGTCGACGTGCCCGAGCAGGGTCTGCACCGCCCTGAGATCCGCCCCGCCCTGCAGAAGATGACTGGCAAAGGCATGACGGATGACATGCGGTGAAAGGCGCGCGGCGGCGATGCCGGCCCGGCCGCCGAGCGCCTTCAGCTCACGGGCGAAGAGCTGGCGGCTCAGATAGCCGGTGTCGCTGTCGGCGGGAAACAGGAACGGTCCGGGCGGCAATTGCGCCTTCCAGGCCATCAGCGCGTCGCGGGCCCGGTCGGTCAGCGGCACCACCCGTTCGCGTCCGCCCTTGCCGACGATTGTCAGATATTGCGCTTCCCTCAGGACGGCGGCCCGTCTGAGACTCACCAGCTCGCTGACCCTCAGACCCGAGGCATAGAGCAGTTCGACAAGGACGTGGAGGCGTCTCGCCGTCGTGCCCACGCCCTTTTTCCCCGCCGCCTTTTCCGTTTCCTGCCGCGCCTCCTCCTCGGCCAGCGCCAGCAGACGGTCGACTTCGGCGACCGAAAGGATTTTCGGCAGCGACCGGCGCGGCCTGGGGGCGTCAACGATGCGGGTCGGATCGTCCCGGCGCATGCCCTCGGACAAGAGGAAACGGTGGAACTGCTTGATCGCGCTCAGGCGCCGGGCGGCCGAGCGCGCCGCAAGACCATCCTTTTCCAGGCGTGCGAGATAGTCGGCGACGATTCTGCGGTCGGCCGAATAGATGTCGCGGTCTTGCGTTTCGAGAAAGCCGGCATAGTCGGCAAGATCGCGCTCATAGGCCAGAAGCGTGTTGGTCGCGGCGCCGCGCTCGGCGCTCATCATTTCCAGAAAGGCTTCGATCTGGGCGCCCCCCTCGGCCATGGCGCTAATTGCCGTCGAACAGGTCGCGGGCCGGAAGCTTGATCGTCACGACCTTGTCCTGCGGTGTGACGAAAACGGTCACGGCCACCATGCCGGCAAGGACAAGCCCGCCGAGGAATATCAGAACGATCAGCATGCGGATGAGGCTGGGCATGGCGTGTCTGTCGATGCTCCTTTTGAAGGACTTTGCCTCCATTCGCCCTTCGCGATCAAGCGCGGGCGCCGTCCTGGGCGCAAACGGGACGCGGATCGGCTTGCGGCTTCCGTCCAAGCCGTGCCATCTATCGGGCCGGCCGGATGTCCCGGCAGAGGAAACCATGCACCGCCCGCGACCACATGGCGAGGACACGCACAACAGACGCGACGACGCCGCCGCGCTGCCGGACGACCTCGTCAGTTCGGTGCTGGCGGGTCTTGCCGGCCGCCCGATCGTCCTGATCGGCATGATGGGCGCGGGCAAGACCACGGTCGGCCGCCGCCTCGCCATGGCGCTCGACCGGCAGTTCATCGACAGCGACACCGAGATCGAAGCCGCCGCCGGCATGTCCATTCCCGACATTTTCGACATCCATGGCGAGGCCGATTTCCGCGCCGGCGAGGTCCGGGTCATCGCCAGGCTGCTGGCCGAGAACAACGTGGTCCTCGGCACCGGCGGCGGCGCCTTCATGAACGAACAGACCCGCGCCCTCATCCGTGAACGCGGCGTCAGCATTTGGCTCAGGGCCGATCTCGACACCCTGTTCTCCCGCGTTTCCCGCCGCGCCAACCGCCCCTTGCTGAAGACCGCCGATCCGCGCCGGACCCTCGGGGAACTGATGGACAGGCGCGATCCGGTCTATGCCGAGGCCGATCTGATCGTCGAATCCCGCGATGCCCCGCACGAAACCGTCGTCCGCGACATCGTCGATGCCCTGGCCGCCCATTTCTCCCATGCCGCCCATGACTGACAAAGACCATATCGTTCCCATCGCCCTCATCGACCGCCCCTACGACATTTTCGTCGGGCACGCGCTGATCGAACGCGCCGGCGTGATGCTCCAGCAGCGCTTCGGGCCGGCCCGCTACGGCATCGTCACCGACGAAAACGTCGCCAAGGCGCAATTGCCGCGCCTCACGGCCGGCCTCGATGCCGCCGGGCTCGGCTATGAGGTGATCGTGGTGCCGCCGGGCGAAGCCACCAAGAGCTACCAATATCTGATCACGGTGGTCGAGGGCCTGCTCGCCGCCCGGCTCGAACGCAGGGACCTCGTCATCGCCTTCGGCGGCGGCGTCGTCGGCGATCTGGCCGGCCTGGCCGCTTCGGTGACGCGGCGCGGCATGGATTTCGTCCAGATGCCGACCTCGCTGCTCGCCCAGGTCGACAGCTCGGTCGGCGGCAAGACCGGCATCAACACCCCCTTTGGCAAGAATCTGTTCGGCGCCTTCCACCAGCCGCGCCTGGTCCTGGCCGATCTCGACGTCTATCAGACCCTGCCCGAACGCGAATTCCGCGCCGGCTATGCCGAAGTGGTCAAATACGGCCTGATCGACGACGAAGCCTATTTCAACTGGCTCGAAGAAAAGCGCTCCGAGATCTTCGCCGCCGGCCCGGCCCGGGCCGAGGCCATCGCCCGCGCCTGCGCCGCCAAGGCCCGTTTCGTCCTGGCCGACGAAAAGGAAGCCGGCCTGCGTTCGCTCCTCAATCTCGGTCACACCTTCGGACACGCCCTCGAAAAGGCGACCGGCTATTCGCGCCGGCTGATCCATGGCGAAGGCGTTGCCATCGGCATGGTGCTGGCTCAACAGTTCTCGGTGAAACTCGGCCTGTGCCCGAGCCAGGACGCGGTGCGCGTCACCCGCCATCTGCAGCTGGCCGGCCTGCCCACCGCCATCGCCGACATCCCGGGCGAGACGCCCTCGCTCGAAACGCTGATGGCGGCCATCGCCCAGGACAAGAAGGTCGAACGCGGCGCCCTCACCTTCATCCTGACCCGTGGCATCGGCCGGAGTTTTGTCGAAAAGGGCGTCGATGCCGATGCGGTCGGCGCCTTCCTCAAGGACATCCTCGCACAATGATCGACGCCGCATTGGCCACCATCACCGGGATCATTGTCCTGCTCCTGGTATCGGCCTTCTTTTCGGGCTCGGAGACGGCGCTGACCGCCGCCTCGCGCGCCCGCATCCATGCGCTCGCCAAGACCGGCGACGGGCGCGCCAAGACGGTCCAGCGCCTGACTGCCAACAAGGAAAAACTGCTCGGCGGCCTGCTCCTGGGCAATAATCTCGTCAATATCCTCGCCTCGTCGCTGGCGACCAGCGTGCTCGTCACCATGTTCGGCAGTTCGGGCGTGGTTTATGCGACCCTTGCCATGACCATTGCCGTGGTGGTCTTCGCCGAGGTCCTGCCCAAGACCTGGGCCATCAACCATCCCGACAATTTCGCCCTCAGGGTCGCACCCTTCGTCCGTCCGATCATTGCCGTGTTCGCGCCCGTCACCTTCGCCGTGCAGGCGGTGGTCCGGGTGATTCTCCGCCTCATCGGCGTATCGGCCGACGACAGGGTGTCCGGCATCACCGGCGCCGAGGAGATCCGCGGCACGGTCGATCTGCTGCACGAGGAGGGCGAGGTCAAAAAGGGCGACCGCGACAGGATCGGCGGCATCCTCGATCTCGCGGAACTCGAGGTCTCCGACGTCATGGTGCACCGCACCCGCATCCGCGCCCTCGACATCGAACTGCCGGTCGAGGAACTGATCAGGCAGGTGCTCGAAAGCCCCTATACCCGCATTCCGCTCTACCGCGACGAACCCGACGAGATCGTCGGCGTCATCCACGCCAAGGACGTGCTGCGCGCCCTTTATCGCGCCCATGACGACATGAGCCGCATCGATGTCGGCAAACTCGCCACCAAGCCGTGGTTCGTGCCCGACACCACGCCGCTTTCGGCCCAGCTCAA
>CAZKTH010000171.1:0-7940 GCA_964555575.1 uncultured Devosiaceae bacterium | reverse complement strand
TGATCGCCTGGTGCGAGGTGTCCTCGCAGGCGATGTGGCAGCGCCCGCACTTGATGCAGAGCTCCTGGTCGATCTGCGCCTTGGTGACGTAGTTGAGGTTCAGATATTCCCATTTGGTGACGTTGGGCACGGCGCGGCCGACGATATCGTCCATCGTCCTGTGGCCCTTTTCGTCCATCCAGTCGGAAAGCCCGGAAATCATCTCTTGGACGATCCTGAAGCCGTAGGTCATCACGGCGGTGCAGACCTGGACGTTGGCGGCGCCGAGCGCCATGAATTCGGCCGCGTCGCGCCAGGTGGTGATGCCGCCGATACCGGAGATCGGCAACCCCTCCATTGCCGCATCGCCGGCGATTTCGGCGACCATGTGCAGGGCGATGGGCTTGACCGCCGGACCGCAATAGCCGCCATGGGTTCCCTTGCCGTCGATGCTCGGCTCGGGCGCGAAACTGTCGAGATCGACCGAAGTGATCGAATTGATGGTGTTGATCAGGGAAACGGCATCGGCGCCGCCCTTCTTGGCGGAACGGGCTGAATGGCGGATGTCGGTGATGTTGGGCGTCAGCTTGACGATCACCGGCATGCGCGTGTTGGCCTTCACCCAGCGCGTGACCATCTCGACATATTCGGGTACCTGCCCCACGGCCGCGCCCATGCCGCGTTCGCTCATGCCATGCGGACAGCCGAAATTGAGTTCGACCCCGTCCGCCCCGGTCGCCTCGACCAGAGGCAGAATGGCCTTCCAGCTCTCTTCGGCGCAGGGCACCATGATCGAGACGACGACGGCGCGGTCGGGCCAGTCCTTCTTGATCTGCTTGATCTCCTGAAGGTTGAGCTGCAGCGGCCGGTCGGTGATCAGTTCGATGTTGTTGAAGCCGATCAGGCGCCGGTCCCCCGACCAGATGGCGCCGTAGCGCGGACCGTTGACATTGACGACCGGCGGGCCGTCCTCGCCCAGGGTCTTCCACACCACGCCGCCCCAGCCGGCCCTGAAGGCCCGTTCGACATTGTAGGCCTTGTCGGTCGGCGGCGCCGAGGCGAGCCAGAACGGGTTGGGCGACTTGATGCCGACGAATTCGCTTCTGAGGTCTGCCATTTTCGTCTCCCGTCCTAGCCCATCAGGCTCCGGTGAATGCTCAATGCGGCGATCTTGCCGTCCTGAACGGCACTGACGGTCAGATCGTCGCCACCCCTGGCGCAGTCGCCGCCGACCCAGACGTTTTCGAGTTCGGATCTGTTGTCCCCGGAACGGGTCAGCGTTGCACCGTCCGGGGCGAAATCGCCGGTCTCGTCATGCATGACCTGACCGATGGCAACGAGCACCTGATCGGTGGCAATGGCGAAGGTCTCGCCGGTGCCGACAAGCGTGGTCCCGTCCTGACGCGTATATTCGAAGATCGCCTCGAGCCGGCCGCCCTCTCCCTCGATCGCCGCCGGCCTGGCGTTGAAGACCAGATGCACGCCACAGGTGGCGGCAAGGCTCTGCTCATAGCCGCTGGCCGGCATGCGGTCGCGGTCGCGGCGATAGACCAGGGTGACGCTGCGGGCGCCGAGGAGCTTGCTCTGCACCGCCGCGTCGATGGCGGTCATGCCGCCGCCGATGACGACGACGTCCCGGCCGACTTCCAGTTGCGTCAGATCCTCGGCCTGCCGCAGACGGGCGATGAAATCCAGGGCCGATTCGACGCCGGGCAGATCGGCGCCGGGAACATCGAGCGCCGAGGCGGCACCGAGACCGATGCCGACAAAGACGGCGTCATGGCTGGCACTCAGCGTGTCGAGGGCAAGCTCGCGGCTGAGCGCCTTGCCATGCTCGATGGTGATGCCGCCGATCTGCAAAAGCCAGTCGATTTCGGCCTGGGCATAGCCCTCGACCGTCTTGTAGGCGGCGATGCCGTATTCGTTGAGCCCGCCCGGCTTGTCCTTTTTCTCGAAGATCGTCACCTGGTGGCCGAGCATGGCGAGACGATGGGCACACGAAAGACCGGCCGGACCGGCGCCGATGACGGCGATCTTCTTTCCGGTCGCCGGGGCGCGGAAATAGAACTGCTTGTTTTCCGCCATGGCGGCGTCGGTGGCGAAGCGCTGCAGCCTGCCGATCCTGACCGGCTTGCCTTCGGCCACCTCGCGGACGCAGGCCTGTTCGCACAGGGTCTCGGTGGGGCAGACGCGGGCGCACATGCCGCCAAGGATGTTCTCGTCGAAAATGGTCCGGGCGGCGCCGAGTTCATTGCCGGTCGCGATCTGGCGGATGAACATCGGAATGTCGATATGGGTCGGGCAGGCATCCTGGCAGGGCGCCTCGAAGCAAAAATAGCAGCGCTCGGCCTCGACCAGCGCCTCATGCGCTGCAAGCGGTGGATGGAGATCGGCAAAATTGGCCGTGAGCGTTTCGGCGTCGAGCCGACCCGCCGCGATGCCCCCCAAATGCCCGCTTCCTGCCATTGCCGACCTCCAATGCTTGCACCGAAGGGACAATGCTAGCGGTATTAAAATTTTTTATCAATTGGTCAAAAACAATTGATCCGGGGCAGACCCGGGTCCCGCCGCATGACAGCCAAATCCGCCCCTTTCACAATCTCGCCATATCCGCCCTGTAGCCGCCGCCAATCCGAAACGATTACGAGTAAAGCTGTTGCGTCTGTCCCTTCTTTTCCTGAGTTTTCTCCTCCTCTCCTCCATCAGCGCCCTCGCCTCCGAACAATGCGGCCGCGCCTCCTGGTACGCCATCCCCGGACCGACCGCCTCGGGCGAGACCATGAACCCCAAGGCCCTGACGGCGGCGCATCGCAGCCTGCCCTTCGGCACCAGGCTCAAGGTGGTCAATCCCGCCAATGGCCATTCTGTCGTGGTGCGGATCAACGACCGCGGTCCCTATATCGAGGGCCGCGTGCTCGATCTGTCGCTTGCCGCGGCCGAAGAGCTCGGCTTCCGCAACAAAGGCGTCACCAAGGTCTGCTACGCCAGGCTCTGATGCCCTTCGGCACGAGTACGTAAGGCATTGTTATCCATTTCGTGATGAGATCGTTGAGGTGCGGGGATGAAGCGCAAACCCGCGTCTTCGTCTCGACACTGCATGCGACGAGCGCCCGTCAGGACGCGCGGGATGGAGTGACGAACATGATCAAGGCAGGGGCGGTCATCATCGGCGACCCGAAAGGGTCGGGGTCGGCCGTTTACAATGTCGCCGCCAAAATCGGCTTCGAATTCGTCAAGCCCTATGCCAACCGGCCAACGCTGCCGCTGCTGGTTCAGGGCACGCCGCTGAGCTTCATCCTGTTCGCGGAAGTGGCGGATCCCGGCGTCTACGAGCCGCTCATCAGGGAAATCCGCCAGAGTTCGTCGCGAGCGCTCGCCTTCGCCCCGATGGCCTATTTCTGTGAATCCATTTCGCGCGACATCATGGACATCTGTGTCGGAGCCGGCTTCGACGACGTGATCTCCATGCCGTTCATGCCGGAACGGGTGCGGGCCCAGCTAATGCAGCAGATCGAAGCGCCGCAGGTCTATTTCGAGACCTCCGACTATTTCGGTCCGGATCGGCGCCGTCTGTCGGCCCCGCGCCTGGCGGACGCCTTCTTGCGCGGCCTGCCCCTGCTCCAGTCGGCCCGCCGCATCGAGATCCGTCGCAGCCTGACCACCGGCGTGGCGATACTGCGCGACGAGACCATCGACGGCCAGGGCAAGGCGATCGCCTGAAGCGTCGCATCCTTTCGCCTGTTCCCAAGGGGAGAGGCAAGCCGGCCGGTACCGCGTCATGTTTCCGGCTTGTAGGGCGTCAGCTCGACGCCGGCTTCCGCGAACATGTCCCGCGCCGCCGCAAATTCTTCCTCCGGCATCGAGGTCGTGCCCTCCCCGAAGACAACGGCCCGGACCCCCGCCTGGATCAGGGTCCGCGTGCAGGCCGAGCAGCACATATGGGTGACATAGACGGTGCAGCCCTTGGTGCGGATGCCTTCGCGAGCGGCAAAGGCGATGAGATTGGCTTCGGCATGCGAGGCAAAAAGATATTTCTCAGGCCGTTCGCGCCGTTCGGGCGAATCGACAACGCCGCGCGGCGGCCCGTTATAGCCGGTCAGCCTGATCTCGCCGTCCGGCCCGACCAGTACGGCACCGACCTTGGTCGAATCCTTGCTCTTTTTCGCCGCGTGGCGGGCAAAGCCCATATAGTAGTCGATCCAGTTCATCCCGAACTCCCTTGCTTGCGGCATTCTAGGCACAGTCGCGCCCGAATTCCGGGTTTTTTTGCCGCGTGCGCCCTGGCCGGTTTTCATCATGTGCGTGCTTTAGTACAGATCTTGGAACTAGTTTCCGAAAAGAGAGATTCCGATGCCGTTCGGTTTTGATCGTGCGCCTCAACGCCGGGTTTTTGTCGCGTTCTTTTTGTACTCCTTCGGTCTCGGTGGTCTTTATCCGCGCCTTGGAGACATCCAGCTTGCCATGGATATCGACAAGGCGGCACTCGGCGCGGCCCTGATCGGTTCGCCGATCGGCACCCAGATTTCCCTGGCGCTTGCTGGTCCGCTGATCGAACGTTTCGGCTTTCGCAACACGCTGCTCGTCGGCATTCCGATGGTGGCAATGATGATGGCGGTCGTGTCGTTCATGCCGGGTCCTCTTGCCATGTTCGCGGTGCTGTTCATCGTCGGGCTCGTCATCGGCTGCGTCGAGATGGTGATCAATGTCGAAGCCGACCGTGTCGAATTCATGCTCGGCAAACGCGTAATGAACCGTTCACATGCCTTCTGGAGCTTCGGGTTCTTCGCTGCCGGCATCGTCGGCACCGGCGCCAAGGCGCTCGAACTGGATCCGCACCTGCATCTGATCATCATGGCCGCGCTCATTTCGCTTCTTTCCCTGGTGCTGCTGTGGGAGTTCAAGCCGGCACCGAGGCGCGTCTCCGAAGAAAGCAGCCATCGCCCGCGTTTCGTCCTGCCGACCGGACCGATCCTGGTACTGGTCGCCTTCACCCTGTCGGCCATGCTGCTCGAGGGCGCGGGTTCGGACTGGTCGGTGATCTTCATGCGCGACGTCTTCATGACGGCACCCTTCATCAACTCCATCGCCTTCACCGTGGGCGCCCTGGCCCAGGCGCTGGTGCGCTATTTCGCCGATGGCTTCGTCGACAGGTTCGGCCCGGTCAACGTGGCACGCTTCCTGTTGTCCATGCTCGGCATCGGGGCGTGCGCGGTCACCTTCGCGCCGCATCCGGCGGTAGCGCTTGCCGGCTTCACCATGATGGGGATGGGCACCAGCGCCATCTTCCCGCTCGCCGTCTCGGCGGCGGCCCAGCGCACCGACCGCTCCGCCACCGCCAATGTCGCATCGCTGGCGCAATTGAGCTTCTTCACCTTCCTGGTGGCGCCGCCCCTGCTCGGTTTCGTCGCCGAGCATTTCGGCATCCGGGTTTCCTTCGGCCTCGGCATTCCGCTGGTCATTCTCAGCTTCCTGACCCTGTCCAGCCTCAGGCCGCATACGGGCAAAGCCAGCACGGTCAAGGCCAATGCCTGAGCTGCCGCCTATCAGCGACGGACGGCAGTCGCCGACGGCGCTGATGGTGCAGCGCGGCACCATGCGCCTCCTGCGCGACCAGTTCGATCTTGCCTGTTTCGCCGAAGTGCCGCTCGCCAACGGGCGGCGGGCCGACATCGTCGGGGTCGGACCCAAGGGCGAAATCTGGATCGTCGAGATCAAGTCGAGCCTCGCCGATTTCCGCGCCGACGCGAAATGGCCTTTCTACCGCGATTTCTGCGACCGGTTCTTCTTCGCCAAGCCGCCGGAACTCGAGGCGTCGATCTTCCCGGAAAGCGAGGGGCTGATCGTCGCCGACGGCCATGGCGCCGATATCATCAGGCAGGCTGCCGATGACCCGCTCGCCGGTGCAAGGCGCAAAGCGCTGATGCTGCGGCTGACGCGACTTGGCGCCGACCGCATCCACGCCCTGATGGATCCAGGGCCGCAATAGGCCGCCTTCTTTTACGCCCTCATCCTGAGGTGGGAGCGAAGCGACCCTCGAAGGACGAGGGTTTGGTGCATGCGGCCCATCCTTCGAAGCCCCCTTGGGTCAAGTCCGCGGGATGCACCTCAGGACGAGGATTTGTTCAGTTCGGCAGGATGACCCGGCGCGGCTTGAACTGGCCCTGTTCGACAAAACCGACCGCCACCGCCTCGCCCTTGAGCGAAGCCCAGCACTCATCCATTGCAACCGGCGCCCCAGCGCCAGTCAGCAGTACCGGATTGCCGAGGCGGATGAGCGAAGCCTGGCGCATGTCGACACGGATTTCCGGCACGTCCTGAAGCCCGGCGGCAACCGGCAGCAGGAAGGCGGCGCGCACCTCCGGTTCGGCCGCCTCGATCGTGGCAAGCTCGACCGCCATGGCGTTGGAAAAACGGCCGACGGCGGCGCGATGCAGGCTCGAAACATGGCCCCTGGTACCGAGCGCCTCGGCGATGTCGCGGGCCAGGGCCCTGACATAGGTGCCCTTGGCGCAGGTGACCTCGAATTCCGAAACATCCTCGCCATGGCTCAACAAGGTGAAACTGTCGATTTCGACCTCGCGCTCGGGCACGTCGACCTTTTCGCCGGCGCGGGCGAGGTCATAGGCGCGTTCGCCCCTGATGCGGATGGCGGAAAAGGCCGGCGGCTTCTGTGAGATGACGCCGGTGAAGCGCGGCAGCACCGCCTCGACCTCGGCCCGGCTCGGCCGATGATCGGAAGTGGCGATGGCCTCGCCCTCGGCATCGTCGGTCGTGGTCGCGACGCCCCATCTGACGGCAAAGCGGTAGATTTTTGTGCCGTCCTGCACCTGCGGCACGGTCTTTGTCGCCTCACCGAAAGCGATGGGCAGGATGCCGGTCGCCAGCGGATCAAGGGTGCCGGCATGGCCGGCCTTCCTGGCCTGCAGCAGCCAGCGCACCTTGCCCACGGCCTCGGTCGAACTCATGTCGAACGGCTTGTTGAGCACGAGCCAGCCGGAGATGTTCTTCTTGTTTGATTTCTTTTGGGCCATACGGACGCGCCATTCCATTTCGCAGCGGCTGTGCGTCTGCGTTCGTTGCTCCTGGATTCCCGCTTTCGCGGGAATGACGTAGTGGGTCTGGCAATACCCTGCAAAAAACGCCTCGTCATCCCCGACTTGATCGGGGATCCAGCGGCGCGCGGGTCTCCGCGCGCGGAAGATTCAGGAGGAATCCCCGTCCTCATCCTCGTCGTGACCGAGGTCCTTCTGCACCCGTTCCGAGCGCAACAGGCTTTCGATCCTGTCCGCTTCCTCGAAGGTGTCATCGACGTAAAAGCGGATTTCAGGGGCGTATTTGAGACCGATCCTGTGACCGATGGCGCCGCGCACGAAGCGGGCATGGCGGTTGAGCGCCTTGACGATCTCCTCGGCGTGTACGCCGCCGAGCGGCATGACATAGGCCTTGGCGAGTTTCAGGTCCGGCGTCATGCGCACTTCCGGCACGGTGATGGTGGCATCGAGCAGGGCAATGTCGTCGATTTCGCCGCGCATGAGCAGTTCGGCGAGCGCATGGCGGACGAGTTCACCGACGCGCAGCATGCGCTGGGAGGGGGCGGTATGCTTATGTTGTCGGGACATGGCTATCCAGCGAATAGTGAATAGCGAGTGGCGAATAGGGAAGTGCGCCGGGAAGACCCCTATTCGCTATTCCCTACTCGCTATTCGCTACAACGACCTTTGCACCGTCTCGACGCGATAGCATTCGATGACGTCGCCCTTGCGCATGTCCTGATAGTTCTCGAAGGCCATGCCGCATTCCTGGCCCATCGGCACTTCCTTGACCTCGTCCTTGAAGCGCTTGAGGGTCGAGAGCTTGCCTTCGTGCACCACCACGTCGTCGCGGATCAGGCGGACGCCGGCCCCGCGTTCGACCATGCCCTCGGTGACCCGGCAGCCGGCGACCTTGCCGACCTTGGTGAT
>CAZKTH010000170.1:0-7965 GCA_964555575.1 uncultured Devosiaceae bacterium | reverse complement strand
GAACCTCGGCGTCAACGTCAACTGGTGCGGCGATCGCCCCGACTGACGAAGGTGCGCCCCCGATCCCGTTCCAGAACGGGTTCACGCGCCGCTAGTGCGTTTTCCGTTCTGATGGCATCAGAACGGCAGCTCCAGGTTATTGAGTGGTCGCGTTTCCGAACCGGCGAACCGGTATCCACTTCGCCTGAAAACGCTCCATCTACCGATTCCCTCAAAGCCCATCCGTCAGCCCCAGCCGGTCGAGCGTCGGCCGGTCCTTTTCCTCGACCATCTGGACGAAAAAGCGCCGCACCGTGTCGCGGCTGCCTTCGGGCAGGGTGGCGAAGGCGGCGTTGATGCGGTTGGTCTGGCTTTCCGACAGGCGTTCCCAGAAGGCCCGCCCGAGCGGGGTGGCGTATAAAAGGCGCTGGCGACGGTCGCTCTCGCCGGGCTTCTGCTCGATATAGCCGTTGTCGATCAGCTGCCTGAGGACGCGGGCGAGACTCTGCTTGGTGATCTTGAGGATGTCGAGAAGGTCGGCGACCGTCATGCCCGGCTTGAGATTGACGAAATACAGCACCCGGTGGTGGGCGCGGCCGAAATCGGATTTCGACAGGATGGCGTCGGCATCGCCGGTGAAATCGCGATAGGCGAAGAACAACAGCCCCATGATGTCGAGTGGCATCTCGCCGCGGCTCGGCGGCAGGGAATTTATGTCAGCCTTATTGACATTTATTGGTGCTGCTGGCATTGTCGGCCCATCGAAATCATTCGATGGTCTTATCCCAAAGCCTTCCGGATTTGCCAAGTGCGCTTGACCGGACCAGTATGGTTTTGCTGACGGGACCGTCGGCCAAATGGTCTATACGGGAGATTGGAAATGGCGGGCTTGCCCATGGATCAGCGCGACGGCTGGATCTGGTTCGACGGCGAAATGGTGCCGTGGAAAGACGCCAAGGTGCATGTTCTCACCCACGGCCTGCATTATGCGAGCTGCGTGTTCGAAGGCCAGCGCGCCTATGGCGGCGAGGTCTTCAAACTGCGGGAGCATTCCGAGCGGCTGATCAAGTCGGCGGCCATGCTCGATTTCGAGCTCGGCTATTCGGCCGACGAGATCGACGAGGCCTGCCGCGCCGTCCTGAAGAAGAACAATCTCGTCGACGCCTATATGCGGCCGGTCGCCTGGCGCGGCTCGGAGGAAATGGGCGTCTCGGGCCGCAACAACAAGGTGCATCTGGCCATCGCCACCTGGGAATGGCCGAGCTATTTCTCCCGCGAAGAGCGCCTCAAGGGCATCCGCCTGCAATGGTCGAAATGGAAACGGCCTTCGCCGGAAACCATTCCGAGCCACGCCAAGGCGGCCGGCCTTTACATGATCTGCACCCTTTCAAAGGACGCGGCAGTCGATGCCGGCTATTCCGATGCGCTGATGCTCGACTATCGCGGCTATGTCGCCGAAGCGACCGGGGCCAACGTTTTCTTCGTCAAGGGCAAGGACATCGTCACGCCGGAACCGGACTGCTTCCTCAACGGCATCACCCGCCGCACCGTCATCGCGCTCGCCAAGGAGCACGGCTACACGGTAACCGAACGGCACATGAAGCCCGAGGAGCTTGCCGATTTCGACGAGTGCTTCCTGACCGGCACCGCCGCCGAGGTGACGCCGGTCAGCGAGATTGGTGACAACACGTTCACGCCGGGCGAAGCCTGCAACACCCTGGTCGATGCCTATATGGCGGCGGTGCAGCCCAAGGCGGCGGCGGCCGAGTAAGACCCCGCGCAGCGGGGAATCCTGGCTGGGTCCGGCTTCGGGTTTGTGAGCCGGGTTCGCCGGGCGAGGTCGGGCTGGCGTCAGGTTCCCTGCAGGATCTGATAGCCGATCAGAAGCGCCAGCACGGCGAGCAGCGCGCCGGAGACCGCCAGGGAAAACCAGACCGACTGCCTGACCTTGGCGCGTCGATAGCGGGTTCGCGGCTGTATCCCGCGGATGAGAAAGACGATCTGGCCGGACAGGATCAGCGCCGCGACATTGACCGCCAGCAGGATCGCTGCTTTGCCGGCCATGGCCCAGGCCGCCTTGCCGAGGAACAGGCCGATCGCCGTTGCCGGTGGCAACAGGGCGACGGCGACCATGACCCCGACTAGGACCGAGGCGGCGCCGGCCGTCAGCGACATCGCCGCGGCGGCGCCGGCTGCCAGCGCGAGCGCGATGTTTTCGTAGCCGACATGGGCGCGCGCAGCCAGTTCTTGACCGGACAGGTCGAAATTCAGGACGATCCCGAGCAGCGTGCCGACGCCAACGGCCAGCGCGAAGCCGGCGATGTTGGCCTTGACCGAGTTGACGATCAGCTGGCGTTCGCCGAGCGCCACACCCAGGCTGGTCCCCAATAGCGGACCGAGCAGCGGCGCGATCACCATTGCGCCAATGATGACCGCGACATCGCCCCGGATCATCCCGAGCGCGGCGACGAGCGCGGAAATCGCGACCAGAACGAGAAATGTCGAAGTGATGCCGGCATTGTGCGAAATCTCGGAGAGCAGTTCCTCGCGCGTCTCCGATGTCTCGGGTCTATCGTCTTCGTCTTCCGGGGATTTCGTGACCACCGCGCCGACCGGCAACAAGGCGATTTTCCAGTCCCTGGTATTGTGCAGGACCCGTTGCAGGTCGTCGATGAGGGCCTGCTGCGCCTTGAGCGTGGCCAAAAAACTGATGGTCCGGAGCGGCCCTTTCACCGCCGAAATGCCGACGAAGGTGACGCCGTCGCGTTCGGCCAGCTTGATGATGTCATCGACCTTGGCCCTGGGCACGATCACATGAACATATTGATGCGACATGGCGGATCCGTTTCGCCCGGAGATTGCCTTCTTCGTCCGATCAAGACAAGCGGCCGCCCGCCTCGGGACCACCCTTCGCGCCATCGGCACCGAAGATCCGCGAGGGTACCGAACGGCCGGGCAGGGGTGTAAACTGCATCACCATGGACAGCGGGAAGCGCCACAGGATGGAGCATGCCGACGCCGAGACGTTGCGGCTTGCCTATGCAAGGCATCTGCTCGCCTATAACGGCATTTCGGACAATGCCGGCCTCCTGAGCGCCTTTTCGAGCGTGCCGCGGGAGAGATTCCTCGGGCCGCCGCCCTTCAGGATGCTCGGTCATGGGTGGCGGGCGGTGCGTGTCGCGCCCGATGATCTCGACCACATCTATCGCAACGTGCTGTTCGTGCTCGACGCCGACAAGGGCATCAACAATGGCGAGCCGTCGCTGCACGCGCTGCTGATCGATGCCCTCAAGCCCCGGCCCGGCGATGTCGTGGCGCATATCGGCGCCGGCACCGGCTATTACACCGCCATCCTCGCTGAACTCGTCGGCCCGGCCGGCCATGTGCTGGCGGTCGAGGCCGATGCGCGTCTCGGCGAGATGGCACGGCAAAACCTTTCCGACCGCGCCAATGTCGAAATGGTCATCGGCGACGGGGCGGGCTATCCGCGCGAGGACGCCGACGGCGTCTATGTCAATTTTGCCGTCGCCGCGCCGGCAAAGGCCTGGATCACCCATCTCAAGTCGGGCGGGCGGCTGGTCTTTCCTCTCGGCGTGCCGGATCGCGGCAGCGACGGCGTGCGCTATTCGCACCGCGGCGCCATGTTGCGCGTCGAAAGGATGGGGGAGGGGTTCGCGGCGGGCTTTTTGTGTCCGGTAACGTTCATCTTCGGGGAGAGGGATGCGGGCGCGACCGACCCGGCGCTCGTCACCCGGCTCGACTGCGCCTTCGGCGCGGGGCATCTGCGTGACGTCAAGAGCCTGATCTGGCACGCGCCCGCCGATCCCGACCGCTGCTGGTTCTATTCGGAAGACTGGAGCCTTTGCCGCGACCCGCCAGGCAGGTGAGGAACAGGTGCCGGATTTAATCTAACCAGCGTCACGTAGTCCTGCGAGTTTGTCTTCGGTCAGCGGGAAATGATCGAGGCTTGAACCACCGGCGATGGCACGGGGTTTTTCTCCGATGCCATCCCCGTTTTTGTCCCGGAATCCTTCTGACGGCTCGTCGAAATCTTCATAGTGGTTGCCAAAGCTGCCGTCGTCCCAATTGTTCGAGGCCGGCTTGAGCTGGTCGACGAAGGATTGGAGCATCACCTGCTGCAACTGCTTGCTGGCCTTCATCTGCGCCTTGACCTCGTCGGGCCAGGCGATGGTATCGATGATCGGGATAAGATCCTTGACGGTCAGCCGGCGACCGGAGTTGTCGAATGCCAGGGTTGGGCTGCCCGAGAGATCGTTCAAAACGAGCAGATTGTTGGAAGAGGGTGACGAGATCAGGTAGGAGACTGCCACGCGGATGCCGAAATCGGCGTTTCCCGAGATGGTGTTTTCGGCGATCCTGTTGTCGTTGGAGCTTTCGACCGCAAGCCCGATCCGATTGTCGGCGACCGCATTGGTGCGGATTTCGTTGTGGTTGACCAGAACCAGTCCGATGCCGAAGGCGAAATTGTCGTGGATCGTGTTGTCGGCGACCAGATTGTCGTGCGACAGGCAGTTCACCAGGATGCCGGTGCCATAGGGTTCACGGTCCATCGGGATGTCCGCCCCGAAACTCTGGCTCACCGAGTGCAGCATGAAATCGATCCTGCTCTGATCGACTGAGCGATCGATGCCCGTCCGGGTGACGGTGTTGCCGGTCACACTGACATCGAAACTCTCCCAGTCGATTGCGATGCCATACGCGGCATTGCCGGTGACCTCATTGCCGGTGACCTCGATCGCCTGCGACAGGACTGCGATGCTTTTCAGCTCGGCGAGACGCTGAGCGGCTTCGGGCGTGCCAATTTGGGCCAAGGGCGACTCCCGATCCTCACCGAAATAGGCGGTTATGCTGAGGCCGACCTCGTTGCCGCTGAGCATGTTGCCGCTGACGCTGGCATGCGTGCCGCCGAGAATGGCGATGCCGTCGCGGGCGTTGTCGGCGATGGTCGAATTCTCGATCACCGCGCCATCGACGGTCTTGAGGATGACACCCCAGTCGTTGCCGGTGACGGACAGATCGCTGAGACGGACATCGTTTGCGGCAACGAACAGACCAGCATCGCCCCAAAACGACCACATCGTCGAATCGTGGCCGGAATTGGAAAGGGCAACAAAGGAAACGGTGACATTGTCGGCGTGGATGGTTAGGGCCGAACCTGTGCCGCTGGCGTCGAGCACCGGCCGCTCCGGTCCGGTGCCGGTCAGGCTCAGCGGCGTGTTGATGACGAAATTGCCCTTGTAGGTGCCCGGAGCCAGTTCCAGCGTGTCGCCGGGCGCGGCGGCATCCAGCGCCTGCTGCAGGTCGGCATAGGTGCGGCCATTCGTCGTGTTGGTGACGTCCTCGGCCTGCGCCGCGACCGCGAACCACCAGAAAACCGGCGAAAAAGCGAGCAGAACCACCCGCAGCACCTTGAGGGCCGACCTCGGAAACTTAACAGGAAGGATATTTGTGCAGCACGTCGACATCTTGGGCATCCGACGCTTGTTTGTCCCAATCCCAAGCCATAGGTCGGCAAAGGTGGCGATGCAACGGCCATTCCGTCGCGCCCCGACCGCGATTCCAGGCGACAGGCAGCGCCAAACCCGGCTAGTGCGCCGGAAGTCAAGCCATTTTCGATCGACAGTCTTGGTGAAGTGTCGCGAAGAGAAAACTGCAATTCCGTCACAAAGACTCCCAACATCCGCCCAACATGGCCGGTAGGGAAATCGGCAGAGGGGGCTGCGTTTGTGAAATGCCGGCGATCAGCCCCTGCGCATGGTTTGTGCCCATCGTTCGGACTGCTCGCCGCGAGAGTGTCTGAAAGGGAGCAGACCATGCGTTATGTGCAGGTAACGGCGGCCGCCGCCGCGATGTTTGTCGCTTTTTCCTCTTCTTCTTTTGCCGGTTATGACGCCTGGATCGCCGGCGGGACGTCAGTCTATGGCACCTATGCGGTGACCGCCGCCGCCGCCAAGGCGGAAGTGACGGCCGCCTGTTCCGAAAGCGAAGCCACCCAGTGCAGCGGGGCGTTCGTCCTTGATGCGGGCAGCCCGGTGGTGGCGGCGCGCTGCCAGTCCGGCAAAGTCATCGGCTATGTGGTCGGGCAATCTCGCCGCGCCCTGGAAAACATCATCGCGCAATCCCAGTTCAGCCTGGAAGAGTGCGTTCTGAGCGAATAGGGCGACGGGCCGGCTATGTCCGGTCCTCGCGCCATTTGTCCCGCGCCCTGTCGTCCTCCGCTCTGGCCGCGACCCATTGCGTGCCGTCCGGTCCGGTCTCGCGCTTCCAGAACGGCGCATCGGTCTTGAGCCAGTCCATGATGTAGCTGGCGGCGTCCAGACTGGCCTGACGGTGGGCGGAAAGGGCCATGACCATGACGATGACCTCGCCCGGCCGCATCGTGCCGAAACGGTGGATGACGCCGATGTCGATGAGGCCGAAACGCGCCATCGCCTCGCTGGCGAATCTGTCGATCTGTTTTTGCGCCAGGGCCGGGTAGTGCTCGATGGTCAGGGTCTCGACCGGCCTGTCCGGCGTCGAGCGTACCGTGCCGACGAAGGAAACGAAGGCGCCGGCCGTTTCGCGGTTCTTGAGGAAGGCGTTGGTCTCGGCGCCGGGATCGAAGGGTTCGGACTGCAGGCGGACGAACATCACCCACCCGTCATCGGCGGGAACAGCGCCACCGTTCGCGCGCCGGCGAGCGGCGCGTCGAGCGGCACGATCTCTTCGTCGAGGGCGGCGCGGATCGCCTTGCGGTCGGAAAAGGCGAGGGCGGCGGCCTCGTCCTGCGCCCCGAGCCAGTCGATGAGGTCGGAAACGGTTTCGACCCCGGGTGGCGGCGAAATCTCCTCCTCGCCCCGGTTCAGCCTCTCGCGCAGCCAGGCGAAATAAAGGATTTTCATTCGGACGTCGCCGCCTCGTCCGGCTTGGCCGTCATCGTCTTCCAGGCGCTCTGCCAGTAGTTCCAGCCGGTCCAGACGGTGAGGAAAGCGGCGAGCCAGAGCACGACTTCCGCGATCAGCCAGATTTCCGGCGCCATCGGCTCGGCCATCAGGATGCCGAGGGCGATCAATTGCACCGTGGTCTTGTACTTGGCCAGCACCGAGACGTGCAGGATGACGTTCTGGGTGCCCATGAACTCGCGAAGCCCGGACACGAAGATCTCGCGCAGCAGGATGGCGAGGGCCGGGATGAGGTCGAGGAGCGAAAAGGTGTGATCGAAGGCAAAGGTGATGATGAGGGCGCCGACCAGCAGCTTGTCGGCGATCGGATCGAGCATGCGCCCCAGCGGCGAGGTCTCACCCATCATCCGCGCCAGGAGGCCGTCGAAGAAATCGGTGATGGCGGCGAAGAAGTAAAGGATCAGGCCGAGCAAGCGCAGGATGCCGGGTCCGGGCAGCACGAGAATGACGATCACCGGGATGGCAACGATTCTGAGAACCGTCAAAAGGTTCGGCAGGGACAGCGATTTCGATGGCGCGTCGGGCATGGCCGGAGCGAACAGCAAGGGCGGGGCCGCGTCAAGGGGCAGTCGCTAGTGGCAGATGCTTTCGCAGGGCACGCCATCATTGTCGCCGTCGAGGCGACCACCCCAGGAACAGTTGTAGTAATACCAATAGGCCTCGTCGCAGGAGTGGATGCGGCCGCAGGTCTTGCGCGGATTGCAGGACCAGTTGGCGGCAACCAGTTGGGTCACTTCGAGAGGCGCGATGCCGGCTTTGGCGAACGATCGTCCGGCTGCGTCAGCAAAGGTTGGCGTTCCGGCGAAAAGGAGCAGTGGGACGAGGGCGAGGACAGGTTTCATGGCCGTTTCTCCTCGGCAGAGCCTTGGAGGATAGGCCGGCCGCATCTGCTGCGACAGCCGGGCAATTGCGTAAGCGTGCCGGCCGGCGAAACGAAGGTGAAGAGGGGCCATGAAAGGCCCGCTTCTGGAGCTTCCGTTCTGATGGAATCAGAACGGAAGCTCCAGGTTATTGAGTGGTCGCG
>CAZKTH010000169.1:0-7977 GCA_964555575.1 uncultured Devosiaceae bacterium | reverse complement strand
TGCATCTTGCCGGTGGCGATGCCGATCTCGCCGCCCATGCCGAATTCGCCGCCATCGGCGAACTGGGTCGAGGCGTTGTGCATCAGGATGGCGCTGTCGATTTCCGAGAAGAAGCGGGCGACGGCCCTGTCGTCCTCGGCGATGATCGCCTCGGTATGGTGCGAGGAATGGGTCTCGATGTGCTCGATGGCGGCGGATTCGTCGTCGACCACCTTCACCGAAATGATCGCGTCCTCGTATTCGGTGACCCAGTCCTCTTCGGTGGCGGGCGTCGCCTCGGGGATGAGGGCCCGGGTTTCCTCGTCGCCGCGAATGGCGCAGCCGGCCTGGATCAGCGTGTCGCAGATCGGCTTGACGGCCTTGTCGGCGATGGACCGATCGATCAGCAGCGTCTCGGCGGCGCCGCAGATCGAGGTACGGCGCATCTTGGCGTTGAGGATGACCTTCCTGGCCAGCTCGAGATCGGCGCTTTCATGCACATAGATATGCACGATGCCTTCGAGATGGGCGAAGACCGGTACGCGCGCTTCCTTCTGGACGCGCCCGACAAGGGACTTGCCGCCGCGCGGCACGATGACGTCGATGCTGCCATCCAGGCCGGCCAGCATTTCGCCGACGGCAGCGCGGTCGGTGGTCGGCACGATCTGGATCGCCGCCTCGGGCAGGCCGGCCGCTCTCAGCCCTTCGACCAGGCAGTCATGGATGGCGCCGGAGGAGTTGAAGCTGTCCGAACCGCCCCTGAGGATCACGGCATTGCCGGCCTTGAGGCACAGGGCACCGGCGTCGGCGGTGACGTTCGGGCGGCTTTCGAAAATGACGCCGATGACCCCGAGCGGGGTACGGACGCGCGCGATGCGCAATCCGTTGGGTCGATCCCATTCGGCGATGACCGAGCCGACCGGATCGGCGAAGGACGCGATGTCCTGCAAGGCGGTGATGATGCCGTCGATGCGCTTGTCGTTGAGGGCCAGGCGGTCGATGAAGGACTCGCTCATGCCGTTGGTGCGGGCCGTTTCGATGTCGATCTCGTTGGCGGCAAGGATGTCGGCGCGGCGTTTGTCGATGCGCTCGGCGGCGACCAGAAGCGCGGTGTTCTTGGCTTCGGTCGGGGCGAAGGCGAGAACGCGCGCCGCGGCACGGGCCTTTTTGCCCATTTCGCGCATCAGGATATGGATGTCGACGGAGGCGTCCGCTTCTTCCCGCCTGTTCATTTTGCAGCTCCTCCCCACTTGGTCGACAACAGGGCCAGATTGTCGGCATGCACCATTTCGGTGCGATTGCCGATCCCGACCATTTCCGTGATCGCCTGGCTCTTCTTGCCCTTGGCGATGTTGGCTTCCTCGGTACTCATGCCGGCCAGGCCCCGTGCGACCTCGATGCCGTCGGGGCCGACAATAGACACGGCGTCGCCGCGTGAAAAGCCGCCTATGATCCGTGTGACCCCGATCGGCAGCAGCGATTTGCCGGATTCGAGGGCCCGGACCGCACCGGCATCGATATGGATGGTGCCATAGACGTCGAGCGCACCGAGAATCCAGCGCTTTCGGGCGGCCGAAGGCGACTGGGCGGCGGCGAACAGGGTGTGGCGAGCCCCCTCGGCGAGGGCGGCGAGCGGATGGGGATCGGAGCCGCGCGTGATGATCATCGCCGTTCCGGACTTTGTGGCGATCCTGCCGGCCTCGAGCTTGGTCGTCATGCCGCCGCGCGACAGGTGGTTGGCGGCACCGCCGGCCATCGCCTCGATCTGGGGGGTGATCGCCGTAACCAGCGGCACATGCGCGGCTTCTGGATTGCTGGCGGGCGGAGCGGAATAGAGCCCGTCGACATCGCTCAAGAGGATCAGGCAGTCGGCCTCGACCATGACGGCGACCCGGGCCGAGAGCCGGTCATTGTCGCCATAGCGGATCTCGGCGGTGGCAACGGAATCGTTCTCGTTGATGATCGGTATGGCGCCGAGGCCCAGCAAGGTACGGATCGTGGTGCGGGCGTTGAGATAATAGCGCCGTTCCTCGGTGATGTTGGGCGTGATCAGGATCTGGCCGGTGGTGATGTCGTGTTTTCCCAGGGCATCGCGCCAGGCCTGAGAAAGGGCGATCTGGCCGGCGCTCGCCGCCGCCTGGCTTTGCTCGAGATGCAGGGTTTTCGCCCTGAGGCCGAGGATGCGGCGGCCGAGCGAAATGGCGCCGGAGGAAACGATGAGGATCTCGCGGCCTTCGGCCTTCAGGTCGGCAATGTCCTGGGCAAGGCTCACGAGCCAGTCGGCCCGCAAACCGTCGGTCTTGTCGTCGACCAGAAGGGCCGAGCCGACCTTGATGGTCAGGCGGCGATAGGGAGCGAGAATGGAACTCATCTCAACATGCACCCCGGGGCACGTTGCGTTCCGATGGGGTTAGAACGCGTGCTCACTCTCCTTGTTGTCGCGGCGTTTCTTGCGAAAAACCGGCATCCACTTTTTCGCACGCCGCTCTAGGGCGTCCAGGTCTTGTCGTGTTCCGACGCATCGTCCCCGGCCGCTTCGGCGCGGGCTTCGATGAGAGCCCGGAGCACCGCATAAAGGATTTCGTTGACGCCCTTGCCGGTGGCGCCGGAGGCGGCAAAGACCATGGTCCCCGCAGCGGCTTCGAGCGCCTTCATCTTGGCTTCGAGCGCCATGTCGTCAAGGGCATCGACCTTGTTGAGGACGACGAGCTCAAGTTTTTCTTCAAGTCCGTGGCCATAGGCGCCAAGTTCGCCGCGTATGGTTCGGTAGTCATTCACGGCATCTTGAGCGGTGCCGTCGACAAGATGAATGAGGACGACGCAGCGTTCGATGTGCCCCAGGAACCTGTCGCCGACGCCGGCGCCGTCATGGGCGCCCTCGATCAGGCCGGGAATGTCGGCGAGAACGAAATCGCGGCCGCCGATCTTGACGACGCCGAGATTGGGATGAAGCGTGGTGAAGGGGTAGTCGGCGATCTTGGGCCTGGCGGCCGAGACGGCGGCGAGGAAGGTCGACTTGCCGGCATTGGGCAGGCCGACGAGCCCGGCATCGGCGATGAGCTTCAGCCTCAGCCAGATCCATTTCTCGATGCCTTCCTGGCCGGGATTGGCCCGGCGCGGCGCCTGGTTGGTCGAGGATTTGAAATGGGCGTTGCCGAAACCGCCATTGCCGCCCGCGAGCAGTCTGACGCGCTGGCCGATCGCGGTGAGGTCGGCGATCAGGGTCTGGTTGTCCTCTTCAAAGACCTGGGTGCCGACCGGTACCCTGAGCGTCACGTCGTCGCCGGCACCGCCGGCGCGGTCGCGGCCCATGCCGTGCACGCCGGTGCTGGCCTTGAAATGCTGCTGGTAGCGATAGTCGATCAGGGTATTGAGCCCGTCGACGCATTCCACCCACACATCGCCGCCCCTGCCGCCGTCGCCGCCATCCGGCCCGCCGAACTCGACGTACTTCTCGCGGCGGAAGGAGACGCTGCCGGCGCCGCCATTGCCGGATCGGACGAACACCTTGGCCTGGTCGAGGAATTTCATGAATTGACGATCTTTTTCGGCTTGGGCCGCGACAGCTCGAAGGCTTCGCGGGTCAGTTCGGTGTCGATATGCTCCAGCTCCTGGCCGCGCGCAAGACACCGACAGACGGAACGGCCGGTTTCGACGAAGCCGAACTTCATCTGCAGCGCCGCCGAGGCCATGTTGAAATGGAACATGCCGGAGACGATGTGGTCGGCTTCGGTCGTGGCGAAATACCAGTCGAAAATGGCACACAGCGCCTCGGTCATCAGGCCCTGACCCCAGAAGGGCTGGGCGAGCCAGTAGCCGAGCACCCCGATGCCGTCGTGGTCCCTGAAGCCGGCCGCGCCCACCGCCCCCTCGCCCCTCAGTTCGAGGATATAGCTGGTGTCGGCCGGCGGGGCATCCGCCCGCCAGCTCGACAGCCAGATATGGGCATCATCGAGGGCATAGGGGTAGGGGACGCGGGCGAGATTTCCCGAAACGGCGAAATTGTTGAGATAGTCGGCAAGGCGCCTGGCATCGCCAAGCCCGGGCGGGCGCAGTCTGAGGCGTGAGGTTTCGAGCAAGGGGGTCATGACAGATACCCCCTCTGCCTGAAGGCTGAGCGGGTGAGGGTCGTCGTGACGACCCGGACGTCCCTGTTGCAGCTGACGCTGAAATCGGTGCGGTCGCCGGTGATCTCGAAGCCGAGCTTGCGCTGGACGTTCAGCGAGGCGGGATTGTCCGCATGGGCACCGCTGCCGATGGACTCGGCATCGGTTATGCCGAAATACCAGACAAGCGCCGCCGCGGCCGCCTCGGTGGCATAGCCATGGCCCCAATGCGGCTCGGCAAGCCAGTAGCCAAGCTCGTTTTCAAGCCCGACAACGCCGATTGCACCTGCATCGTCTTTTTCGACGATGAAGGCCCGATGCCCGGCAGGGGCTTCCGACAGGCCGGAAATCCAGTCCCTGGCATCCTGTTCGGCATAGGGGAACGGCACCTTGGTGAGAAAGCGCGTCACGTTGAAATTGTTGAGACCCGACGCGATGGCGACGGCATCATCCATGCAGGGCGGTCTAAGCATGAGTCTTTGCGTTGAGAGCTCCTCGATCATCTCAACCTCTCCCTTGTGAAATAGGTAATGGACACGCCCTTGTGAGGGCCGCAATCGGCGGTGCGTCGGCTTGTCTCAGCAAATCCCGACTTTTCAAGGACACGGCACGAGGCATGGTTGAGCGTTTGCGCCCATGCGGCGATCCGGTCGCAGCCGGCAGCGTCGGCGGCGGCAACAAGCGCCGCCACGGCCTCGGAGGCATAGCCCAGCCCCCAATAGGGTTCGCCGAGCCAGTAGCCGAGTTCGACCGGCCCCTCCTCGTTGTCCGTCAGGCCGCAGACGCCGATGAAGCCGCCGTCGGCGGTCAGGATCGAATAGGCATGTTCGAGCGGCCCCCGGGCGGTCCGGTCGATGAAGGCGATGGCGTCGGCTTCGCCGAAAGGGTGGGGCAGCCGTGCCAGCCATTTGTGGATGTTGCGGTTATTGGCGAGGCGGGCCATGGCGGTAACGTCGGCCCGGTTCGGCGCGCGCAGCATGAGGCGATCGCTGCGGATCGGCTCGGGCAGGCGGGTGACGAGAGCGAAATCGGCGGTGGCGATGGCAGTCATTTTCGGCGCTCCTCGCGTCTGTGGCGCAGTATCGGGGAAAATCCTCTTTTTTCCCTGACCCGCGCTGCCGGGCGCTTTTCTTGCGTCCTCCCTTTTTCCGCGCCCGAATTGGAAAAGGGGAGCCTTCGGGGCTCCCCTTGTCGGATTTCGGCCTTTTGCCTTTTACCTGCCGGGGAGCTTGTCTCCGGCGGTTCTGAGGCTCGCCGGTCTAGTCGGTGGTCTCGATCGGATTGACCGATACGAAGGTCTTGTTGCCTGCGCGGGTGGCAAACGCCACGGTCCCGTCGACGAGGGCATAGATCGTGTGATCCTTGCCGAGGCCGACGCCGGTGCCCGGGTGCCATTTGGTGCCGCGCTGACGTACGAGAATGTTGCCGGCGATAACGGCTTCGCCGCCGAACTTCTTGACGCCGAGACGACGACCGGCCGTATCGCGACCGTTACGGGACGAACCGCCTGCTTTCTTGTGTGCCATTTCTCAAGTCTCCTTGGGTCGGTTCGAAACTTATTTCTGATCGGCCTTGGCGCGCGGCGGCTTGCCGGCGAGAAGGTCCCTGGCCTGGCCGATCCAGTCTTCACGCTCGATGCGGCCCTTGAAATTGAGTTCGCCGTCGACGCGTTCGATCTCCTCGGCGGTGAACGCGGCGATCTGGGTCAGCGAAGTGATGCCGAGCGCGGCGAGCTTTTTCTCGATGGCCGGGCCGACGCCGCCGATCAGCTTGACATCGTCCTTGACGGCCTTGGCTTCGGCCGGTGCGGCTTCGGTTTTCGCCTTTTCGGCCTTGACCTCGGCGGGCGCGGCCTCTTCCGCCTTGGGTGCCGGCGCTTCCGCCGTGACGGCGGGCTTGGCCTTGGCCCTGGCGGCCGGCCTGGCGCCACCGGTCAGGATCTCGGTGATCTTGACCGTGGTCAGCAACTGGCGATGGCCGTTGCGGCGGCGGTAATTGTTGCGACGGTACTTCTTGAGGACGATGACCGTCTTTTCCTTGCTGGTCTCGACGAACTCGGCCGCGACCAGGGCGCCCTCGACGACGGGCGTGCCCACGGTCACGTCGGCGCCGTCGCCGACCATCAGCACCTGATCGAAGGTCACGGTGTCGCCGGCAACGCCGGCCAGTTTCTCGACCCTGAGGACGTCATCGGCGGCAACCTTGTATTGCTTGCCGCCGGTCTTGATTACTGCAAACATCTTCTCATCCGATCCAGCCGGACCGGACCCTTCTTCACGCGCTTTGCGGCGCCGCGACTTCGCCCGTCATGTCGCGGTCTTTGTTCGATGCCGGATGTCCGGCGGGCAGCCTCAAGCAGCAATTGCAACAGCAATCCGCGCGCCGGACGGACCGGTGCGCGATTGTCGGGGTGCTTATGATGGAAAAGGGGCGTCCCGTCAAGAATGGAGGCGCAAGCTTTCACGCTCTCGTCCCGTCATGCGCGGGGAACGGTCCGGAAACTCATGCGCAGGTTCGGCCGGCCTCGCTTTACCCGTACCAGTCCCGCAGCACCGCCTTGGTGCCGACGCCGCCTTGTTCCACCAGCCGGGCAAAGGCGTCGGTGTCGCTGCCCCTGTAATGATAGGGATAGACAAATTCCGGCCGGAAGGCGGCGACGGCCGCGGCGGCCTGCTCGATGGTCATGGTATAGGGCAGGTTCATCGGCAAGAAGGCGATGTCGATGCCGGAAAGGGCCCGCATCTCGGGCGTGTCCTCGGTGTCGCCGGCAATGTAGATGCGCCCGCCGGCCAGGGAGAGCACGTAGCCGTTGTCGCGGCCCCTGGGATGATATTGCAGCCGGTCCGCCGCCAGGTTGTAGGCGGGCAGGGCATTGATCGTCAGAGCGCCGAACTTGGTCGTCTTGCCATTGGCAAGCGATGTGGCGCGCGCCCTGAGCCCGGCGGGCAGCATGTCGAAGACGGCCGGATTGACGATCACACGGGTCCTGTCGGCAACGAGCCCGGCAAGCGTTTCCGGACTGTAGTGATCGCCGTGCTGATGGGTGATCAGGATCAGATCGGGCGCCGGCAGGCCCTGATAGGCGGCGACCGGCCCGACCGGATCGTTGTAGAGGATCATGCCGTCAAGGGCCATGACGAACGAGGCATGGTTGACCGGGTGGATCACGACTTCGGTGCCGGCAAGCATGTAGCGGTCGCCGGGGAGCTCTGCGGCCTTGATGGAACCGGTCATTGCCATCCCCGATCCGATAACGGCGGCGCCGAGGCGAAGGGCGTCGCGGCGGCTGAGGGACATTTCGGTTTCCTTGCGTTTCGGGCGTGAATCATCGGTGAGGGAAACGACAGCAGCATGGCGTCATTATGACTCCGGGAGCGCCGAACGCCAGTCATAATCCGGGGAACGGCGGATCGGCGCCGGCGCGCCGGAAAAGCGCGGCGACACGACGCGCCCGCCGACGATGCGGAGCCGGTCATCGGGGCGGAGCCGGTCTGTCGTCAGTCCGCATGGATCGCGGCGGCGTGTTGCTGTTGCAGGGGAGGCCGGCCTGTGCCATAAGCTCGCCCGCATTCGACCGGTGCGGGCCCGCCCCGCGCCTTGGACGGAGAGGTGCCGGAGTGGTCGAACGGGCCGGTCTCGAAAACCGGAGTACGGGTTCCCGTACCGTGGGTTCGAATCCCACCCTCTCCGCCAGCTTCGCGCTCTATACTATTGATATCGCTAGTATAATAATAACAGCGATTCTTGCGACCCTAAAACCAACCCTAAAAGAATCAAAGCATACGAGCTAATCATAGAGTTCCACAGGCTCTTCAGCACCGAGAGTATTATGCCGTGCTTGAGCGCGCCTTTGCCATTCCCTATTCTTTCGGACGATTGTTTAGAACGGTTT
>CAZKTH010000168.1:0-7978 GCA_964555575.1 uncultured Devosiaceae bacterium | reverse complement strand
AGTCGAGCCCACCGGCCAAAAGGACGATGCCGAGGCCGACGAGAAAAGGCCCCACCCAGCGGCGTGGCGGCTGCTGCCACATGAAGACCAGGGCGACAAGGGCGACCACCGGGGCCAGGTGAAAGCGCAGGACGAGCGTCAGGGCCAGCAGGGCTGCTCCCGCCAGGTAGTGCCGGGACGGCCGGCCCTTGACGGCGAGCAGATAGGTCGCCGGAAACAGCAGCGAGCCGGCGATGACCTCGGTCAGCGGCCGGGCCGCGACGAAGGCGAATTCGTACCAGAAGCTCGCCAGGAACCCGGCCAGCAGCGCCGCGCCGAAGCCGGCGACGCGACGCGCCCACGCATAGGCGGTGACGACGATGGAAAGGGACAGGCCGATCAGCAGGATCTGTACCGCAAGGCGCCATGCCTCGGGACCGCCGCCCAGCATCGACACCAGTCGCATGACGCCGGCAATGAAGCCGGGCACGACCCAGGAGCGGATTCCCAGCCGGTATTCCCAGGGGACCATTCCCGAGCCGAATGCCAGCCGGAAACCCTGTTCCCAGTACTGGAAGGTCTCGTCGGGATGATAGATCGAGGGCAGGGTGATGACGAAAGCCAGGCGAAAGGCGAAAGCAAGGAGGAGGAGCGCACCCAGCCAAAAGCGCTCGGCGGTCCTGTCATGACGGAATCCCCAGAAGCCGTCGTCGACGTCGGTTTTTTCCGTCGGTTCAATGCTCAGGATGCGATCGAGCGTTCGCGAAAACCGACCCTTCATTGCTTCCTGTCTGTGCTTCCGACCATTCTTGCCCATGTCCGCTTCATTACTGCCGTTCGGCGCAGGAAGCGGGTTCCCTGCTCCTATCTCCCCGGTGGATAATGCAGAAACCGTTATCGGGCCAGCGACAAAAGGTCTCTCGGGGGATTGAAAGACCGTGAAATCATCGCGCCGGCGATGCCGCGTCTCAGCCTCCGCCGCCGAGGTACTGGCCTTGCAGAGTCCGGCGTGACAATAAATGATCGATGACGGCCGGCCGTCTGACGCCCTGTCCGCGGGGCTTGCGCGATCGGCCGGTCAAACTGGATGTCACATGAACACAAGGCGGCATTTCGACAAGGCAGGCGCGCGCGGGATAAGTGGCGTGTGGCGTGATCTCGGGCGGGGACTGGCCCGGTTTCGCCGGGTACCGCCGGGCGGGATCGTTGCCCTTTACTGGCGCGCCATGACGATTGGCAGGCGCCGGCTGGTGCCGCACGCACCGCCTCGACGCCCGGAACGGGTGGTCGTCAGCCTTTCGACCATTCCTTCGCGTGCCATGCGTCTCAGGGGCGTTCTCAACAGCCTTGTGGACCAGACCGAGCCGGCCGATCGCATCGTGCTGGCCCTTCCGGCCTTTTCCCGGCGCGAACAGGTCCCTTATCCGCCCGTCGACGAGTTGGACCTGCCCGAAGGCGTCGATGTTCTTGCCGCACGGGATCATGGGCCCGCCACCAAGTTCCTGGCGGCTCTCGAGGCGGAACCGGACGCCTTGCTCGTCGTGGTCGACGACGATGTCATCCTCCCCCGCGATTTCCTCGCCACCCTCATTGCCGGCCACCGCCGCTCACCCGGTTGCGCCCTCGGCTTTCGTGGCGTGCGGCTTGCCCCCGGGCGCGCCTTTGTCGATCTCGAACATGTCTTCGCCAGCGCCGTTTCCGCACCCGTGCCGGTCGACGTCCTGTTCGGGACCTGGGGGTATCTGCTGCCGGCCGGCGTTCTCGCCAGCGTCGGCATGCAAGACGACCAAAGCGATGACCAGATGCGTTGGGTGGACGATGTCTGGCTTTCCGGCATGCTGGCCCGCCGGGGGGTGCCCCGCCTGATCGTGCCGGCCCGCAGCTTTCCGGTCGAGACCGGCAACGCCCTGCGCCTGGCGCTTTCGGCCGGCCCCAACCTGTCGGGAGACAACGACGAAAAGGCGATCGCCGCTTTCCGGGACAGCTGGTGAGCACCAATTTGCCTTCTTCGTGCCGGAAACCGGCACGGCCCGATGAAATCGGCCGGAAGCATGGCGTCTCCGCCCTGCTGGGGGCTATGCTCCGGTGGTCATGATCCCGGATTTCCAGATTCCCCGCACCAAGCTTGTTTCGGCCATTCTCGACCGGCCCGAGCCGATCGTTCTGGTGCGGGCATCCGCCGGCATGGGCAAGAGCACCTTGCTGCATCAGATCGCCGACAGGGCCGATGTGCCGGTGCACAGCGCCGGCTCGCAGCCGATCATCAGCGCCCAGAGGGACCTGGTGCTGTGGGACATCCCGCCGAGCGCCGAATGCCACGGCCTGCCCGAGATGTTTGTCGAGGGCCGAAAGCGTCTCGTGGTTGCGGCGCGAAACGGGCAGGCCATTCCCGGACTTCACCGGGCGCGGGCCTATGGCCGCATCCACGAGGTGGACTGGACCCGGCTCGTTTTTCGCGCCGAGGAAATGGTCCCGCAGTTCGGCCGGGCAATGGCCCGGCAGATCGAAAAAAGGACCGGTGGATGGCCGGTGCTTGCCGCCCTTTATGCGCGCGGCGTGCCGGACAACGAGGCGTTGCAGGCATTCCTGGTCGAGGAGGTCCTGTCCGCGCTTTCGGCCGAGGAACTCGTGGCCTTGGACGAGTTGTCGTCCGGACGCCTGCTGCCTGCCGATGTCGAGAAGACGATTGCGCCCTTCATCCGCAGTGACGAAAACGGCAGGCCGGTGCTGCTGCCGGTGCTTGAAACCGTCCTGACCGCCACCCACGCCGCGGCCCTGACGGTGCGGGGCGGGGACGTCGAGGAAGTCGACCGGCTGGCCGACGCCTATCTGAATTATGGCCGCACCACCCGGGCCATCACCATTCTGCAGCGCGCCGGTCACTACGACCGCGCCCTCGACATCTTCACCGAATTCAAGGGCTTCTATTACATCTACCGCTACGGCACCGCCGAATATGACGAGGTGCTTGCCGGCTTTCCCGAGTCGTTCTGTCGCCAGCACGAGACGCTGGTGCTGGCGCTGTGCATCCAGGCCCTGAAGCGCGGCGATATCGGGCGGGCGCGCCAGTTGCTCAACAGCTTCGTCGGCCCGGTCGGTGCCAATCCCAAGGCCATGCTGGCCAATCCGGCCGTGCACTCCCTGCAGATGCGGGCCTTTCGCCATCTGATGGTGATCTACGAGGACATGCCGATCGACGATGCGATGATCAGACTCGCCTTCGCCCTGGTCGACGAGTTTCCCGCCGACGCTCATCTCGAACGCGGCAGCTTCTACAATGCCGTCCTCGAATTCTACATGCGCAGCCGGCGCTTTGCCGAAGCCGAGGACGTCGCCAAGCGCGCCTATGAGCATTATGTCGTCGCCGAGGTTCCGATCCTGTGCTTCTACATCAGTCTGCACCGGGCGATCATGCGGCTGATGACCGGCGACGTCGTCAAGGCGGCGCAGTTCGCCGCCGCGGCCGCGGCCGAGATCGAGGCCGCGCCATTCGAGAGTCCGGGCGATACGCGGCTTCTGGCCCTGCTCAGGGCCTGCATCGCCTTCGAGGAAGGGCAGGCCGGCGCCCTTATCCAGTTTCTCGATGCCGAATTCGACCAGTTCTCGCATGGCGAAATCTGGCCGACCGTGTTCGAGTTCGCCCTGCAATACGGCGCGCAGGCGCTTTGCGAGCAGTTCTCGCCATTCGCCGCCGCGTCGTTCCTGGAGCGCTGGCGCATCTACCAGATGCAAAGCCGGCAGTTCCAGGCGATGATCGACCTTCTGAACATCATCAATCTGCAGAACGGCAATCGCTGGCGCGAGGCGGCTGAGAGGCTGTCCGAGCTCGATTTCAGGGCCAATCGCGCCTTCATGCAGAACGCCACGACCGAATTGACGCGCATCGAGGATCGCGACGAGATCGCCGCGGCGATGACCTGGCTGAGGCATTTCGTCTTCGATCAGCCGACCCGCGACGGGCTGATCGTGCAATTGCAGGCCATGCACGACAACCAGCGCCTGACGGGGCGACAGCAGACGAGCCTGGATGTGTGGATGGCTTATGTCCACAAGCGCTGCCGCGACCTGACCAAGGCGCGCAGACTGCTGCAGAAGATCCTCGAGGACGCGGCGCGGCTCAACGCCATCGCGCCTCTGGCCGGCGAAAAGGTCTTTCTGAACGAACTCGTCGCGGACCGGCGCATCGCCCAGTTCCTGTCGACGACAGCTCCCTCCCGCCAGGTCCTGCGGCGCCTGAGCTTCATCGGGGTGTCCCCCAGCGCCCTGGCCGGAACGGCCGGGCTGACCCGGCGCGAGACCAAGGTGCTGCTGATGATCGCGGAAGGGGCGTCGAACAAGTTCATCGCCCATGCCCTCGGGCTTTCCGAGGCAACCGTGAAGTTCCACCTCTCCAACGTCTACCGCAAGCTCGGCTGCGACAAGCGCCGGGAAGCGATCATTGCGGCGCGAAGCCTCGGGCTGGTGTCCTGACGGCGTCGTGGCGACAGGGGCGCCTGCCGCCATTGTGGTCGGCTAGGCCCGCCCGGATGGGATTTTTCGAGCAAACCTAGACCATTTTGTAAAAAACCTAGCCATTTGCCCCCTTGATTGACCGCCGATGCGGATTCCAAGCTGATTATGGCTGGAAAATGGCGCAGCTGCAGGTCTTGCGCCGACAAAACGCGCCAGCCCGGAATTTGGGTCAGGACACAGGCGCAAAGTCAACGCGCCACGGCAGACAGGGGAGCATAGTTATGATCAAAAAGACACTTCTGACTTCGAGCGCCATTCTCGCATTGTCGCTCGGGATCACGGCCGCGCCGGCACTGGCCAAGACCGTGGTGACCATGAACACCGTTCAGATCTTCGGCACCGTCGATCCGGCCAAGATTTCCGACTACACCGACTACATGGCGACAGTGAACCTTTATGACGGCCTGGTTACCGTCAGTTCTGCCGGTTCCATCGTGCCCGAACTGGCCGAAAGCTGGACCGTTTCGAACGATGCCAAGGAAGTCACCTTCAAGATCAAGGCCAATGCCACCTTCTCGGACGGCTCGCCGGTCGAGGCCAAGGACGTCGTCTATTCGATCGAGCGTCTGTTGCGCATCAATCAGGGCCCGGCCAATCTGTTCGCCGGCGTTCTCGAACCCGGTTCGGTGACGGCGATCGACGACAAGACGGTCAAGTTCACCCTTTCCAAGACGTTTTCGCCCTTTCTCACCACGGTACCGGCCATCCGGATCCTCAATTCCGACGTGGTCCAGGCCAATGCCGGCAACGATGACGGCCAGACCTATCTCAGCCAGACCACGGCGGGCGCCGGTCCCTACACGCTGACGAGCTGGGACCGCGGTTCCCAGATGACCATCGATCGCAATCCCGACTACTATGGCGGCACGCCGAAAGGGGCCATCGACGAGGTGCGCTTCATCGTCACCAATGACGAGGCCACGGTGCGTTCGCTCGCCGCTTCGGGCGAACTGACCATGACGAGCCAGTACCAGTCGCCCGACACCTATGCGGCGCTCAAGGCCATGGGCCGGTTCTATATCGCCTCCGAGAACACCACGACTGCCTTCTATCTGAAGCTCAATTCCAAGGTGGCGCCGACCGACGACGTCCACATCCGTCGCGCCCTGGCCTGCGCCACCGACTACGACACCATCCGCGACGTGATCTTCCCGGGCGGCGTGATGTCGACGCCGTTGCCGGCCGGTTTCGCCGACTTCTTCGCCGCCGACATTCCGGCGCCCAAGTTCGACATGCAGTGCGCCAAGGACGAGATCGCCAAGTCCAAATATGCCGGCAAAGAAATTCCGATCGCCCTCGGCTATGTCGCCGGCACCCAGTTCGAGGAAGAGATTTCGCTTCTGATGCAGTCGAACCTCGAAAAGCTCGGCTTCAAGGTCACCCAGCAGCCCGATCCCTGGAACCGCATTACCGAACTCGCCACCAAGGTCGAGACCTCGCCGGCGGTCAACCAGATCTTCTTCGGCCCGACCTATCCGTCGCCGGATTCGATGTTCTTCACCCAGTACGACTCGGCGGCCAAGGGCACCTGGGCCTCGATCGAATGGATTGAGGATCCCGAGATCGACGCCCTGATCAACAAGGCCCGCGGCACCGGCGACGTCGCCGAGCAAGCCGTGATCTACAAGGAACTGCAGCACAAGCTGGTCGACATGCAATCCGACGTCTATCTGCTCACCCAGAAGGTGCAGCACGCCATGGACAAGTGCCTGACCGGCTTCCACGCCGTGCCGATGCAGTCGTTCGACTACGACTTCAACCGCTATAGCTGGACCTGCAACAACTGATCCGGTCTCCATCCTGACATGACCGGCTGGCGCCCATTCGGGCGCCGGCCGGACCCAGCAGTCCCTCGGATTGCCAGGAGGTTCCTTAGTTGGAATTCACCTTCTTTCTCGTCAAGCGCGTCCTGTGGTCGATCCTGGTTCTCATCGGATTGTCCATGGTGATCTTCCTGATCGCCCGGGTCGTGCCCGGCGATCCGGCCCGTATGGCGCTCGGACCGACGGCGACCGAACAGCAGGTCATCGACCTGAGGCACAATCTCGGGCTCGACCAGCCCATCGTCACCCAGTACGGCATGTTCGTGGCCGGGCTGCTGCATGGCGATCTCGGGCGCTCGCTTCTGACCGAACGCGCCGTGATCGATGATATCCGCACCACGTTCTCGGCCACCTTCGAACTGGTGATCTCGACCATCATCCTTGCCTTCGTCATCGGGCTGCCGCTGGGGGTGGCGGCGGCGAGCTACAAGGACAAGTGGCCCGACAATCTGGTGCGGTTCGTGGCCATATTGAGCGCGGTGACGCCGGGATTCTTTCTCGCACTGCTTCTGCAGATTCTGGCCGGCTATGTGCTGCACATCCTGCCCACCACCGGGCGGCTGCCGCCGGACATGCATTTTTCCGCCAATGTCACAGGCCTGCTGATCATCGACGGCCTGCTGAAGGGACGGCTCGACGTGGTGGGCGAAGCGCTCAGGCACCTGCTGCTGCCCAGCATCGCCCTGGCCGCGGCGACAATGGGACAGATCGCCCGTATCACCCGCTCCTCGATGATCGATGTGGCCAAGCAGGACTATATCGAGGCGGCGCGCGCCTTCGGCGTGCCCGAGCGCCTGCGTGTCTTCAAATACATGCTGAGACCGTCCTTCGTGCCGCCCCTGACCATTCTCGGGCTCGAATTCGCCTCGCTGATCGGCAACGCCTTCGTGGTCGAACTGGTGTTTTCCTGGCCCGGCATGGCGGCCTACGGCATTCGCACCATCCTGCAAAAGGATCTCAACGCCGTCATGGGCGTGGTGATGGTCTCGGGCGTCTTTTTCGTTCTGGTCAACCTCGTCATCGACGTTCTGGTCGGCATGGTCGATCCGCGCGTCAGGATCAGGGGAGGGCGGCAATGAGCGACTTCGATCCCACCGTCGCCCCCGACGAGGCCCGACGCCTCAGCAACGCCTATCAGAACTGGTACCGGTTCTCGCGCAACCCCACCGCCGTCATCGGGGCGACGATCATCATCCTCGTCGTGCTCGCCGCCATCCTGGCCCCCTGGATCACGCCCTATCCCGACAATGTCGGCGCCGTCGTCAATTTCCGTGCCCGGCACCTGCCGCCGTCCTTCGCGCACTGGTTCGGCACCGACAATGTCGGCCGGGACATCTTCACGCGGGTGGTCTTCGGCTATCGGGTGTCGCTGCAACTGGCCGTCGTCGTGCTTGGCATCGCCGTGCCTTTCGGCACGGTGATGGGCATGCTGGCCGGCTATTTCGGCGGCTGGACCGAGATCGTCATCATGCGCATCACCGACATCGCGCTCGCCATTCCGCCTCTGGTCATGGCGCTGGCGGTGTCGGCGGTCCTGACCCCCAGCCTCATGCACGCCATGCTCGCCATCGCCGTGCTGTGGTGGACCTGGCATACGCGCCTCATCTATTCGATCACCCGCCAGGTCCGGACGCAGGAATTCATCGAGGCGGCCGAGACCATCG
>CAZKTH010000167.1:0-8010 GCA_964555575.1 uncultured Devosiaceae bacterium | reverse complement strand
CGGGTTCCTTCCTCGGGGGCTTTCGTACGCCTCTCGGCGCCCGAAACCCTTCACGGAAGGAGACTGGCGGCTTTCGGTCGGCGCCACGGTGAAAGCGGAAGCCCGTGTTTATGAACCGCGCTACTTTCGCTGACCTTCGCGACGCCCAAGATCAGCCTCCCCAGATGTCGTCGAACTAGACTAGTTGGTCGCCTATCCCGGCGGCGATTGAGCTCAGGTCGGCAGCGATCCGCCAGGCGTCGCATATCTCAACAGTGTCGGCCCGTAGGTTTTTCTCACCGTTCATTGCCCGCATCGTTGCCCGCCACCCGTAGGAAAATCCACGTTTTCCTGGCCAGCCGCTCGGGACAATGACCTCAAAACTGCGGTTTCTTCACATCGCATGCCGAGCCGTTGCGGACGAAGCACGACGGTCAAACCCCTCAACTTGACAATATTAGTATTCCAATATATCGGTATTACGTGGCATGGAGGAGAGCAACACGGATGCACTGGTCAGTCCGGCAAACGGCAAATGCGTTTTTGGAACGGACACGGCGTCCCATCCGGAAACCTCTTGGTTTCCGAAACGGTTACTTCCGCGAGACGGACGGCGTGGAAACGCTCCCCATCTTCTTTGTCCCGCCCCTCCCTCGGCGGATTCTGGCGGCTCGCATTTGCGGGTCGCCAGACCTGCCACCCTTATCGCCGCGCCAAGGCGCAGGCTCTTCGCTCGAGAGCTGCGTGCGAGTTTTTGAAAAATGACCAAATCCACATCCTTCGGCACTCTCAGAGGGCAGGACGTCTGTGCGGTAGTGCTTTCGGCCGCATCCGGGATGCAGGCCACGGTCATCGGCTATGGCGCTGCTCTGCAGAGCCTGAAGATCCCCGCTCGGGATGGATTGCGCTCGGTTGTCCTCGGCTTCGAGCATCTTGACGCCTACATCGCCAATGCGCATTGGCACCTGGGCGCGGTGCCGGGACGGGTCGCCAACAGGATCGGCGGCGGGTGTTTCCGGATCGACGGCACGGAGTATCGCATTCCGCGTAATCAGGACGACCGCCATACGCTGCACGGTGGCCCAGATGGTTTCGGCGCCCGGGTGTGGAGCCTTGTCCAGCACGAACCGAATGCGGCAACACTGACTCTGGTTTCCGAGGATGGCGATCAGGGTTTTCCGGGGCGCGTCGTCGCGACAGTGACCTATGACCTTCTCGAGCCCGCCACGCTGCGCATCCGCTATTCGGCCACGACCGACAAGCCGACACCGGTCAATCTGACCAACCACGCCTATTTCAACCTCGATGGCGGTGGTGACATTCTCGGTCACACCCTCCTTCTCGAGAGCGATTTCTATACGCCGACCGACGCGGATCTTATCCCGACCGGGGAGATCGCGCCGGTTGCGGGAACCCCCTGGGACTTCACCACCGAGCGCCCATTCGCCTACGGCATCGGCAATGGCCTGTTCCACTACGACGCCAATGTCGTTCTGCGTGGGTCCGGTGGCCTCAGGAAGGCGGCACGGGTGGTGTCCTCGAAGCGCGATCTGGCCATGGAGACCTGGGCCACCGAACCGGGCCTGCAGGTCTTCGATTCCGCCACGCTCGCCGTATCGTCCCCCGGTCTCGCCGGCGCGACCTACGGGCCGCGCGCCGGTTTCTGCCTTGAGCCGCAAATCTATCCGGATGCGGTCAACAAGCCGCATTTCCCCAACGCCATCCTGCGGCCGGGTGCCGTCTACACCCACACAACCGAGTATCGCTTCCAGCAGCTATAGCGAACCGGAACCAAGAAAGAGGAGCGACAATTGAGCACGAAAATCGTCCTGGTCGGCGCCGGAAGCGCGATGTTCGGACTGGGCGCCGTCGGTGACATTCTCAAAAGCGAACCGCTGGCCGGCTGCACCGTCACGCTCAACGACATCAACCCCAAGGCCCTGGACTTCGTCGCCTCGACGGCACGCAAATATGTCGAGGAACGCGGTCTGCCCTACACCGTCGAAGCGACGACCGACCTCGATGCCGCGCTTGTTGGTGCAGACTACTGCATCATCTCGATCGAGGTCGGCGACCGCCACGAGCTCTGGGATCAGGACTGGCGTATTCCGCTGCAATACGGCATCCGTCAGGTCTATGGCGAAAACGGCGGTCCCGGCGGTCTTTTCCACGCCCTGCGCATCACCCCGCCCATCCTCGCCATCGTCGAAAGGATCTCCCGGGTCTGCCCGGACGCGACCGTGATCAACCTCTCCAATCCGATGGTGCGGATCTCGCAGGCGATTACGACGAAATTCCCCGAATTGAAGTATGTGGGGCTCTGCCATGAGGTCTATTCGCTCATCGAACATCTGCCGCAGCTCCTCGGCACGCCGTTCGAGAATCTTTCGATCAAGGCGGGTGGTTTCAACCATTTCAGCGTTCTGCTCGAGGCAAGCTACAAGGACAGCGGCAAGGACGCCTATCCGGAAATCCGCGAAGAAGGCCCGGCCTATTTCGCCAATGCGCCGGCAGTTTTCGGCAATATCGGCGAGCGCAAGCTCTTCCTCGAAATCCTCAGACGCTTCGGGCATCTGCCGATCACGACCGACAGCCATTTCGGCGAATATATTCAATGGGCGTCGAGCGTGGCCGACCATGACGGCATTCTCGAATTCTACTGGCGCTACAAGAAGTCGACGCTCGGCAATCTCGACAAGGCGCCCGAGCTGATCGCGACCGGCACGCCGGCCTCCGAATACTGGCGCATCATCCCGATCATCGAAGGCATTCTGACCGACTCCGGCCAGACCGAGCTTGCCGTCAACGTCGTCAACGACGGCCTCATCGACCTGCTGCCGTCGAACCAGGTCGTGGAAGTGCCCGGCGTCATCGACAGGAACGGCATCCATGGCGTCCGTCTCGACAATTACCCCAAGGGCTTCGGTGGACTGCTGAAGAACCAGGTGGCTGTCAATGACCTCACTGTGGAGGCGATCCTCACGCGCTCGAAGGACACCGCCATGCAGGCCCTGTTCGTCGACCCCGTCGTCGACAATGTTCAGGCCGCGGAGGGTATCTTCAACACCATACTTCGGGTCCAGAACAAGTATCTTGGATATCTGAAGTAGAAATACCGTTTCCACGGAGAGCGCATAGCAGGATACGATTGAATATCTGCAACAACATGCAAGTAATTACTTGTATATCCAATACTCATCAAATGGAGGAGGAAACTATGAGAACAAATACCCTGAAAGTGGTAACCCATATGCTTGCCGCTGTCTTGCTCGCCAGCTCTGCGTTGCCGGCGATGGCGGCCGAAAAGGCTGATGTGATCCATTGGTGGACGTCCGGCGGCGAAGCGGCGGCGGTCAAGGTGTTTGCCGACGCCTTCAACGCGGCGGGCGGCGAGTGGATCGACGATGCCATCGCCGGTGGTGGTGGCAACAATGCCCGGTCGGCCGGCATCAACCGCATCATCGGTGGTGACCCGCCCGCTGCCATGCAGTTCAACTATGGCAAGCAGCTCGACGAGATCATCGCCAACGGCTATGTGCGGGACATTTCCGAGCTCGCCGCGGCGGGTAACTGGAAGAAAGTCATACCGGCGCTCATCTGGGACTCGATCTCGCGTGACGGCAAGGTTTACGGCGTCCCCGTCGACATTCACGGCCAGACCTGGTCCTGGTGGTCAATTCCGGCTCTCGAGAAAGCCGGCACGGAAGTGCCAAAGAGCTGGGACGACTTTTTCCCGACGCTCGACAAGCTCAAGGCAGCCGGCATCATCCCCGTCGCCGTCTCGCGCGATGCCTGGACGATCGACTCGATGTGGCGTTTCCTTGTGGCCTCCAAGGGCGGCTCGGATCTCTTCCGCAAGGTCTATATGGATCACGATGTCGATGCGGTGAACAGCCCGGCATTCAGGGACGTCGTCGAGACCTTCTTCAAGTTGCGCAACTATTCGGACCCGGGCGCTCCGGCGCGCAACTGGAACGATTCTACTGCGTTAGTCATCAACAACGCTGCCGGCGTCCAGTTCATGGGAGACTGGGCCAAGGGCGAGTTCACCAACGCTGGCAAGAAGGCGATGGTTGATTACGCCTGCACGCCGACCATCGGGCCGAACCAGGGCTACGTGTATGGCGGCGACCTGTTCATTATGTCCGCGACCAAGGATCCCGAGATGCTCAAGGCTCAGGATCTTCTGGTCAACACGATGATGGACCCGAAGGTGCAGGTTGCCTTCAACCTGGTGAAGGGTGGCATTCCGGTCCGCAGTGACGTCGACACCTCCAAGGTCGATCCCTGCGGCCAGATCGGTCTCAAGCTGATGGCCAATCCCGACAATCAGCTCGGCGACCAGCCGTTCTACAACAGCAACGACGCCATTGGCGCCATCCGCGACCTCGAGGCCACGTCCTGGGCCAATCCGGACACGACCGTCGATGAATTCGTGGCGAAATTCGCCAACGCGATCTCGATGCAGTGACTTTGCCTCCCATCAATGATCGGCGGGCCGCCTGCGCGGCCCGCCGATCAGACAATCAAGGCGGGGGAGGAGTCGAAATGGCTAAAAAACAGAGGCAAAACTGGGGAGCGACATTCACGATCATTCCTTTCTGGATTCTGGTGCTCGGCGCCTATGTCGGCACCATGCTGTGGACGGTCTTCATCTCGCTGACCAGTTCGAAGATGCTGCCGAATACGCAATTCGTCGGCCTTGCCCAATACACCAGACTGTTCTCGACCGAACGCTGGGGCATCTCGGTACACAATATCGTGGTGTTCGGCCTTCTCATGATGACGCTCTGCCTCGTGATCGGTTTCATCCTGGCCGCGATGCTCGACAGCAAGATTCGAGCCGAGGATGCAGTACGCACGGTCATTCTCTATCCGCACGCGATTTCCTTCATCGTCACGGGTCTGGTCTGGCAGTGGATGATGAATCCAACCGTGGGTATCGAAAAGGCAATGCATGATTTCGGCTGGACTGGCTTTTCGTTCGACTGGCTGGTGGTGCCGGACAAGGCCATCTACGCGCTGGTCCTTGCCGGCGTCTGGCAGGGATCTGGTTTGATCATGGCCCTGATGCTTGCCGGATTGCGCGGCGTCGACCAGGAAATCTGGAAAGCGGCGCGCATCGACGGAATTCCCGCTTGGCGTGTCTATGTCTCGATCGTCCTGCCGATGCTGAGGCCGACCATCATCACCGCCGTGGTGCTGATGTCGCTCGCCGTCATCAAGGCCTACGACCTCGTGGTGGCGCTGACCAATGGCGGGCCGGGTCTTTCGACCGACGTTCCGGCGAAGTTCATCATGGATTTCCTGTTCGAGCGTTCGAACATTGGGCTGGCAACCGCAGCCTGCACGGTCATGCTCGTCTTCGTGCTCATGGTCTTCACGCCCTGGTTCTATTTCGAATATTTCCGCGATAAGGGGCGCGCCCAATCATGACATCGCTGGTTTCAAACAAATCCTGGCCGCATGGAGCCAAACCCAAGCGCCTGACCGCCGATCGCCTCGGAATCTACGCTTTCGTCGTCGTAAGCTGCCTGTTCTTCCTGCTGCCACTCTACATCATGGTGGTGACGAGCTTCAAAACGCTCGACGAAATCCGGCAAAGCCAGATCTTCTCCTTTCCCCAGGGCTTCACCATCGAACCCTGGATCACGGCCTGGTCGAGCGCCTGCACGGGTGCGTCCTGCGATGGGCTCAAGGTCGGCTTCACCAATTCCGTGCTGATCACCGTGCCTGCTGTGGCGCTCTCGATTCTGGCAGGCGCCCTGCTCGGCTACTGCATTTCGATGTGGCGCACCAAGGGCTCGAACCTTCTGTTCGGGCTGCTATTGGCCGGTGCGTTCCTGCCCTATCAGGTCTTCATCTACCCGCTGGTGCGGATCTCCGCCTATCTGTCGATCTACGGGTCGCTGGTCAACATCATCGCCGTCCACGTCATCTTCGGACTTCCCGTGATGACGCTACTGTTCCGCAACTACTTTGCCTCGGTTCCGACCGAGCTTTTCAAGGCGGCGCGGGTCGACGGCGCAGGGTTCTGGCGCATCTTCCTGACCATCATGCTGCCGATGTCGACGCCGATGGTCATCGTCGCCGTCATCCTGCAGGTCACGGGCATCTGGAACGACTTCCTGCTGGGTACCGTGTTTGCCGGCCAGGCCAACTGGCCGATGACCGTGCAGCTCAACAACATCGTCAACACCACGCAAGGCACCCGTGCCTACAACGTCGATATGGCGGCCACCATACTCACAGCCGCCGTTCCGCTCGTCATCTACTTCGTTTCCGGTCGCTGGTTCGTTCGCGGCATCGCTGCCGGGGCAGTCAAGGGTTGAAATCATGAGCAACGCCACGCAACAAGCCAATGACACGATCGCCGCCGGCGGCCCCGCATTGAATCCCGATCAGATCAGTGTGTCAGTTCGCGATATCACCCTTCGCTATGGAAGCCTGACGGTCCTGGACCGTCTGTCTCTGGATATCTGCAGGGGCGAGTTCCTTGTGCTGCTCGGTCCGTCGGGTTGTGGAAAGTCGACGCTTCTCAACGCCATTGCCGGACTTCAGGACATTTCCGAGGGCGAGATCTGGATTTCCGACAAGAACGTGACCTGGGAGGAGCCCAAGGACCGCGGCATCGGCATGGTGTTCCAGTCCTATGCGCTGTACCCGCAGATGAATGTGGAAAAGAACCTCAGCTTCGGGCTGCGCGTAGGGCGCCTGCCTAGGAATGAGATCGACCATCGGGTGGCGCGTGCCGCTGAGATTCTGCAAATCGAACCGCTTCTCAAACGCAAGCCCGGACAATTGTCTGGCGGCCAGCGCCAGCGTGTCGCCATTGGCCGCGCCCTGGTGCGTGATGTCGACGTGTTTCTGTTCGACGAGCCGCTCTCCAATCTCGACGCAAAGCTCCGCTCGGAACTGCGCGTCGAGATCAAGCGGCTGCACCAACGTCTTATGAACACCATGATCTACGTCACCCACGACCAGATCGAGGCAATGACTCTCGCCGACCGCATCGCCATCATGAAGGACGGCATTATCCAGCAATTCGCGCCACCGCACGAAGTCTACAACAAGCCGACCAATTTGTTCGTCGCCGGCTTCATCGGCTCGCCGGCCATGAATTTCCTGCGCGGTCGACTGATCGTTTCGGGTGAGAACCTCGCCGTTGCCCTGCCCAAACTCACAATCCCGGTGAGCGCCTATGAGCGCTCCGGCAAGACGCTTGTCGACGGCGCCGAGGTGATGCTGGGCGTGCGCCCCGAACACATCAGCCTTGGCAGTGGTGGAAACGGCGAAAGCGACGGGCGCTGGTTCTGGACATCGGGAACAATCGAGATGCTGGAACCGACCGGCGCGGATACGATGATCTGGAGCAGTGTGGGCGGACGGCCGGTAACGGCCCGGATCAGCGAGGACGTCCCGCTCCAGCTTGGCGCAACGATTGAGTTCGGGCTCGACCTCGACCGGGTTTCCCTGTTCGACGCACAGTCGGGCGAACGTTTGTAGACAAGTGGATGTTTGCGCTGCGGCCAAAAAAAGCCGGCGGAAGCGACATCCAAAAGTGAAAGCCCTTGAGATGAAAATCACCAGTATCGAGATCTTCGATTGCGAGTTGAAACGGCGTCATGAGGATGCGGGCAGCTTCAATCCCGTCCTGATCCGTATCAACACCGATGAAGGGATTTCGGGCATCGGCGAAGTGGGGCTCGCCTATGGCGCGGGCGCCAAGGCCGGCGCCGGCATGATCCGCGACCTTGCCCCCTTCGTGCTCGGCAAGGACCCGATGAAGACCGAAGCCATCTGGGAGAATCTCTTCCGGGCGACGTTCTGGGGCATGGGCGGCGGGCCGGTGATCTATGGCGGCATCAGCGCCATCGACATCGCCCTGTGGGACATCAAGGGCAAGGTGCTGAACGCGCCGATCCATCAGCTTCTCGGGGGCAAGACCAACGACAATCTGCGTACCTACGCCAGCCAGCTGCAATACGGCTGGAGCGAGAAGGGCGCGATGCTCTATGCTGTGGACGACTA
>CAZKTH010000166.1:0-8011 GCA_964555575.1 uncultured Devosiaceae bacterium | reverse complement strand
AGCTGCCCGAAACGGAGAATCGACCGCGACGCCGCCGCCTGTCGCCGGGACGGCGGCCGGTGCCGGCCCCGCGGTGGCATCCGACGCCTCCCCCGACGCCTCCTCGGACCTTTCCCGGCTCATTGTCGCCCTGCTCGAGGGCAACGCGCGAATCGAAAGACATGACGTCGCACCACAAATACGGCCGTTTGGTGCTGAACGATCCCGACCAATTCGTTTGGCGTTCAGCCGAAACGAGTCCTCACAAGGTGGCAAACGTGCTGGCCACTCCTCGAATCGACTTGGTCAGGTCGGGGAGTACGCCCAATCGCTCTCCCCTTTTGTGAACTTTTTGGTGCAATTTTTCTGCACAATGCCTGCCAAATCCTACCGGCGTGTGAACATCGTGCGGCGTTTTTCCCTATTCCCGCGCGAACCGGTTGCCGCGTCGCCGGCACCAGAGCCGATGCCACGCGGCGCTCCTACAGGAAGCGTTTTGCCTCAAGTACGTCCGGCAGGTCGTTGGCATAGAGCACGACATCCTGCGGACCGAGCGCGTCGTCGCCGAGGGCCCTGCGCGCCGCATCGAGATTGGCGTGGGTCAGAACCTTGGCGTGGCCGGCATCCGCCGCCCCGGCGACGAAGCTCGGGATGCGGTCGGGATTGACCACGTGGATGATGTCGGCGCGGGCGCCGGCCCATTCGCCCAAGGAACGATGCACCGCGTCATGCGTGTCGCCGAGTTCGACGATGCCGGGCGTGATCACCACGGCCCTGCCGCCGCGCTCGACGGCAAGAGCGCGGGCGACCTTGACCGCCTCGTGAATGCCGGCCTCGTTGGCGTTGTAGGCGTCGTCGAGAATGAGCGGGCCCGAGGCGCTGTCCTTTTTTTCGAGGCGATGCGGCACCTGTTCGAGTTCGGCGACCGCCGCCGGCAGATAGGGCAGGATGTCGGGCGCCACCGCCCGCACGACGGCAAGGCACAATGCGATGTTGAGGGCGTTGTAGCTGCCCAGCAGCGGCGCGACATAGCTGAAGCGCTGGTCGTCCATCTCGATCTCGGCGGTACGGCCCTCGGCGCTGAGACTGGTCGAAACGAGCCGGACGTCGCAGCCTTCACCCTCGCCGCAGATGACGAACTTGTCCGGAAATTCGGCCCTGAGATCGGCAAAGGGCTTCAATGCCGCCACTTGTTTTGTAACGACCACGAGCCTGCCGTGCCGGCAGACATAATCGGCCAGTTCCGCCTTGGCCTCTGCCGTTGCTTCGAGGCTGCCGAAACGTTCGAGATGCGCTTCCCCGACGGCGGTGACGATGGCGATCTCGGGCCGGACGAACTCGGCAAGCCTTTTGATCGAGCCCTTCTGATAGGCGCCCATTTCGGCGATGAAGTATTTGTGGGCCGGCTGCAGGCGCTGGCGGATGTGCCGGGTCAGGCCGAGCACGGTGTTGATCGAGCCGCGGCTGTAGAACACCGGGGCATCAAGGCTCAGCAACTGCCCGAGGATGTGCTTGACGCTGGTCTTGCCGAACGAGCCCGTCACCCCGATGCGGATGCCCTTGTACCCGGCGAGCTTTTGCTCCGCCTCCTCGACATAGATCCGGTTGCGCCGCTCCTCGGTGGGCTTGAGCAGCAGATTGGCCGCCACAAGCATGAGCGGCAGCATCTGGATGACCACAACCTCGAGGAGGGGGAAAAGCAGGGCGGCGAAAGAGAAAATGCCGGCAAGCCAGAGCGACAGCCGGTAGATGCGGGTTGCCCGTCCGGTCATCACCAGCGGCTTTTTCATCCGGAACTTCTGTTCGCGCCGGCCGATGGCCACCACGGCAATACCGAGCACGAGATAGAGAACCGGACCGCCGACGCCATAAAGCGTGAAGACAAACGCCGCGATCAGCAGAGTGCTGGCGAAGACGTCGAAAAGACGGATGTCGCGCCAGGCGGCGAAGAAGCGGAGGGCGTTGTAGTCTTCCTGCTGGAAATAGGTGAGCAGGGTCCTGAGGCGGACCGTGCCGAAAGCGGCAAGACCGGCCCAGAACAGCAGCAGGGCGAGGGTGTTGACAACGTCCATCATCACATCGTCTCCGTCAGCAGCGACCTGGCCCTCTGGGCGATGACGTTGTGACCGCGATACAGAATGGAAAAATGATCGAAGACGGGAAACACGGTTAGCCGCGAGTCGGGAATGAGTTCGGCCATGCGCCGGCCCATGGCGACCGGGGTTTCCTCGTCATGCCCGCCATAGAGCAGTTCGGTGCGGGTCCTGATCTTCGGCAGGTCGGGGCTCTGGTCCTCGTTGACCGCCTTGATGAAGATGTCCCTCAGGCCGAGTTCCTTGGATTGGACATAGTCCGGGCTGCCATAGGACTTTTCCAAATTGGCGCGTCGCCGCTTGTCGCCGCCGGCCATGGCGCTGAAGACGCGGAACTGGGTGCGCCTGAAACCGGTGCGCAAGCGCGACCAGGCACTGCGCGGCCGCGGAATGCCGGCGCCGGCGACGATGACGAGGCCGGAAACGAGGTCGGGATGGCGCACGGCGAGCCTCAGCCCGACGCGCCCGCCGAAGGAATGGCCGATCCAGACGATGGGGCCGATATTCCTTTCAGTCAGGAAACCGGCGACGTGGTCGGCATAGGCGGCGGTGTCCCAGGCGCCGTCCGGGCGCGGCGTCTCGCCGAAGCCGGGCAGGTCGACCAGCATGGATTTCGCCACGCCCCCCAGGGCCTCCGCCGCCGGAATGAAATCATGATGCGAGCGGGCCCAGCCATGGGCGAAGACCACGCTTGGCTTGTCACCTTCTCCGATCTCGATGAAATTCATGCCGATCCTCGACTGTCAGCACTGGCGATCCCGTACAGCCGCGTTTATCACGGGGAATCGAGGCAGGCCACAGCAACGCCGCAAGCCTGTGCCAGATGGGCACGGCAAAAAGAAGGTGGAAACGTCCGATGCCGAAGAAAATAGCCGTCCTGTTCGGTGGCAGCTCGCCCGAGCACGATGTCAGCGTCGTGACCGCCCAGCAATTCATGGATGCGGTCGATCCGGCCGACTACGAGGTCGTGCCGGTCTATGCCGATTTCGAGAACCGCTTCTTCGTCGGCCCGAATCTGCGCGATGTCTCGACCTATCGGCCACGACCCTCCCGCATCACCGAAGTCAGTTTCGGCTGGGGCGAAAGGGGCGGGGAGATCCGCGCCCCGTCCGGCGCCGCGATCCCGATCGATTGTGCCGTGCCGGTCTTTCACGGTCTGTTTGGCGAGGATGGCCGCATTCACGGCCTCCTGGAATGGATCGGCATTCCGGTCACCGGCTTTTCGGCCGCCCATTCGGCTCTGGCCATGCGCAAGGATCTGACCAAGCTCATCGCCGCCCGCGCCGGCGTGCCGGTGCTGCCGCAGGTTGTCGCCGATCACGCCCGACTTGCCGACCGCAAGCGGCTTCTTGCCGAAATCAAGAAGAAGGTCGGTCTGCCGGCCATCGTCAAGCCGGTCAATCTCGGCTCTTCCATCGGGGTGGGCATCGCCAGAACCGAGGATGAAGTGCTGCAGCTTTGTGCCATGGTGCTGACCAGGGACAGCCTGGTCATGATCGAACCGCGCGTGCCCAATCTGGTCGAATACAATGTCGCCTTGCGGAACGACAATGGCACCATCCGCCTCTCGGCGATCGAACGTCCGAAGCCGTCGAGCGAACTCCTGGATTTCAAGGAGAAATATCTGAAGGGCGGCGGCGGTGCCAAGGGCACGTCCCTGCCGTCTCAGGGCATGCTGTCGCTGACCCGCGACATCCAGCCGGATATGGCCGGCAACCGCCGTCCCCTGGTCGAGGAAAACGCCGTCAAGGTCTTCGAGGCCTTCGGCAGGCGCGGCGCGCCGCGGCTCGATTTCCTCTGCAATGACGAAACCGGCGATATCTTTTTCAACGAGATCAACCCGATCCCCGGCTCCTATGGCTATTTCCTCTGGGAACGGGCCGAAATGCCGTTGCTGTTTCCCGAACTCATCGGCCACCTCGTCGAGGAGGCCCTGGCAACCAGCCTCAAGACCTTTGACGATCCGGTGCCGCACGGTGCCCATCTTTTGCCGCGCTGACGGTTTGTCGCCTCTTGCGCTGTCGGACCGGTGCAGGGCAACGCCATCGGCCTGCCTGTCAATGCCTCGTCGGGCGCAAGGATCGCCGCCGGGAAGCGGTCCTGCCTGGACCATTGAGGCCCCGCGCGACTATTTGCCCCTGCCGCGCACGCATATTCCAGGTACTAAAATGATCTTTTCTGGTCTAAAAAAGACACAGGACAATGAAGATCTCATTGTCCTTCTCGGAAAGTTCCCGCCGGCGGACGTGACGGCGGCGCAGTAAGGTTAAAGTGGGGGATTGCGGGCGGTTTGGGGGCCGCCCGCTTCATTTTGAGGCACTGTCCTCAGGCCTGCGCCCGCTTCCGGCCTTCCATCAGGGCGATGGTAAGCGAGGCACCGGCGATCAGGACGGCACCCGGCCAGAACCATTCGCTCGGCACTTGCGAGAGGACCGCCCAGGCCAGCAGCGTGTTGAGCGGCAGCTTCAGGTCGTCGAAGGGCTGCAGATAGGTGGCGTCGGCGTACTGATAAGCGCTCCACAGCAGATATTGCGCCATGGCCGTGATGAAGCCGAGTCCGATGATCCACAAAAGGGTGTTGCCGAGCGGCAGGCCGAAATCGAGGGCGGTGGTCAGACCTTGCGGCAGGGCGCCCGCCGGCAGAAAGGCGGCCAGGATGCCGAGTCCGATCCAGATGACGGCGTGGTTCAGAACGATCAGCAGCAGCAGCCAGAGCGTCAGGGATTCGGCCGATTCCTCGCGGCTGAGATATTTCGAGATCACCGTGGTGGAGCTCCACATGGCCGCGGCGACCACCGGCAGCAACGACGCCCAGGTGAAGGATTCGGTTCCAACGCCGATGATGAGCAGGGCGCCGGCAAATGCGGCGGTGGAAACGCCGATCCTGAGGGGGGTCAGCCTTTCTCCGAGGAACAGGACCGAACCGGCGATGACGAAGAAGGGGCCCGTCATCAAAAGTCCGATCATCTGCCAGACCGGCACGCCCATGGCGAAGCCGAACACGAACACCTGGGCGCCGAGCGCGGAAGCGAGGGCCCGCAATTCGTGCAGGGCCGGATGGCGGGTCCTGAGTTTGTCGAGCCCGATCCTGAAGATCAGTGGCAGCGCGAAGATGGTGGCAATGAAATATTGCCAGAACACGGCCGAGGACGAGGTCATCTTGCCGTCGGCCAGAAGCGGATTCCACGGATTGGACAGCACGTCGTAAACGAAGTTCTGGCCGGCGAAGATGATCTGTGCGCCGACCATGAAAAGCGTGCCGATAAGCAAAGGATTATGCAGGGTGGTTGGTGTGGTGGCGGTGGGGGAGGCAGCCTGGTTCATATGTCGATCCTTTCTCAACCAGCTTGCCCCAGGGTTGAGAGGATCGCGCAACCGGCCCGAAAGCCCTTTGTCGGGCCCTGGCCTTTGCGATCCGTTCTCTTTCATCCGGACTATGACCGTCGGCTTCGGATTTCGACCGAATCTGCTGACCCGCAGCCTTCTTGTCGAACGTGCGACCACCAAAGGCTTGCGGCGCTCGCGGGCTTGAACCCTTTCCCGAAAAGGAAGGATTTCCACCGCCGGTGGGGAATTTCACCCCGCCCTGAGAACCTGAACGCCACAGAACCGTTCCGTGGCGCCACGACTGCAAATAGTCGAGGCGGCCGGCAATGGCAAGTGAAACGGCCATCGGGGAATGTCGCAAACACGACGATTTCCCAAACGCAGCGTTAAGAAAATTGTTTTAGCTTCAGCCAGAAGTAGACTTTTGGTGGAGCAAGTCGAAGTGGGTACGTCGACGATTGAGATCGTGCCGACACTGAAGGAAATGCAGGACTGGGCGCGCGATCCCTCGAAGGAGAAGTGGCGCAACCTCATCTCGGCCCTGACTGATCTTTTCGTGAGCAATCTGGAAGCGGAAGTCGGCGGATATGGCGACGCCTATTCCGATCTCGTGTGCCGACTTCTCGACGACGTTGCCACCGAAGTGCGCAGAGAACTGTCCGAACGGGTTGCGCCGATCGACAGGTTTCCCGGCAAGGTGGTGCGGCGCCTCGCCAGCGACGAGGAAGCCGAAGTCGCCACCCCGATGCTCGAGCATTCGCCGGTCCTGACCGAGACCGATCTGATCGGCATCATCGAAATGATGCTGCCCGATCACACCCGGGCCATTTCGCGTCGCAAGTCGCTCAATGAAAAGCTGACCGACGTCCTCGCCAAGCGTGGCGACATCGAAACCATGCGGACCATGGCCGCCAATCCCGGCGCCAGGTTCTCGCCCAAGACGTACCGCCTGGTGGCGGAAAAGGCGAAGACCGATATCGGCCTGCAGGAATCGCTGGTCTCGCGGGACGATCTGACCCATGTCATCTCGCTGCAGATCACGCCCTTCCTGTCCGAAGAGCTCAAGGCCCGTCTCAAGGCGCTCGATGCGCCGCCCGAAGGCGGGAGCCTTCTCGATTCCCTTTCCGAAATCTCGAGCGAGGCCGAACGCAAGGCCAAAGCGCGCAGGGCACGCGCCGCCGTCTATTCGCTGGTCGAGCAGGTGCGTTCCGGCAGTGCCAATGCCAGCGCCGAGACCATCAAGCTCGTCGAAGGCGGCGATGACGAACTGCTGACGCATTTTCTTGCCGGCATTGCCCAGCTCCCCGAGCAGACCATTTCCACATCATTGTCGAATCCGGATGGCACACCCCTGGCGGTCACGCTGCGTGGGCTGGGCCTGTCGCAGGACGCAGCGGTTGCCGTCGGGCGGGTGCGCGGCACCCGTCTCGATCTCCCGGAGGACGAGGTGACGCGGTGGGTCGAGGGCTATGGCGGGATCAACGGCCGGGAGGCCGAGCGTTCGCTGCGCATGCTTCGCGAAAAGGAAAACGCCTCTTCCTCTTCTTCGTCCCGGCCGGACGGACGCAGCGCCCGCGGCCGCTAGGGTCCAGCATTCAGGATTCCTTCCCGGACAGATCCCGGGCTGCGGGAACACGGGCGCTACCGCCCCGTTCCGGCTTGATTCCGCCTTGCCCCGATCGGCGGCGCGGCACTCCAGCACTGGAGTGCGCGCGCCCTGAATTCCGGGCCGGACGGCCGTCTCCCGCCGGAGTGATAAGACAAAATTAACCGAAGTTAAGCGTTGGTTGCGAGCGGTGTGCTCAAATTGCAACATTCGCCAACAAGGACTCGGGAAAGGCTCTGAATCCCCCTTCATTCAGTTGCGCGGTAACCGCCGATGGATAGAGTGGCTCTTGCGAATCCATGCATGGGATCGTTTGTCGGTCGCAGCGCGACGGCAAAACACGACACACAAGTGTGTTCGCGCTTCGACAAACCGCCGGGTAACCGGCACAAAGATTGACTTTGGAGGTCAAGAATATGAAACTGAAGAGCCTTCTTCTGGGTTCTGCGGCGGCGGTGGGTCTCTCGACCGGCGCTTTTGCTGCCGATCTGGCTGCTGTGGTTTCCTCGTTCGACGTTTGCGAGGATCTCGGCATCTCCGGTACGCTGCAGCTCGCTTCGACCGATGACTGCCTGCAGATCTCTGGCGCAGTCACCTACGAGTTCAACTGGGGCGACTACAAGGGGTCCGTCGATCTGACGGGTCCTGTCGTGTCCAAGGCCTCGCCGCGCACCATCATGGACAACAACCCCGGCCAGGTCGGCGATCTGGATTGGCGCTCGCGCCTTGACTGGTGGCTGCAGTTCGTTGGTTCCGCCAAGTCTGATTTTGGCACGGCCAAGGCCGTGATCAAGCTGGCCGACGTCGACCACGAAGACGCGGTTGGCGTAAACGGTATTGTCAACACCAACATCACGACTTCCGGCAACCACACCAATGCGGTGTTCCTCAAGGAAGCCTATGTCGCAGTCGGCGATACCACAATGATCGTTGCCGGTCGTCGTGACACCTCTGTCTATCAGGACGGTGGCGACGATCCGTTCGGCTTCATCGGCCTGTTCAACTC
>CAZKTH010000165.1:0-8020 GCA_964555575.1 uncultured Devosiaceae bacterium | reverse complement strand
GGTCGCATCGTTTTTGCGAAAAACCGGGATCCACTTTTTCGCACGATGCTCTAGTGTTTTTGCTGCATTGCGGGTCCAGTTTTTTGCCGTTCACCAACCGGGAGAACGGAAATGACCAATTCCAATGCTTCGCGCACCCTTATCCTGTTGCTGCGTCTGAGCATGGCATGGATCTTTTTGTACGCCGCATCACATCAGGTGTTCGTGCCAGGCTGGTCGGCGGCCGGATTTCTCGAATCGACCACGACCTTCCGCTGGCTGTTCGGCATGTTCACCGGTCCGATCATGGCGCCGCTGGTCAGCTTCCTGGTCGAATACGGGCATCTGCTCATCGGGCTGTCGCTGCTTCTGGGCCTCGGCGTCCGGGTCAGCGGCGGTTTCGGCATGTTGCTGATGGCGCTGTCCTGGATGGCCCATATGAACTTCCCGTTCATTTCCAGCACCAATTACCTGCTGGTTGACGAGCGCGTCGTCTTCGCACTGGTGCTGGGGCTGCTGATCGTGATGCGTGCCGGCCATGTCCGGGGCCTGGACGAATGGGCCTCGAAACGCGAAGAGGTTCATCACAGCAGGTGGTTGAGCTGGGCCACGGCCTGAATTTCTGCTCGCGGCCACGCATGATAAACCCGCCGGGCCGGCCGGCGGGTTTGGCAACTTTCAGTCTTTCGCGTCACCTGACGCGGAATCTGTTAGTCGGCAGGCTGCAGATTGATCGCCGATTTGCGGCCATCGCGGCCGGCTTCGAGGTCGTAGGAGACCTTCTGGCCCTCGACGAGGCTCGTCATGCCGGCGCGCTCGACGGCCGAGATGTGCACGAAGGCGTCCTTGCCGCCATCGTCCGGGGTGATGAAGCCGAAGCCCTTGGTGGTGTTGAAGAATTTGACGGTGCCGGTGATCATGGCATCTATCCTTTGGTAGCTCGCTCGGTGCGGAGGCGAGACGGTTCCCCGCGCACGACATGTGCGAAGGGTTTAACGTTCGCGCGATCAGGGGAAGCCAAGCAAGCCGGCAAGCCGGGCAGTTTAGGCAGCCAAAGACGGTAGCAACGTGTGGACGGCGATATGAGCGCATGTCGGCGTAAAGTCAAGCTCTATCACCGTAATAGGCCGTGCCGGGGTCCGCTGCGCACGCCGGGAACGGGGATTGGCGGCACGTTCCGGGTCCGGATCGCGTTCATCGGATCGGGATCAGTTTACTTGGCCAAGCCGGGTCCTTAACGCGCGGATGCCGACGGCCGCAAAGGGCATGAAGCCGTCGTCCGACACTTTGTGCCGGCTTGCGGTTACGAGGCTGCATGGCGAGCGGCCTCAGCCCGCTACCGTCACCGCCTTCCCGTCCGCCGAAGACTGCAGCAGCGCCTCGATCAGATAATGCACCTTGAGCGCCGTACGTCCGTTCGACACCGGATCGCGGCCGGCCCGGACCGCGTCGACGAATTCGGCGATCTGGGCCCGGTGCCAGTCATGCGGGAAGGCCATGCGGTCGTCGCCGCCGCCGGTCGAGGCTTCCGTGCCGAAAACCTCCCGCCGTCCGTCACGCCAGGCGACGGTCAGCACGCTGCCCGAAAGCGTCGCGGCGCCCCTGGTGCACGACAGGATCATGTATTCCTGCTGTCCCGGATAGGCGGCGGTCGTTGCCATGATCGCGCCGAGGGCGCCATTGCGGAATCTGACGCCGGCGCCGACGAAATCCTCGACCTCGATGTCGTGCAGCTTGCTGGTGCCGGCGACGGCCTGCACCGTCTCGGCCTCGCCGGTCAGGCTGAGCATCAGGTCGAGCGAATGGATGGCCTGGGTGATCAGCACGCCGCCGCCGTCCTGCTCGAAAGTGCCGCGCCCCGGCTCCCTGTAGTAGTCGGTGCCGCGCCACCACGGCACGATCAGCGTCGCCGTCGCCAGTTCGCCGAGGGCGCCGCTTGCCAGCAGCTCCCCGGCCTTCAGCGAACTCTCGCGGAAGCGGTGCTGGAAGGTGACGCCGAGCCGGACGCCCGCCTTCTCGCAGGTTTCGACAATCCGTTCCGCCACGGCGCTCGTCCGCTCGACCGGCTTTTCCATGAAGATGTGCTTGCCGGCCGCGGCGGCCATTTCAACCAGTTCCAGCCGCTGATTGGGTGGCGTGAGGATGAAAACCGCATCGAGCCCGTCATCGTCGAGCAACGCCTCGACGCTTTCGACGGCGGCAACCCCGTGTGCGGCCGCGAACGCCTCGCGGCGCTCCTTGTTGCGGCTATGGACGCCGCGAATCTCGATCCTGTCGCTCAGATCCTCGAGCGATCTGATATGCGGCGTCACCGCCGTACCCATGCCGATGAGGCCGACACCGAACTTTCCCCCGGCCATGATTACCAGCGCTCCGGCACATACATGGCCTTGGGCACCGGATGGCGCACATAGTCGTCGTGGTGCACGCGGGGCGGCAGTTTCACGTCATTCTTGGGGACGTCCTCATAGGGGATCTGGGTCAACAGATGGCTGATCATGTTCAGGCGGGCCCTCTTCTTGTCCACTGCCCTCACGACCCACCACGGCGTATCCGGCGTATGGGTGCGTTTGAGCATTTCTTCCTTGGCCTTGGTGTAGTCCTCCCAGTGGACGCGGCTCTGCATGTCCATGGGCGACAGCTTCCACTGCTTCAGGGGATCGACGATGCGCATGTGGAAGCGGAATTCCTGCTCCTCGTCGGTGATCGAGAACCAGTATTTCAAAAGGATGACCCCGGACCTGACCAGCATGCGCTCGAATTCGGGCACGGAGCGGAAGAACTCCTCCACCTCCTGCTTGGACGCAAAGCCCATCACCCGTTCCACCCCGGCCCGGTTGTACCAGGAGCGGTCGAACAGCACGAGTTCGCCCGGCGACGGCAGATGCGGCACGTAGCGCTGGAAATACCACTGCCCCTTTTCCTTTTCGTTCGGAGCCGGCAGGGCCACCACCCGGCAGACGCGCGGATTGAGCCGCGCGGTGATGCGCTTGATGGCGCCACCCTTGCCGGCGCTGTCGCGTCCTTCGAAGATCACCAGTACCTTCAGCTGCTTGTAGGCGATCCAGTCGTGCAGCCGCACCAGTTCGTGCTGCAGTCTGAACAACTCGTCGAAATAGACCTTGCGCGGCAGTCTGTTGCTGCCGTCGCGTCCCATCTGGGCGTCGGCGATTTCGTCGAGCCGGTCCTCCTCGAGCTGCATTTCCAGCTCTTCGTCGAAATCGTCCTCGATCGCAGACCGCATGCGTTCGTAGTTGCCGGTGGTCCGGTCCGGTTCGGGCTCGGGTGTCTCCGCCTCCTGACCCGGAATCCGGGTGGACTTCTTGACCAGCCGCAAACGCGGCAGGGCCGAGAGAAGCTTGTCCAAATTCTTGGAATCGTTGTCGTTCGACATTGTCCGTCACCCTGTTTCCGGTGCCGGGAACGAGTCGTGTCGTCCCCCGCCCGTTTCTATCGTGTCGCCGATTGGCTTTTGTGGGTCAAGTCGAGGCGGGCCGGGTTTTCCCGGGTTCGGGCGATTGACGCCGACGCAACCGGTACGTTGCCGTTTCACTTCATAGGCCCTGGACAATCCGCTGCCGCTTCGACACCAGTTTGAAAGGCGATGGCCGCACCTGGTTGCGTCCGTTGTTCTTGGCTTCGTAGAGTTCCGAATCGGCCTGGAAAATCAGGGCTTCGGGATCGAATTCCTCGCCCGGCGGCGCCACGGCGACGCCGATGCTGACCGTCACCTTGCCGTTGCGCTGCGGTTTCGCATGCGGGATGGCAGCCCTTTCGACGGCGCGCCGCATGCGCTCGCAGACACGGAGGGCTATTTCCGCGTCCGTCAACGGCAGAAGAACGACAAATTCCTCGCCGCCGAAGCGGAAGACCATGTCGTCGCGCTTGCGGGCTTCGCTGGTGAGCAATCCGGCCACCCGTCTGAGGCACTCGTCGCCTGCCACATGGCCAAAAGTGTCGTTGTAGAGCTTGAAGTGGTCGATATCGACGATGGCAATGGCAACGCCCCGCGTGGCCTTTTCCTCGTTGCGCAGCGTCGTCACGGCGCGATCGAGGGCGCGGCGGTTGCCCAGCCCGGTCATCGCGTCGATCTCGGACAGTTCCTCGAACAGCATGGCCCGAAGCCGGTCGCGCAGCGAATGCAGCCAGGAGCGCCGCTCCTGCCGTTCGAAGATCAGATCGGCGTAAAGCGCGAAAGCACCCATGGCCTGGGTGAGCGCCATGGCCGCGATCGTGTCGTAGGCGTTGAGCGTATCGATGTTCAGCACCGTCGCCGCGTGTATGACCAGCATGGCCAGAATGGTCGGCACGGCGTACCAGAACCTCAGATGCTGGACCGCCAGCACGAACAGCATCAGGAACATGATGCCGAAGTGATAGTTTTCGCGCAGCGGACTGGAGCTGAAAAGGACCAGGACCAGAATTCCCAGGGAAGACACCACCGTGCTCAGGGCCAGAAGCGTTTCGCGTACAACGGGTGACGGATTGCGTGCCGTGATCCACATGGCCACGGCGATGGTGCCGCCAACCAGTCCGATGCGCACGACAAAGGCCAGCCACAACATGTCGGTCAGGACAAAATAGTCCAGAACCAGCATGGAGTTGTAGAGGATGATCGCGGCGATGCCCTGCAGGACGAGCACGCGGCAGCGCCCCGCTCCCGTTTCGGCTTCGAACTGCGCTTCCAGGTCTCCGGCAAGCCGCAGTCTGTAGAGCGGCGCATCGAGCGACTGGGTTATGAGCGCCAGCTTGCGGTGAATTTCCTGTTTGCCCAGCGGCTGATACATGCGTCCCTTCCGATAAGGCGCCGCGCGCTTCAAAAAGAGACTAATCAGTCAAAAATAATATTCGGTAAAACTGCAGCTTACATTTGTTTGCAACTTCGTAGTTTCCGTCACGACCCGTCTTTCTCTATTTCGCCTGCACGCCGCCTCGCGTTGCATTTCCAGCCTTGCAACAATGGACAATTCGCAATAGCAAGTTTAGTAGAAGCATCTACCTATTATAGTTCTAACTTAATTTTCAATTTCCGATCGCCAGAGCCGGTCATCCTTCATTAATATATGTTGATCGAAGTCACGGCCGGCGCGATAATCCGCCGCCACGGTCTGCGAGGGCAGCGGAGGGAGGACGGGATGGCACTGGCGCTGTGCGTGTTGGCTTGGCTGTTCGGCATTGTTCTGGCGCTGATGGCGGTGGCGCTCTACTTCATGGGCGGCACGGTGCAGGCGGTCCTCATCGCCGTCGCTGCCCTGTTGCTGTTGCCGCCGGCCTGGCGCCTTCTCGAACCCATCGGCCTGGCGCCGCGTGGCTGGGTCAGAAGCCTCGGTGCCGTGCTGCTGTTCGGCGGCATGATCTGGTTCACCGTCGCCAGTCCGGCCGTGACGATCTACAAATCGCCTGAAGTCCAGGCGCGCGTGCAGGCACTTTATCGCGACAAGCTCGCCGAATGGCCGGTGCCGGTCGAGGAAATTTATGTATCCACCCGCTATGGCCGCATTCATGTCCTTGCCGCCGGCCCCGAGGACGCGCCGCCGCTCCTGCTCATTCACGCCTCGGCCCTGGCGGCCTGGTCGTGGCTGCCCAATGCCGCCGCCCTTGCCGCCGGGCATCGCATCTATGCCCCCGACAATCTCGGCGAGATCGGGCTGAACGCGCAGACCGACCCCAATGTCATCCCCGCCAGCAATGCGGAAATCGCCGGCTACTACAGGGAAATCACTGAAGAACTCGGCATCGAGAAGACCGATCTGGTCGGCGCCTCCATTGGCGGCTTCATCGCCACGACCTATGCCCTCGAAATGCCCGAACGGGTCGGACGGCTCGCCCTGCTCGGGGCAATGGGCTATGGCCATACCGACACGACCATCGCCCTGATGATGCTGGCGCAGGCCTATCCCCTGCCCTTCCTGCAGGACTGGACCATGCGCTGGGCCCTGGGCGAAAGCCCGCAGGTCGCCGCCACTTTCGGCGACTGGTTCCGTCTCGTTCTCAACGGCACGATGCCCAAGCCGATCCCGCCCAGATCCTTCACGCCGGAGCAGTTGCGGCAGCTGGCGGTGCCAACCCTTGCCGTTTTCGGATCGAAGGACGAGGTGATCGGCCCTGCCGAAAAGGCGACGGCGCTGGCCGGCAACATTCCCGATGTCGAGACCCTGGTCGTGGACAGCGGCCATCTGATCGGCGCCGAACTGCCGGATGTGACCAACAAGGTGCTGACGGGTTTTCTGGACAGCGAAGCCTGAATCGGGACAGGCCCGGATAGCGTCGCACTGGAGTGGAGACGGTTTGGCCGCCGCCTCGATCGCCTTGCGCATGCGCGCGCAGGCGCGTATGGCCGTTTCCTCGTCGATCCCGGCCAAGCGCGCCCCCGAGGCGAGATTGGCCGCAATCTCTTTTCGGCTGACCCGACTGACCGCGGCGGGGCCGAAGTCGCTGTCGGCGTCGCTTTTGTCGCTCATCATGCAGACTATCCGGACGACTGCCGCTATCGCGTCAGCAGCACCCCCGGGCTCTGGTCTCCACTGGCCCCGAATCGGGCGGCCGGCCGATGCCGGAACCTGAAATCGAGTTGCGGCCCATGGCCATCGCCCCCAATCCGTCCCTTCCGGTCGAGGGCAAAGGGCGCACCGGCCGTCGCGGGTCCGCCTACCCCGCCTGCTGCTGTTCGCCGGCGATCTTGAAAAGCGGCGGCGAAATGCAGTTCCGGCCGCGGCTCTTGGCCTCGTAGAGCTGGCGGTCGGCCTCGAAGATCAGGGCGTCCGCATCGAGCGGCGTGTCCCCGGAGGCGGCGGCAACGCCAATGCTGACGGTGACACGGGAATTGCGTGCCGGCACGATGTGCGCAATGGCCTCGGCCTCCACTGCCCGCCGCATCCGCTCGCAGGCCAGCAGGGCGCCCTCGGCGTCGGCCGAAGTCAGCAGGATCACGAACTCCTCGCCACCGAAGCGGAAGACGCTGTCATTGTGCCCGCGCGCCTCGCCGAGCAGCAATCCCGCCACGCGCCTGAGGCAGTCGTCGCCGGCCACGTGGCCGAAGGCATCGTTATAGGCCTTGAAATGGTCGATATCGGCGATGGCGATCGCCAGGCCCTGGCCGGTACGGCGTTCGGCGCGCAGCCGGTCCAGGGTCTGCTCGAGCGCCCGCCGGTTGCCCAGGCCGGTCAGCGGATCGACCGAGGACAGTTCTTCGAAACGGTCCGAACGCATGCGCTCGGTCAGCGATCTGAGCCAGGTCAGGCGCTGCTCGCGCTCCAGCGAATAGCCGGAAACCATCGTGAAGACGGTGGCCGCGAACATCATCGATGCCATGCCCTGCTGTTCGATCGCCGGCAGGCCGCTGAAGACGAGCGAGGTCATGATGAACAAGGCGAATGTGGCGACCGACGCCACGAGCATGGGCCAGAAGCGCACGCGCAGCACCATGACGCCGAACATCAGTGCGAGCAGCATGCCGACATGGTAGTGGCCACGGGTTTCGCTGCTGCTCATCGCCACCAGGGTCATCAGGATGGCGGACTGCGCGACGATAACGATCGCCGCGATGCCTTCGCGATAGACGGGAGGCGGATTGCGCCACAACAGCAAGAAGGCCGCGAGCCCGACCAGGTTCATGACGCCGAGCCGCAAAATGGTCGAGTGCCAGAAGATGTCGGGCAGCGCCTGGTAGTCCGTCGTCACCAGCAGCTCGAACAGCAGCAGCGCCGGGATCATGCCGATCATCAGATGGCGCGTGCGGCGTGCCCCCGTTTCGGCTTCGAACAGTTTCTCCAGCGGCCCGGAAAAGCGCAGCCAACGCGCGCCCGACGCCAGATTTGCCGCGATCTCGGACTGGCTGACCGACCCGGCAGTGTCAAGATCATCATCTGCGGCCGTTAATGGAACACTGTACACTGCACGGTACTCGCGTTTGGTCAGGACCGCTATTTTCGGCGGAAGCCGATAATTTCCGGTAAATTCAAAACGGCAATAACTATTGATCCGCACAAACCTTGATGCGTCCTGTTCGGTTTTTGCGGAACGGTGGTTGGGGATGGCCCGT